>NZ_JBYTEQ010000001.1:0-298639 GCF_058792115.1 Cellulosimicrobium sp. EB106-03-01-XG111
CCCCCCCCCCCCCCCCCTCCCCCCCCCCCTCCCCCCCGGGACCGGCGGTCGTGCGCTGCGTCATGCCGTCCGGTCGCTCCGGACGGCGTGGGCCGCGTGCTGCTGGCGCCACGCGCGTGCCAGCATGACGGTCGCGGCGACGAGCAGGAGGCCGAACAGGGACGCGCCGAACGCGATGGCCACGCCCGTCGCGGTGCTCGGCGCGTCGGCCGCCGCGAGGCCCGAGAGCCCGGCCGGGACGCCCGACGGCGACGAGTGCAGGCCCTCGACCGTCTGGGTCGCGAGGGCGAGGTTGCCCGCGTCGAGGCTGCCCCACGCGTACGCGATCGTGTTGACGCCCTCGGCGACCGTGAGGTCGGCCGGGCCGAGCACGGGCTCCGTGGTGCCCGCCGCGGCGACGGTCGCCGAGATCGTGCCGGCCGGCAGGTCGAGCACGGCCTCCTTCGGGTTCTCCAGCCCCGTCACGACGGCGGTGCCGCCTGCGAGGACGTCGACCGCGGGCGCCGCAGCGACGTGCCGCACGGTCAGCCGGCCCTGGCCCGCGGCCGTCGGCTTCGTGTCGTTCGTGAAGAGCGTCGCGGTCGGCTGGCCGCCCGCGTCGAGGTGCGCGACGGCGGTGTAGCTCGTGCCGCCCGCGAGCTGGAGGTCGACCGGGCCGATGACCGGGGAGCTCGTGTCCGTGGCGTCGGGCGCGGTGATCGCGACCGTGTACGTCCCGGCGGGGAGGTCGAGCGGGCCGGCGAGGTCGCCGGGCTGGAAGTCGTCGAGCGTGAGCTCGTCGTTCACCCACACGTCCACGGGCGTGTCCGGCACGCCGTGCAGGACGGAGAGCGAGGCGCCGTCGTCGGTGGCGGCCTGGGCCGGGAGCGCGACGGCCCCCAGCGCGACGAGGGTCGCTGCGCCCGCGAGCGCGGCGGTGCGTCGTGCGGTGCGGTGCATGGTGTCCTCCGGTGGTCGAGCCCGGTCCGTCCCGGGCGCTCGATCTGCTGACACCCCCTCTTCCCCCGCAGGTGCGGATCTGGATGCACACGCATCAAAAAAGGTGCCCGGCCCCGCGGGTGCGGGGCCGGGCGCGGGAGGTCGGGCTCGTCAGAGGTTCTGCGGCCGCAGCACCGCGCTGATGCCGTGCGCGATCTGGACGTTGCCCTTGTTGAGGTCGAGCTTGCTCTTCACGAGGAACGGGTCGAGGTCGTCGCGGTCCTGGTCGACGAGGCGGACCAGGGCGAGGCGCTTGCTCAGCACGTCGACCCGGAACGTCGCGCCCTGCGCCGTGGTGAGGACGGCGTCGTCGGACCGCAGCGCGGTGCGGGAGTCGATCGTCGCGCCGGGGACGACGTGGTAGAGCAGGACCTGCTCGATCGCGTCGATGCCGACCGCGCCGGCGAGCGAGGTGAGCACGCGCTCCTCGGTGGGCTGCCAGCGGTGCGTGAGGTCGAGCGCGAGGAGCTGGAACGCCCGGTCGTTCGGCAGGAACGCGGTGAGCGGCACCGTGCCGTCGGCCAGGACCGCCACCGGGCTGTCCGGCTTGGCGGCGAGGACCGCGGCCACGGCCTGGTCGACGATGTCGAAGTCGTACCAGTTGCGGTCGAACGTGTCGCCGTCGGCCGCGAGCACCGAGGCGAGGCTCGTGGTGCCCGACGGCGGCGCCGCCGAGGGGGCGGGTGCCGCGACGGCCGGTGCGGCCGCCGCCGTCAGGGCGAGGAGCGCGGCTCCTGCCGCGGTGAGCGTGCGTCGGAGGTTCATCGTCGAGTCCCTTCGTCGTGCACGGGACGGCGGGAACGCCGTCGGACGCCGGTGCGGCGTCCACCTCTCCTTCACCCGGACCGCCGCCCGCGGATGCACCCACCGCCGGACGGCTCTCCGCCGCGTTCGACGCGCCGTCCGCTCAGCCCTCCGCGTCAGGCCCGTCCGTCGCGCCGCCCCCCAGCGGCCGCGCGAGCGCCCGGACCGTGTCGATCGTGTCGGTCTCGGCGGCCGTCTTGTCGTCGCGGTACCGGACGACGCGCGCGAAGCGCAGCGCGAGCCCGCCGGGGTAGCGGGTCGAGCGCTGGAGGCCGTCGAACGCGATCTCGACGACCTGCTCGGGGCGCACGTGCACGACGTACCCCTCGTCGGAGGTCTGGAGCTCGCGGAAGCGCTGCGTCTGCCACGCGAGCATCTCGTCGGTCATGCCCTTGAACGTCTTGCCGAGCATGACGAACCCGCCCTCGGGGTCGCGCGCGCCGAGCCAGATGTTCGACAGCCACCCGCTGCGCCGGCCCGAGCCCTGCTCGACGGCGAGCACCACGAGGTCGAGCGTGTGCCGCGGCTTGACCTTCACCCACCCGGCGCCGCGCCGCCCGGCCGCGTAGGGCGCGGCGAGCGACTTCACCACGACGCCCTCCTGGCCCTCGGCGACGGCGGCGTCGAAGAACGCGGTCGCCGCCGCGGCGTCGTCGGTCACGAGGCGGCGCACGGCGAGCGGCCCTGCGGTGTCGGTGAGCAGGTCGTCGAGCACGGCGAGCCGGTCGCGCAGCGGCTCGTCCAGCAGGTCGCGGCCGTCGGCGTGGAGCACGTCGAAGAAGAAGGGGGAGAGCTCGAGCGAGGCCGCGAGCTCGGCCTCCTCGGCGGCGGTGCGCTCGCCCTGGGTCGCGGAGCGGGCGGCGGTCTCCTGGAACGGGCGGGGGACGCCGTCGGGCCCGACGACGAGCGCCTCCCCGTCGAGGACGAGCGCCCGGCCGGGGAGCGCCCGCACGGCCGCGACGATCTCGGGGACGCGCTCGGTGATGTCGTCGAGGGAGCGCGTGAAGACGCGCACGTCGTCGCCGTCGCGGTGCACCTGGATGCGGATGCCGTCGAGCTTGACGTCCACGGCGACGGCGGTGCCCGGCGCGTCCTCGCCGCCCGGCGCGGCCCCGAGCTTGTCGAGCGCGGCGCCGACGTCGGGTGCGGACTGCGCGAGCATCGGTCGCACCGGGCGGCCGACGGTGAGCCGGAACGTCCCGAGCGCCTCCGTCGCGGCCTCCGGGCCGCCCGCGGTGAGCGCCGCGCGGGCGACCGGCCCGGTCGCGCCCGCGAGCATGACCGCGCGCCGCACCGCGTCGGCGGGGACGCCCGCCGCCTCGGCGACGGCGTCGACCACCACGGAGTCGAGCGCGCCCTGGCGCAGCTCACCCGAGACGAGCCCGGCGAGGAGCGACTGCTCGCGCGCCGTCGCGGCCCCGAACAGGGCGGCCGCCTCGGCCTGGCGCGCGGTCGACGACCCGGGGCCGGAGAGGTCCGCCATGCGGGCGAACGCGGCGTCGACGTCGGTCAGCGTGAGGCCGGGTTCCTCGGCAGGGGCGGGGAGGTCGCGCAGCGACCGCCACCCGAGCCCGGTGCGGCGCTGGCGCAGCTCGCCCGCGAGGTACGCGACGGCGATCTCCACCTCCGCGCTCCCGGCCTCGGCGTCGTCCGCGACGCGCCGCAGCAGGTCGGCGATGGCCGCGCGCTTGGCGAGGCGCGAGCGCGTAGCGGCGACGGCGTCGGACGTGGCGGCGACCTCGGCGAGCAGCATGCCCCATCCTCGCGCCGACCACCCACGCCCCGCCCGCCGGGCGACCCCCCCGCGGTACATCATTCCGTGAATACACGGGTCCGTGTACTGTCGCACCCATGGTCGAGACGGTCACCCTCACGCACACCGCCGCCCTCGCGCGGCTGGGGCACGCCCTGTCGGACGAGACGCGCGCCCGCGTCCTGCTCGCGCTGCGCGAGGCGCCCGCCTACCCGTCCGACCTCGCCGACGCGCTCGGCGTCTCCCGTCAGGTCATGTCCAACCAGCTCGCGTGCCTGCGCGGGTGCGGGCTCGTCGAGGCGATCCCCGACGGGCGCCGCACCTGGTACCGCCTCGCCGACCCCCACCTCGCGCCCGCGCTCGACGACCTGCTGCGGCTCGTCGTCCAGGTCGACCCGACCTGCTGCGGCCCCGACGGGTGCACGTGCTCATGACCTCCGTCCCCGTCGGCGCACCGCCGTCCGCCCCCGCCCTGACGGCCGCGCGCCGCGCCGTCCTCGAGCGGCGCGTGCGGTGGGTCGTCGCCGCGACGATCGCGTGGAACGTCGTGGAGGCCGTCGTCGCGATCACGGCAGGACGGGTCGCGTCGTCGGCCGCCCTCGTCGGGTTCGGGCTCGACTCGCTCGTCGAGGTCCTCTCGGCTGCCGCGGTCGCCTGGCAGTTCGCGGCGCCCGACCCCCACCGGCGCGAGCGGGCCGCGATGCGCGTCATCGCGGTCTCGTTCCTCGGCCTCGCGGTGTTCGTGTCCGTCGACGCCGTCCGGTCCCTGCTCGGCGCGGCGGAACCCGAGCACTCGGTCGTCGGCATCTGGCTCGCCGCGGTGAGCCTCGCCGTCATGCCGTTCCTGTCGTGGTTCGAGCGCCGCACCGGACGCGAGCTCGGCTCGGCGTCCGCCGTCGCGGACTCGAAGCAGACGCTGCTGTGCACGTACCTGTCGGCGGTCCTGCTCGTCGGGCTCGTCCTCAACGCGACCCTCGGGTGGTCGTGGGCCGACCCGCTCGCCGCGCTCGTCATCGCCGCCGTCGCGGTCAAGGAGGGCATCGAGGCCTGGCGCGGCGACGCGTGCTGCGCCCCGACCGCCGTCGTGCGCGCCGCCCCCACGGACGCCGCCGCCCCGTCCTGCGACTGCTGCTGACCGCGCCCCCGACCGACGAGCGACGCGCGCCGGTCGTACAGTGACCGCCGTGACGACCGAGCCTCCCGCTGATGTCGGTGCTGACTCCGACGCCGCCGCCGGCACGGCTCACCGGCGACGCCGCCGTCGTCTGCCGCCGTGGCTCCTCGCCGCAGTGGTCGTCGTCGCGCTCCCCGCGACGGGGCTGCTCCCCGCGGCGGACGCGCGCGACCTGCTCGTGCGCACCGGGCCGGTCCTCGTGTTCCTCCTCGCCATCACGGTGGTCGCGGAGCTGTGCGCGGGCGCGGGCCTGTTCGACGCCGTCGCCGCCCGGGCGGCGCGGCTCGCCGGGGGCCGTCGGATCGTGCTGTGGGTGCTCGTCGTGCTGCTCGCGACGGCCAGCACCGTGGTGCTGTCGCTCGACACGACGGCGGTGCTCGTCACGCCCGTCGTGCTCGCCCTCGCCCGACGCACGGGCACCAGACCGCTGCCGCTCGCGCTCACCGTGCTCGCGCTCGCCAACACGGCGTCGCTCCTGCTGCCCGTCTCGAACCTCACCAACCTGCTCGCGGCGGACCGGTTCGGCACCGGGTACGTCGGGGTGATGTGGGCGCCGGCGCTCGCGGTGCTCGCCGTGACGGTCGTCGTGCTCCTCGCGCTGCACGGCCGCCACCTGCGCGGGCGGTTCGACCTCGTGGGCCCCGGCCCGACGCCGCCCGACCGGGTGCTCCTGCGCGTCACCGGGGCCGTCGTCGTGCTCCTCGCGGTCGCGTTCGCGCTCGAGCTGCCCGTCGCGCCGACGGCGCTCGCGGGCGCGGCGGTGCTCGCGCTCGCGACGTGGTGGCGGCGCGTGCGCCCGCTCGTGCCGGTGCGCGAGATGCTGCCGTGGCGGTCCGCCGTGGTCGTGGCGGCGCTGTTCGTGGTCGTGGAGACCTGGCACGCGCACGGGCTCGGCGACCTCCTCGCGACCGTCGCGGGCACGGGTGACGGGCCGGGCGACCTGGCGCGGCTCGCCGCGACCGGCGTCGTCGCGGCGAACCTCGTGAACAACCTGCCCGCGTTCCTGGCGCTGCTGCCCGCCGCCGGGGAGAGCGCCGACCGGCTCGCGACGCTCCTCGTCGCGGTGAACGCCGGCCCCCTGATCACACCGTGGGCGTCCCTCGCGACGGTGCTGTGGTGGCAGCAGTACCGCCGCCACACGTTCGGGCAGGAGGCGCCGCCCGCGTGGCACGTGATCCGCCAGGGCCTCGTGCTCGCGCCCCTCGCCGTCGCGGCGGGGGTCGCCGTCGTCGCTCTGCGCTGACCCGGCCGGACCCCGCCCGGGGTCCGGGTGCGGTCCTCGCGGGCCCGTGGTCGGATGGGGAGCGATGACTTCGCGATCGATGACGACACGAACCGTCCGCGCCGCCGCCTCGTCGCTGGCGGCGGTCCTCCTGCTCGGCGGGGTACCCGCCGCGGCCGTCGCGGGCCCGGGGGGTGAGCCCGCCCGCACCGGTGCCGCCACGGCGTCGGCCCGCACCGGACCCGCCCCGACCACGGCCGCCCAGGTCGAGGCCCCCGTGCCCGAGATCGCCTGGGGGCCGTGCGACGGCGACGGCCTCGAGGCGTTCGAGTGCGCGACGGCGCAGGTGCCGACCGACTACGACCGCCCCCACGGCCGCACGACGACCATCGGCCTCACGCGGCTCCCGGCGTCCGACCCCGAGCTGCGGATCGGGAGCCTCTTCACCAACTTCGGCGGCCCCGGCGGGCCGGGCGTCGAGACGCTGCACCTGCTCGGGGGCTCGCTCTTCGACGACGACGTGCTCGCCCGGTTCGACGTCATCGGGTTCGACCCGCGCGCCGTCGGGACGTCCGACCCCGCGACGTGCTTCCGCGACCAGGACCGCGAGAACGCGTTCCTCGCGGGTCTGCCCGCGTTCCCCGTGACCGACCGCGAGGAGGCGCGCTACCTCGGCCAGATGGCGGCGTTCGGGGCGTCGTGCACGCTGTTCTCGGGCGACCGGATCGCCCACGCGTCGACGGCGAACGTCGCGCGCGACATGGACCTGCTGCGCCAGGCCGTGGGCGACGAGCAGCTCAGCTACGTGGGGTACTCCTACGGCACGGTGCTCGGCGCGACCTACGGCGCGCTGTTCCCGGACCGCGTCCGCGCCCTGGTGCTCGACGGCACGATGGACGTCGACGCGTGGTCGGGCGTCGGGTCGCGCGAGCTGATCGGCGCCCGGATCGGGCAGGCCGCCGGCGCGACCGAGACGTTCGGCGAGTTCGCGCGGCTGTGCGCGGAGGCGGGGCCGTCGGCGTGCGCGCTCGCGTCGCTCGGCGACCCGGCCGACGTCGTCGAGGCGACCTACGCCGCGCTCCGCGAGGCGCCGGTCGACGTGCCGCTCCCCGACGGCACGAGCGTGCGCGTCGGGTACCCGGACACGGTGGCGCTCGTCTTCCAGTACCTGTACGAGCCCGTCGCGTGGGGCGACCTCGACCTCACGCTCGCGTCGCTCGCCGTGCTGAGCGGCGCCGTCGAGCCGCCCGCGGCCGCGGACCGGCAGCGCACCCTCGGCGCCCTGCCCTCGCTGGGGGAGCTGCTCCGCCGCGCCGGATTCGCCGAGGACTACGCGTCCGTCGGCGGCGCGCTCGCGAGCCTGTGCGTCGACACGACGACCCCCGGCCGCCCGTGGCAGTACCCCGCGAAGGTCGACGCGCTCGACGCGCAGTACCCGCACTTCGGGCGCTTCCGCGGCTGGGTGGGCGTCCAGTGCGAGTTCGTGCCCGTCGAGGACCGCGACGCGTTCACGGGCCCGTGGGACCAGACGACGGACGCCCCCGTCCTCGTGGTCGGCACCCGGTTCGACCCCGCGACGCCGTACGGGTTCACGCAGCCCTACGCGGACCGCTGGCCCGACGCCCGCGTGCTCACCGTCGAGGGCTGGGGCCACACGATCATCGGCAAGAGCGCGTGCGCGGACGCCGCCGTCGCGCGGTACCTCGTGGACCTCGACGCGACCGACGGCGCGACGTGCGAGCAGGACGTCGTGCCCTTCCAGGGTCCGTCGGTCCCGCTCGGCGAGGCGCTGCGCCTGCCGGTCGTATAAGAGCCGGCGCCCCGGGGGCCGTGCGCGCACGGTCGTGCGTCGTGCGACAGTGTTCCGGGCGTTCGAGCACAGGACGCCCGCCGTCCGACCGTGAGGCGCCCCGTGGCCACCTCGACCTCCCCGTCCGACCCCCCGGCCGCCGCGCTGGCCGAGGCGGAGCGGCTCGCCGTCGCGCTCGAACGCCGGGCGATGTCGGCGAGCGACGTCTCGTTCACCATCGCCGACGCGCGCGCCCCCGGTATGCCGCTGGTCTGGGTCAACCCCGCGTTCACGGCGACGACCGGCTACACCGCGGACGAGGTGCTGGGCACGAACTGCCGGTTCCTCCAGGGCCTGGGCACCGACCGCGAGGCGGTCGCGAGGATCCGCGCCGCGGTCGACGACGGCAGCACGGTGGGCGAGACGCTGCTGAACTATCGCAAGGACGGCACGGCGTTCTGGAACCAGCTCACCATCTCGCCGGTCCACGACGACCACGGGACGCTCACCCACTTCGTCGGCGTCCAGGCAGACGTCACCGCACGGGTCGAGACGGCGAGGTCGCGCGAGGCGGCCCTCGACGCGGCGATCTCCGCGAACCGTCGGCTGACCACGACGACGCGGCTCGTCGAGCGGCTGGGCGAGCTCCTCGACGTCGAGGACGTGCTGGCCGAGGCGGCGCACGCCGTGGCCGAGGTCTTCTCGGGCTGGGCGGTCGTCGTGACGTACCCGGACCGTCGCTCGCGCACCGACGTCGCGTCGCACGACCCGGCGCTCGCCGACGCGGCCCGGCGCCTGTCCCGGACGCCGGGCTGGGCCGACCGGTCGCTCGCGGCGGTCGACGTGCTCGGGGGCGGCGCGCGGTTCGCCCGGCCGTTCGACGTCACGCCCGACCTGGTCTCGCCCCACGCGGACGAGGAGGAGCTCGCGGCGATGCGGGAGCTCGGGCTCGGCTCCGCGATGTCGGTGGGGCTGCGGGCCCGGGGCCGGGTCGTCGGCGTGCTCGCCGTCGTCAGCCCGCAGGCCGGGGCCTTCGGCGACGAGGACGCCGTGATGTTCGAGGACCTCGGGCACCGGATCGGTCTCCTGCTCGACAACGCGCGGCTCTACGAGCGCGAGCGCGACGCCGCGCACACGCTGCAGGAGCGGATGCTGCCCCGCCTCGCCCCGCTCGACGACCTCGACGTCGCCGTGGTCTACCGGCCCGCGGCCGGCGCGTCGGGGGCCGCGGTCGGCGGCGACTGGTTCGAGGCTCTCGAGCTCCCCGACGGCCGCGTGCTCCTCGTGGTGGGCGACGTCGTCGGGCACGACATGCACGCCGCGGCGGCGATGGGCCAGATCCGGTCCGCGCTGCTGACCGTCGCGGCGGACGGCACCGCGCCCGACGGCGTCGTCGCGCGCCTCGACGGGCTCGTGAAGCAGTTCGGCCTCGCCGACGTCGCGACGTGCGTGGTCGCGACCCTCGGGCCGCCGGACGCCGACGGAGGGCGCGAGCTCGTCTACTGCCGGGCCGGCCACCCGTCGCCCCTGCTCCGCACGCCCGACGGCGTCGTGCGGCCGCTCGACGGCGCCCTCACCACGCCGGTCGGGGTCGTCACGCCCGGGCCGGTGGCGGCCGTCCACCTGCACGTACCGGCCGGGAGCACGCTCGTGCTCTACACCGACGGCCTCGTCGAGTCGCGGGCGCGCGGCCAGCGCGAGGGGATCGTCGAGCTCGCGCGGGCCCTCGGCCGCGCCCCGGCGGACGCGGGCGCGGCGGCCACCCGGGACCACCTGCTCGACCAGGCCGGGGATCGCCGCAGCGAGGACGACACGTGCCTGCTCGTCGTCCGCCTCCCGCGCGGGCGCGAGGCCGCGGTGTCCGACGGCGGCGCGACGCCCGGCGCCTGAGCCGCTCGGCGCGGCGCGGGCGTCACGGGCTCTCGGGGGCCGGTCCCCGCAGCCGGGCCCGGTCGTCCTCGGTGGCGCCCCGGAGCCGACGCGCGAGCGTGTCGCGCCAGCGCGCGGGGAGCGTCGGGAGGGCGGCGAGCGCCGCAGCGGCCGCGAGGTCGTCGCGGTCGAGGTTCATCACCCGGTTGACCTCGCGCACCGTGGCGCTCCGGTCCGGCCGGTCGACGACGACCGCGGTCGCGCCCGCGCGCACCGTGCCGGGCGTGAGCACGCGCAGGTACCAGCCCGTGCGACCCGACGCCTGGACCCGGTCCGGGAGGTCGACGAGACCGTGGACCGCCGCGAGCTTGTAGCAGGGGCGGCGCGGCATGCTCACCTGGAGGGTCGTCGTCCCGAGGGCGAGCACGTCGCCGAGCAGCAGGTCGTCCTCGGTGAGCCCGCGCGTCAGGAGGTTCTCCCCGAACGCACCGGGCGGGAGGTCGACGCCGAGCTCGTCGCGCCACGCCGCGTAGTGCTCGACCGGGTAGACGCACACCGCCTTCTCGGGGCCGCCGTGCACGCGCCGGTCGGCCTGGGTGTCGCCCTCGAGCCCTTCCTCCCCGACCGCGACGGGGTCGACGCGCGGCTGCTTGCGGAACGCCGTCGGCACCTCGCGCCCGCGGTGGGCCACCGTGCCCACCCCGCCGGTGCGCACCTCCAGCACGACGGCGCTCCCGCGCCCCGGGGCGGGGGCGCCGGGGGCGCGCGGGTCGGCAGGGTGGGACGGTGCGGCGGGGTGGGACGGCACGGTGGCTCCTCTCAGGCGGCGCGGCGCAGGCCGACGGCGGGGAAGTCGACGGGGACGTCGAGCGCGACGTTGACGTAGTTGGTGAACAGGTTGAGCGCGACGTGCGCGACGACCTCGACCACCTGCTCGTCGGTCCATCCCGCGTCGCGGACCGCCTGGACGTCCTGCGCCGTCACGTGGCCGCGCTCCTCGACGAGGGCGAGCGCGAAGCGGAGCAGCGCCTCGACGCGCGGGTCGGACGCGGTGCCGTCCTGCGCGGCGGCGAGGTCGTCGCGCGCCACGCCGGCCTTGCGCCCGAGCGCGGTGTGGGCGGCGAGGCAGTACTCGCACGCGTTCCGGTTCGCGACGGCGACGGCGATCTGCTCGCCGACCGCGGCGCCGAGCGTGCCGGTGCCGAGGGCGCCGAACGCGCCCCACATGCTCTGGAGGGCGGCGGGCGAGTTCGCGACCGCCCGGAACATCGCCGGGACGCCGCCGAACGCGGCACGGATCTGGTCGAGCCCGTCGGCGACGGGGCCGGTCGCGGACTCGGGGCTGACGAGGGGGACACGGGACACGGGGATCTCCTCCGGGTGCGGGACGCCGGTCCCGGGCGGGGCCGACGTCGTCCAGCCTGGTCGGTCGCGCCGGACGACGGGGAACGAATCGTCCTCGGAACGTGTCCGATCGTCTGGCATCCTGGGGTGATGGCTCCCGTCGACCGGCTCTCGCACCTGCTCGAGCGGTTCCGCGTGCGGACGCACCTCTTCCACACCGGGCCGCTGTGCGGCGTCACGACGTTCGACGCGCGGCCCGGCCGCGGCTTCCTGCACGTGCTCCGGCGCGGCGAGATGGACATGACCCACGTCGGCGCGGACGGCCGGGTCGAGCGCCGCAGCGTCGACCGCCCGAGCCTGCTCTTCTACCCGCGCCCGCTCGACCACGCGTTCCACAACGCGCCCACCGAGGACTCCGACTTCGCGTGCGCGACGCTCGACGTCGAGGGCGGCGCCACGCACCCCCTCGTGCGGACGCTGCCGCCCGTGCTCGTGCTGCCGCTCGACGACGTCGCGGGGCTCGAGCCCGCGCTCGACCTGCTCTTCCGCGAGATCGACGACGTCCGCTGCGGCCGCCGTGTCCTCGCCGACCGGCTCTTCGAGGTCGTGCTCGTGCAGCTCTTCCGGTGGATCCTCGACCACGCCGACGACCTCGCGCTCCCGCCGGGTCTGCTCCCCGGCCTCGCCGACGAGCGCCTCGCGCCCGTGCTCGTCGCGGTCCACGAGGCGCCGGGGGAGTCCTGGACGCTCGCGTCGATGGCGCGTGCGGCGCACCTGTCCCGGAGCGCGTTCGCCGCCCGGTTCACCGCCGTCGTGGGGCAGCCGCCCGGCGACTACGTGACCGGCTGGCGCGTCACCGTCGCGCAGGACCGGCTCCGCGCAGGCGCCTCGGTGAGTCGGACCGCGACCGAGCTCGGGTACGCGACGCCCGCCGCGTTCTCGCGCGCGTTCAGCCATCGCGTCGGCCGCTCCCCGCGCGCGTGGCTGGCCGAGCGCGCGGACCCGGTCGCGCCGCCCGTGGCATCCTGACGCGGTGCGGGTCGAACGATGCGGGCCGAACCGATGCGGGCCGAACCGATGCGGGGAGAGCCGGTGCGCGTCGAGCCGGTGAGCGAGGACGTGCTCGTCGACCGGGTCGTCGAGCGCGTGCTCGCCGTCGGGCGCGAGCGGCCCGGGGCGGTCCGCCTCGTCGTCGACGGACACCCCTCCACGCGGCCCGAGGCGCTCGCCGACCGTCTGGTCGCGCCGCTGCGCGCGGCGGGCCGCCCGGTCGCGCGCGTGCGCGTGCAGGACTTCTGGCGTCCCGCGTCGCTGCGCCTCGAGCGCGGGCGCGAGGACCCCGACGCCCTCCTCGACGAGTGGGTCGACGTGGCCGGGCTCCAGCGTGAGGTGCTCGACGCCGTCGGGCCGGGCGGGTCCGGGCGCTACCTGCCGAGCCTGCGCGACCCCGCGACGAGCCGGTCGACGCGCGCCGCGTACGTCGAGGCCGAGCCGGGCCTCGTCGTCGTGCTCGACGGCGCGCTCTGCCTGGGGCTCGGCCTCGCGCTCGACTTCTCCGTGCACCTCGCCCTGCGCCCCGCGACGCTCGCGCGCCGCACCGCGCCCGACGCGGCGTGGACGCTCGCCGCCTGGGCGCGGTACGCGCAGGAGGTCCGGCCCGAGGACGTGGCGGACGTCGTCGTGCGGGTCGACGACCCGCGGCACCCCGCGCTCGTCGTCCGCTGAGCGGCCGCTGCCCGGGCCGTCCGGGCCGACCGGGGCGGCCGGAGCGGGCGGGGTCAGCGGGGGAGGTGCGTCTCGACGAGCCCGACGATCGCCGGGTCGTCGGGCAGCGTGCGCGGCCGGAACCGGTGCACCTCGCCGCCCGGCAGGACGAGGAACTTCTCGAAGTTCCACGTGACGCGCCCCGCCTTGCCGTCGGCGTCGGGCGTCTTCTTGAGCTCCGTGTACAGCGGGTGCGCGTGACGGCCGTTGACGCGCACGCGGTCCACCACGGGGAACGTCACGCCGTAGGTGAGCGAGCAGAACTCCTGGATCGCCTGGTTGGTGCCGAGCTCCTGGAGGAACTGGTTGCTGGGGAACCCGATGACGGTGAACCCGCGGTCGCGGTACTTGTCCTGCATCGCCTCGAGCGTCGCGTACTGCGGCGCGAGCCCGCAGCGCGACGCGACGTTGACGACCAGCACGACGTCGTCCGCGTGCTCGCGCAGGGTGTGCGCCGTCCCGTCCATGGCGTCGAACGGGATGTCGTACAGGCTCATGGGACCTCCTCGGGCGAGGCGCCGGTGCGTCCGGGCCCGTCCCATCCTCGCACCGCGGGTGTGACGTCGTGCGGAACCCGTCCCGACCCCGGTCGAGCGCGCGCGAGCCTGACCGTGGCGTGCTGAAGTATGTGCGCGATGCCAACAGCTGAGAGAAGGGACGCCTCCATGCGCCCGTGGACCCCGAAGACCGACATGGTGCGCCGGTTGTACGTCGCAGGCCGGGAGGCGACGAGCCCGGCCGAGGCGCTCCGGATGTCCCCGCAGGAGCTCGCGGAGGAGTTCGACCGCTGGCTCGAGGGCGTCCGCGCCGCTCGCGAGCAGTAGGAGCGGGCGGAATCTCGGTGGCCTCCGGCGCCCCGGCGGGACAGACTCGGGACATGACGACGCGGGTGCCGGACGACGGCCCGGACGAGGGCCCGGACACCACCTCGCCCGTGATGCGGGCGGTGGTCGGCGTGGTGGTGGGCATCGCGATCTTCGCGTTCGTCGGCGTGGTGGGGTACTTCGTCGTCGTGACGGTCGGCATCCAGTCGTGGGCCGACCAGCGGGACTCCTCCGCCGAGCGGTCGGTGGCGAGCGCCCCGGCGAGCACCACGGACGGCGCCGAGACCGGGCGGGAGACGACGCTCGACGCGTCGAACGAGGCGTACCGCCAGCGCCAGGGCACCCCCGAGCGCGACGCCGAGGCGGCCCGCTCGGTGCCCGCGGTCCGCGCCGCGCTCGACCCGGTCGCGGACGGCTCGGCGGTCGACGCCGACGAGGTCGCGACGGCGCTCGCCGCCGCGGGGTTCGAGACCGTGCAGGTCGTGGGCACGACGGCGTCCGGCGAGGTCGCGACGACCGTCGGCGTGGGCGTCGCCGTCCCGGGCGGCTGCGTGTTCGGGGGCGTCGCGCCCGACGCCGTGACGCTCGAGGCGGGCGGACCGATCGCGGACGGCGGCTGCCTGGAGATGCCCTCGCACTGAGCCCCTCGCCACCCGGTGCCCCGTGCGCGTGGTGCCGGTGGGGCGCCGGCGGGGTGCCGGGGAGGATGCCGGGCGGGTCGATCTCGCGACCTGCGGCTCTACCTGGGTACGGTCAGCGGGGCGGGCGACGGGGCCCGCACGGCTGACGGAGGATGAGAGATGCGGATCGAGGGCGCGGTCGCGCTGGTGACGGGCGGGGCGTCGGGCCTCGGGCGCGCGACGGCGGAGGGCCTGGTGGCGGCCGGAGCGCGCGTCGTGCTCGCCGACCTCGCGTCGTCCGACGGCGCCGCGGTCGCGGCGGGGCTCGGCGACGCGGCGCGGTTCGTCCCGACGGACGTCACGAGCGAGGACGACGTCGCGCGGGCCCTGGACGCCGCCGACGCCCTCGGCGGGGCGCGCGTCGTCGTGAGCTGTGCCGGGATCGTGCTCGCGCAGCGGGTCCTCGGCCGGTCCGGGGTGCACGCGCTCGACGCGTTCCGCCGCGTCGTCGACGTCAACCTCGTCGGCACGTTCAACGTCGTCCGGCTCGCGGCGGAGCGCATGCTCGCCCTCGACCCGCTCGGTCCCGACGGCCCCGACCCCGAGGGCGAGGAGCGCGGCGTCGTCGTGCAGACGGCGTCGGTCGCGGCCTTCGACGGCCAGGTCGGGCAGGCGGCGTACGCCGCGTCCAAGGCCGGGGTCGCCGGCCTCACGCTCCCGCTCGCGCGCGACCTCGCGCAGCACCGGATCCGCGTCATGACGATCGCGCCCGGGATCTTCCGCACGCCGATGATGGCGTCGCTCCCCGAGGCGGCGCAGGAGTCGCTCGGGGCGCAGGTGCCGCACCCGAGCCGGCTGGGGCGGCCCGAGGAGTACGCGCACCTCGTGCGCGCGATCGTCGAGAACCCGATGCTCAACGGCGAGGTGGTCCGCCTCGACGGTGCCATCCGCATGGCGCCGCGCTGAGCCGCAGGACCGCCGGGGGCACGGGCCGCCCGACGACGACAGGACCCCGGGCACGCGCCCGGAGGAGAGGAGAGGGACGATGCCGCCGTACACGACGGCGACCGACTTCCGGGCCGACCTGCTCGCCCGCGCGACGGCGACCCAGCGCCGCGCGTCCGCGCGGCAGTTCCCGGGCGACGCCACGCTCGCCGGGGTGCGCATGGGCGACGTGTTCGTGCTCGCGAAGAGCGCCCTCGACCTGCCGGTCGACCAGATCGAGCTGCTGCTCGAGGACCGGATCCACGAGGTGCGCGCCGGCGGGTGCTCGATCATGGGCAAGGCGGCGACCGCCCGGCGCGTGACGGTCGAGCGGCACGCGGAGCTCGTCGAGCTCTTCCTGCGCCGGCACGACCGCATCGACACGTGGGACCTCGTGGACCTCACCGCGTCCCAGGTGCTCGGGACGTGGCTGCTCGACCGCCCGCGCGACGTGCTCGACGACCTCGCGCGCGCTCCCGACTGGCCGCGGCGGCGCTCCGCCGTCGTCGCGACGGCGGCGTTCCTGCGGCGCGGCCAGGTCGACGACACGTTCCGGCTGTCCGCCGTGCTGCTCGACGACCCGGAGCCGTACGTCCAGAAGGGCGTCGGCTGGATGCTCCGGCACGCGGGCGACGTCGAGCCCGAGCGGCTGCGGGCGTTCCTCGAGGAGCGTGCCGCCGCGATGCCGCGCGACGTGCTGCGCGCCGCCGTGGAGAAGCTGCCGCCCGCGGAGCGCAAGGAGTGGCTCGCGCGCTGAGCGTCGGTCCGGCGCCTCAGCCCAGGCGCGTCACCGTCGGGTCGTCGCCCAGGTCGAGCCGCAGCAGCCGGCCCTGGACCGCGGCGTACCGGTTGCTGGACGCCGCGTCGCTCCTCCAGCGGGTCTCGCCGTCCCGGAGGTCGAGCGCGACGAGCCGTGTCGTGCTGTGCTCGTCGTCCTCCCACGCCGAGACGGCGAGGAGCGCGCGGGAGCCGTCGGTGAACGCCTGCCCGACGTGCAGCATGCTGGAGGGCACGGCGGGCCCCGCGCCGTCGTCGACCAGCTCGTCGATCGTGCGGGTCCACAGGGTGCGCCCGGTCTCCACGTCGACCCCGACGAGGACCGAACCCATGCCCTGGAGGACGACGGCGACGCCGTCCGCGACGACGTACGCGATCTCGGGGGAGTTCACCTCCGGGTTCTCCCAGCGCGGGCGCCCGGTCGCGTCGTGCGCGACGAGGTCCGTGACCTGGCGCGTGAGCACGAGGTCTCCCGCGGTCCCGTCCGTCGCGGTCGGGACGATCACCTCGCCCTTCGGCTCCCACCGGACGGCGCCGTCCGGCTCGAGCACGGCTGCCGCGCCGGTACCGTCCGGCGCGGCCCAGCCGCGGTCGACCGCGCGCAGGAGCGCACCGTCGGGGAGCTGCGCGACCACGTCGGCGGGCTCGTCCGGGTCGTCGACCCGCGTGCCGTCGGGCGTGAACCGGGCGTCGACGCCGCAGCCCCGTACGGCCACGAGCCCGGCGTGGCGCATGACGGCCCCGCCGCCGAGGTCGGCGTAGGTGGCGTCCTCGGTGACGGCGTACTGGTCGCACCCGCCCTCCTCGGCGACGAAGGGCAGCTCGTGCTCCCAGCGGACGGCCCCGGTCCGGGCGTCCTCCAGCGTGACGACGGCCGCGCGCCCCCCGGACAGGTCGGTGGGCAGGCCCGTCGAGGGGTCGGTCGGCACGGGCGCGGCGGGCGTGTCGCCGACGCGGCGGAAGCGGGCGACGGTGCCGTCCGGCCCGGGCGCCGACCAGCCGCGCGACGCGTCCAGCGTGCGGGTCGTGGCGGTGCCGTCGACGTCGAGCACGGTGACCTGCGGGGCGGGGGCGGCCGTCGCGTCGACCGTCGCGCCGGTCGCCGTCGTGAGCAGCGTCCGGCTCGCGAGCGGCGAGGGGACGTCGTCGGTGACGCACACGAGCGTCTCGTCCGGCACCGGGGCCGTCAGCGCGAGCTCGAGCTCGCCGCCGCAGCGGGACGTGCGCGGCAGGGGAACGGACCACCGGACCGCGCCGGAGTCGAGGTCGTGGGCGACGGCCTCGTCGTCGCGGACGAGCACGAGGAGGCCGGGCAGGGTGGCGAGGGCGCCGGTCGTCTGCGCGTCCGTGGACCAGAGCTCCCGTGGCGTGCTCTCGAGGGGCTCGACGCCCCCGACGGAGCGCCGCAGCGTCTCCAGCGACCCGCGCGACGACGCGGCGTCCACGACCACCATGCCGGCGACGACGAGCCCGACGGCGGTCGCGCCCGCGAGGACCAGGCGCAGGCGCCGACGCCGGGCGCCGCCCGCGCGAGGCGGGCCGCCCCCCGTGGCGCCGGAGCCGGAGCCGGTGCCGGGCGCGCCGTGCGGGGCGGGGCGGTCGTCGGCGTGGTCCGCCGCGGTCGCGTCCGGTCCTGAGCCCGGGTCCGGGTCCGCGTCGCGCGCGACGTCGTCGAGCGCGAACGTGATCCGCGCGTGGTCGGGACGGCGTCGTCGGGGCACGCCCGCATCCTAGGGGAGCCGCCTCAAGGGGTCCCCGAGGGATGGCCGGGCGACGACCCCGCACCCGCGCCGGGCACCCGGCCGCAGAAGGGCTCGAGGACCCGGAGCCCTTCGCGGCGGGAGAACCACACCGTGAGCATCACGGTGGCGCTGCCGAGGAGCGCCAGGTCGACGAGCAGCACGAGCGGCTCGATCGCGCCCTGCTCCATCGACGAGGCGCTGAAGGGTGCGAGGAGGAACAGGAAGAGGTTGTTGGCGACGTGCACGAGCACGGCCAGCTCGAGCCCGCCCGTCTTCCAGACGAGGAACCCGGTGCAGAGCGCGAACGCCGCGATGCCGATCTGGCCCACCCCGTCGTACCCGTGGCCGACGACGAAGAACGGGACCGGCAGGACGATCCCCCACACGGGCGAGCGGAGCCAGGTGCCGAGCATCTGCTGGGGCAGGCCGCGGAACGCGTACTCCTCCGCGGCGCACTGCAGCGGCCCGAGCAGGAGGACGCACCCGAGGCTCACGAGGAGGGCCGGCGTCACGGCGGGGATCGCCAGGTCGGACGGCGGCCGGAGCAGGAACCCGCCCACGGTGACGACGCCGTAGAGCGGCACGACGAGCGGCACCGCGCTGCCGACGAGCCCCCACCGGAACCTCCCGGTCACCGAGTGGATCGTGCCGCGGCGTCGACCGCCCCAGCGCACGCCGAGCACGACGGCGGGCAGCAGGAGCGCGATGAGCCCGAGGCCGATCGCCCAGTCCAACGGGTTGAGCGGGTCGGAGAAGTCGTCGGACGGCGTCGGCAGCCCGGGCCGGTAGGGCACCAGCACGGCGTAGGCGACCGCGACGACGGCGACCGGGGCGAGGAAGGCGAGGTAGACGAGCGCCGTCGCGCCGAACGTGCCGAGCGGGGTCCACCACCGTGCGGGGCGGACGTCGGCGCGCGCCGCCCGGTGGTACGGGAAGGCGGTCGCGGTCGTGCCGTCCGGTGCGGGCCGGGACGCGGGACCGGTGGGCAGCGGGCCGGGGGAGGGCGCCGTCGGGACGGGGCTCTCGTCGAGCGAGGGGTGCATGCCCCGAGCCTGGTCGAGCGGCCCGACGCGGGGTATCGGTCATCGGTCTGATTTCCTGCCCGCACCCTGGGGGGTCGGGCTCCTCGGTGCCTACAGTGCTCCGGTGAGCATGTTCGCGCAGCGCCCGACGTGGCGTCGGGTCCTCCGCGAGACCGGCCTCCTGGCCGCGGTCGCCCTGTCGGGTGCCCTGCTGTTCCTCGGCAACTTCGCCCTCAGCGTCGACACGCCGGGGGCGCAGGACGACCCCGTGCGGTTCGCCGCGCTGCTGTTCCTCGACCTCGCGTTCGGGGTCGCGGCGTGGGTGGTCGTGCTCTGGCGTCGCAGCGCGCCCTTCCTCGTCGCCCTGCTGCTCGCCGTGCTCGCCGCCGTCTCCGCCGCCGCGGTGCCGGCGGCGCTCTTCGCGTTCGGGTCGCTCGCCACCCGCCGCCGGGTGCGCGAGCTGGCGGCGGTCGCGGCGGTCTGGCTCGTCGGCGTCCTGGCGGTGACCGCCCTGGGGATCGACCTGGTCGGCGTCGCGCTGCCGTGGTGGGAGGTCGTGGCCGCGGTCGTCGCGACCGCCGTCGTCCTCGCCGTCGCGCTCGCCGCGGGCCTCGCGGTCGGCGCGCGGCGGGACCTCGTCGCCGCGCTGCACGAGCGGGTCCGGCTGACCGCCGAGGAGCAGCGCCTCGGCGAGGAGCGCGCGCGCCACCAGGAGCGCACGCAGATCGCCCGGGAGATGCACGACGCCCTCGCCCACCGCCTCTCGGTGACCGCGATGCACGCGAGCGTCCTGCGGCACCGGACGGACCTGGGCGCCGCCGACCGGGACGAGGCCGTCGCCGCCCTGCACGACAGCAGCCGCCAGGCGCTCGCGGACCTGCGCGAGCTCCTCACCTACGCACGGGGACCGAGCCGTCCGGACGACGACCAGCCCCAGCCGACCCTGGACCGGCTCGACGAGCTCGTGGCCGAGACGCCGCTCGCGCGGACGGACTGCGCCGTCGACCTCGAGCGCCTGCCCCCGACCGTCAGCCGGCACTCGTTCCGGATCGTGCAGGAGTGCCTCACCAACGCCCGGCGGCACGCGCCCGGCCAGCGTGTCGACGTCGCCATCAGCGGCGCTCCCGGCCGCGAGCTGGCCATCGTGGTGCGCAACCCGCTCACGGGGACGCGGGAGGTCGCGCCCCGACCGGGCTTCGGCATCATCGGGATGCAGGAGCGGGCGCGCGCCGTGGGCGGGTCCGTCAGCGTCCGTCCGGGAGCCGACGAGCACGTGGTGTCGGTGACGATCCCCTGGCCGGCCGCGTGAACCGCCCGTCGTCCGACGTCGTCCGGGTGGTCACCGTGGACGACCAGCCCGAGGTCCGCTCGGCGCTGCGCCTGATGCTCGGCGGCGAGCCCGACATCGCCGTGGTCGGCGAGGCGGTCGACGGGGACCACGCCCGCGACGTCATCGAGGCCTGCCGGCCCGACGTCGTGCTCATGGACCTGCGCATGCCACGCTGCGACGGGCTGGTCGCGACGGCGCGCGAGACCGCGCTCCGGCCGGAGACGGCGATCATCGTCCTGACGACCTTCGACACGGACCACCACGTCGTGCGCGCCCTGCGTGCCGGGGCGTGCGGGTTCCTCCTCAAGGACGCGCCGCCCGAGGAGCTCGCCCACGCCGTCCGGGCGGCGGCCCAGGGCCGGCCCGTCCTCGCGCCGGCGGTCCTGCGCCGGGTGATGACGCTCGCCGCCGAGAACACCCGGCCGCCGGACAGTGCTGCGGTCGACGCCCTCGCGACGCTCTCCCCGCGCGAGCGGGAGATCGCGCACGCGCTCGCCCGGGGGATGTCGAACGCGGAGATCTGCGCGGCGCTGTTCATCTCGCTCGCCACCGTGAAGACGCACGTCAGCCGGGTGATCGCCAAGCTCGGGGTGGAGACGCGGACGCAGGTCGCCGCGCTCGTCCTGCGGAACGACCCGATCCGCGACTGACCGCCGCGGGGGTTCCCGCGGCGCAGCGGGCGGCGTACGGTGAGCGCACGCAACCCCGGACGCCCTGGCAAGAATCTCCCTTTTCGGGCAGTGCCGTGAAAGTTTGTGCCACACTGGTCCGGTGAGCAGTAGCACGCCCGGGGGGCCGTGGGTCGTCGGGCTCGACGTCGGGGGCTCGGGGAGCCGCCTCCTCGCCCGCCGCCTGCGCGACGCGACGCGTCCCGGGGAGGGTGCGGACGACGTCGTCCTGTCCGGCCGGCCGGTCGCGATCGGGCCCACCGGGAGCGACGCCGCGGACGTCGTGCGCGACCTCCTCGACCGGCTCCGCGCCGCGGTCCCCGCCCTCGCCGCGGACGGCGTCGCCGCGGCCGCGGTCGGGGCGACCGGCCTCGCGTCCCTCGTGCGCGACCCCGCCGAGCTGCACGCCGCGCTGCGCACGGGCCTCCCTCCCGCCGAGGGCGTCGCGACCGACGATGACCCGTCCGCCCGGCCCGGGCCGCGCACCGCCGTCGCGGCCGACGCGCTCACCGCGCACCTCGGCGCGCTGTCGGGCCGTCCCGGCGCCGTCGTGGCGGTCGGGACCGGGGCGATCGCGCTCGGCACCGACCTGCGGACCGTGTGGCACCGCGTCGACGGGTGGGGCCACCTGCTCGGCGACCTGGGCTCCGGGTCGTGGGTCGGCGCGGAGGGGCTGCGCGCCGCGGTCGCCGCGCACGACGGCCGCGACTCCGGCGGCTCGACGGCGCTGCTCGCCGCGGCGGTCGCGCGGTTCGGCCCGGTGCCGTCGTGGCCCGGGCAGCTCTACACGCGCCCCGACCGGGCCCAGGTGCTCGCGTCGTTCACGCCCGACGTCGCGGCCGCGGCCCGCGCCGACGACCCCGTCGCGCGGCAGGTCCTCGCGGGCGCCGGGACCCACCTCGCGACGACGCTCGCCGCCGCGCTCGTCGACGGCGTCCCGCCGCTCGCCGCCGCGACCGGCGGGGTGCTGGGGATCGGCCCGCTCCTCACCGACGCGTTCCGGGCGCGGCTCGCCGTGCTGCGCCCCCACGTCGAGCTCGTCGACCCCGCGGGCACGCCGCTCGACGGCGCGCTCCACCTCGCCGCGCGCCTCGCGGCCGAGCCGGGCTCCGTCGTCGGGCACGGGCCGTGGCTCACGCTCGGCGACCCCGCCGCGCCGCCCGGTACCACCGCGCCACCGACCGCCCCGCAGGACCCGACCACCGCCGAGGAGACCCCATGACTGCCGACGGCCTCGTCCGCATCCGCCAGGCCCTGCCCAGCCTGCGGCCCGCCGAGGCGCGCATCGCCGAGGCCGTGCTCGCCGACCCGGCGGCCGTCGTGGGCAAGACGATCACGGAGCTCGCCGCGCTCGTCGGGACGTCGCAGGCGACGGTCGTGCGGTTCTGCCGCGCGGTCGGGTACGCCGGGTACCCGGAGTTCCGCATCGACCTCGCGCAGGCGACGAGCCGCCGCGCCGTCGAGCAGGAGCGCGCGAACGTCGCGCACGGCGAGATCGACCCGGACGACACGCTGCACGACGTCGTGACGAAGATCGCGTTCCACGAGGCGCGCACCATCGAGGAGACGGCGCGCATGCTCGACCTCGACGCGCTGGAGCAGGTCACCGCCGCGGTCGCGCAGGCGACGCGGATCGACCTGTTCGGCGTCGGGTCGAGCGGGCTCACGGCGCAGGACCTCGCGCAGAAGCTCCAGCGCATCGGGCTGCTGTGCTTCGCGTCGCCGGACCCGCACGTCCAGCTCCAGTCCGCGGCGCTCCTGGCCGAGGGCGCCGTCGCGGTCGGCGTCTCGCACTCCGGGCTCACGGTCGAGACGAACGACGCCCTGCGCATCGCGCGCGACCGCGGCGCGACGACCGTCGCCGTGACGAACTTCCCCGAGTCGCCGCTCGTCGAGCACGCGGACCTCGTGCTGACGACGACGGCGCGCGAGACGCAGTTCCGGTCCGGCGCCCTGTCGAGCCGCATCGCGCAGCTCGCGCTCGTCGACTTCCTGTTCGTGCGCGTCGCGCAGCGCCTGTACGACCGCACGACCGCGAACCTGCGCGCGACGTACGAGGCCGTGCAGCCCCACCGTCTCGGCTACGACCGCCGGACGCGCCCGTGACCGCCGTCGGGACGCCCGGCCTCGAGCTGCGCACGGACCTCCTCACGCGCGTCGCGCAGGCGCACGACGCGTCGCACTACCTCCTGCGGCCCGAGGTCGTCGTGCGTGCGCACGACCGCGAGGGCGTCGTCGCCGCGATGCGCGAGGCGACCCGCCGCGGGCTGCCGGTGACGTTCCGGTCCGGCGGCACGAGCCTGTCCGGGCAGGCGTCGGGCGCGGGCGTGCTCGTCGACACGCGCACGCGGTTCACGCGCGTCGAGGTGCTCGACGGCGGCGAGCGCGTGCGCTGCGAGCCCGGTGCGACGCTGCGGCTCGTCAACGCGCACCTGCTGCGGCACGGGCGCCGGCTCGGCCCGGACCCGGCGAGCGAGATCGCGTGCACGATCGGCGGGGTCGTGGCGAACAACTCGTCGGGCATGTCGTCGGGGACGGCGCGGACCGCGTACCGGACGGTCGAGGCGATGACGGTCGTGCTCGCGAGCGGGACGGTCGTCGACACGGGCGCGCCCGACGCCGACGCGCGCCTGCGCGCGGCCGAGCCCGCGCTCCACCGCGGGCTCGCGGAGCTGCGCGACCGCGTGCGGGGCAGCGCCGCGATGCGCGCGGAGATCGAGCGCCAGTTCGCGATGAAGAACACGATGGGCTACTCCGTCAACGCGTTCCTCGACCACGACGAGCCCGTGAAGATCCTCGAGCACCTGCTCGTCGGGAGCGAGGGCACGCTCGGGTGGGTCGCCGACGTGACGTTCCGGACGGTGCCGCTCCTCGCGCACGCGGCGACGACCCTCCTCGTGCTCGACTCGCTGGAGCACGCGACGGACGCGCTCGTGCCGCTCGTCGCGTCGGGCGCGGAGGCGATCGAGCTGCTCGACGCGGCGTCGCTCCGCGTCGCCGCGGCGGACCCGGCCGCCGACCCCTCGATGCGCTCGCTGGCCTCCGGGGCGGGCATCCACCGGCAGACCGCGCTCCTCGTCGAGTACCGCGCGGCGACCCCCGACGCTCTCGCGCCCTTCCAGGCGGCGGCGCGCGACGTGGTCGGCTCGCTCGCGGGATCCCTCGCCGTGCCCGCCACGGTGACGACCGACGCCGCGACGCGCGAGCGCCTGTGGCGCGTGCGCAAGGGCCTGTACACCGCCGTCGCGGGCGCGCGGCCCGCGGGCAGCACCGCGCTGCTCGAGGACGTGGCCGTCCCCGTCGCCGACCTCACCGCGACGGTGCGCGACCTCGGCGCGCTCTTCGAGCGCCGGGGCTACGGCGACGCGGTGACGTTCGGGCACGCCAAGGACGGCAACCTGCACTTCATGATCACGCCGCGCCTCGGCGACCGCGCCGAGCTCGACCGGTACGCGGCGTTCAGCGACGACCTCGTCGACCTCGTGCTCGGGCACGGCGGCACGCTCAAGGCCGAGCACGGCACCGGCCGCATCATGGCGCCGTTCGTGCGGCGCCAGTACGGCGACGAGCTCTACGCCGTCATGCGCGAGGTCAAGCGGCTGCTCGACCCGCACGGTCTGCTCAACCCGGGCGTCGTGCTCACCGACGACGACCACGAGCACCTGCGGAACCTCAAGGTCGAGTCGTCGGCGGGCGGGGACGACGCGGCGCTCGTCGACCGCTGCGTCGAGTGCGGGTACTGCGAGCCGGGCTGCCCCTCGCGCACCGTGACGACCACGCCGCGCCAGCGCATCGCGCTGCTCAAGGAGATGGCCGCCGCGCCGCCCGCCGAGCGGCGCGAGCTCGAGCGGCAGTACGCCTACCAGGGCGTCGCGACGTGCGCCGCGGACTCGCTGTGCGTCGAGGCGTGCCCCGTGGGCATCGACACGGGCGTCGTCATGAAGGGCCACCGCGCGCGGTCGCAGCCGCGGCTCGTGCAGCGCGGGGGAGCGGCCGCCGCCGAGCACTGGGGGACCGTCGTCACGGGTCTGCGCGCCGCGCTCGGTGTCGTCGAGGCGCTCCCGACGCCGCTCGTGCGCGTCGCGTCCGAGGTCGCCCGCGGGGTCGTCGGGACGGACGTCGTGCCGCGCGTCGACGCGGACCTTCCCGGCCCGGGGCCCCGCCGCGGGACCACGGCCGTCGTGCCCGACGGCGGCACCACCTCTGCGCGCGCGGTGCTGTTCGCGTCGTGCATGGGCGAGCTCTTCGCGCCCGCCGAGGCCGGCCTGCCCGGGGGCGCGTGCGGCGGGGACGGCGCGCGCCGCCCGGTCGGGGCCGAGGCCGCCTTCCAGGCGCTGTGCGAGCGGGCGGGCGTCGGGCTCGTGGTCCCCGACGGGATCGGCGGGCTGTGCTGTGGCACCCCGTGGTCGTCCAAGGGCCTGCCCGACGGCGCGGCCGCCATGGCCCGCAAGGTCGTGGACGCGCTGTGGGTCGCGACGCACGAGGGCGAGCTGCCGGTCGTGTGCGACGCGTCGAGCTGCACGCACGGCCTCGCCGAGACGGCGCGCCACCTCACCGGGACGGACCCGCGCGACGAGAGGGCGCGCGACCGGTTCGCCCGCCTGCGGGTCGTCGACTCCGTGACGTTCGTGCGCACCGACGTGCTGCCCGGCCTCGCGGCGCGCGGGGTCGACGTCGCGCGGGCGGGGGACGTCGTCGTGCACCCGACGTGCGCGACCGTGCACCTGGGCGCCGTGGACGACCTGCGGGCCGTGGCGGAGGTCGTCGCGGAGCGCGCCACCGTGCCGACGGCCTGGGGCTGCTGCGGGTTCGCGGGCGACCGGGGGATGCTGCACCCCGAGCTCACCGCGGGCGCGACGCGCGCCGAGGCGGACGAGGTCGCGCACCGCGCCGGCACGCTGCCCGAGGGCCGCTTCGACGCGTACGTGTCGAGCAACAGGACGTGCGAGATGGGCATGTCCCGCGCCACGGGCGAGGACTACGTCCACGTGCTCGAGCTCCTCGAGGCGGCCACGCGCCCCGGCGCGGAGGCCTGACCCGGGCCGGGTGCCGTACGGCGCGCGGTCGACGCGGACGGGGAGGCGGCAGACTCCACGCCGCGGTGCATAGAGGTGCCGACCGGTGGACGCCACCGCCGGCACCACCCCCAGGAGGACGACCGGATGGACGGCATCACCGCGATCGCGCAGCGCGTGGCTGCCATCGAGGCGACCCTCGCCCCGGCCCGTGCCGCCGACGTCCGCGCTGTCGACCCCGGTGCGGCGCAGGCGGTCGCGAGCGGCTCCGGCGCGCGCTTCGACGAGATCCTCAGCACGGTGCTGGCGGGCTCGACCAGCACCGGCAGCACCGCGGTGGCGGGCGCGACCGGCGTCGACCGGACGCGGACCGCCGACGGCGTCCCCGGCGACCTCGCGGCCTACGGCAACGGGAAGATCCCCCGGACCGCCCTGCAGGAGGTCGGGACGACCGGCCACCGCCTCTGGGCGCCCGCGGGCCAGGCGCTCGAGGGCCTGCTCGCCGAGGCGGCGCGCGACGGCGTCCGCATCGGCATCACGGACTCCTACCGGTCCTACGACGCGCAGGTCGACGTCGCGGCGCGCAAGGGCCTGTACTCCCAGGGCGGGCTCGCTGCCGAGCCGGGGACCAGCCCGCACGGCTGGGGGATCGCGGTCGACCTCGACCTGGACGACCGGGCCCAGGCGTGGATGCGCACCAACGGCGGCCGCTTCGGCTTCGTCGAGGACACCCCGCGCGAGCCGTGGCACTGGGTGTACCGGTCCTGACCGCGGGGGCCCTCCTGCAGCAAGGAGTTCCGCGGCGCCTCGCCGAGCGGTTAACCACGGCGAACCCCGGCACGCTCGAACCGGGTCCCTGGTCACGGGGGGTGCTCGCCTCGTGCTGGGTGGGCGGGGAGGGCTATCGGTAGGCGTCGGCGCGGTGCGCGATGCGGACGACGAGCAGCACCCCGGTGTCGTGGTCGAGCTCGAACAGCACGTGGTAGTCGCCGCGGCGCGCGGAGCGCAGGCCTTCGAGCTCGTACCGCAGCGGCTTGCTCATGCGTTCGGGGTTGGTCGGCAGGGTCGTGGTGACGAACTCGACGACCGCGGCCGCGATCTTGTGCGGCAGGCGCAGCAGCGACCGCTCGGCCGCGGGTGCGATCTCGACCCGCCACGCCGGTGTCTGGTCGTCGGTCACTGCGCCGGCAGCCCGAACCGTGCCCGCAGGTCCTCACCGGACGTCGTGGCGCCCTCGGCGGCGGCGCGACGGGCCTCGTCGATGTCGTCGCGCACGCCGGGCTGGGACAGCCAGAACAGCGTCTCGTGCAGCGACTCGAGGTCGTCCTCGGCCATCAGCACCGCGGCACCGCGCCCGTGCCGGGTGATCCGGATGATCTCGTGCTCCCGGTCGGCCTCGTCCACCAGGGCCGACAACTTGTCTTTCGCCTCGCTCAGCGCTACCGATCTCATACGGCCATATTAGCCGAACTGCTAGCCTGTAGGTAGCCCAATTCCCAGCCAATAAGGCCATCGGCTCCCTCTCACGCTCGCGCCCTGCGCTCCCCCACAGGACGTCGGCAGGCCTGGCGCAGCGGGGGACAGGCAGTCGGCATCGACGTGCTCGACGACGGATCGTTGGCGGGATCTCTGCGCGCTCGAGGTCAGCTCCCGAACCCGACAGCGCAGTCATGATTCGGCTGTGCTCCTGCCTCTGGTCCGTGCATCGGCGGACTTTCGACTTTTGATTGACACCCGACAGAAGCCTCGTAGGATGACGACCGAGTGGTAGGTGAGTTTCACCCGACCGCTACGGCCCGACCGCCTCCGCGCGTGCCCCGGTGCACGTGGTGGCACTCTCCGTCCGCACGACGACGTGCGGGGGGATCGCGCTCGACGACGAGACGAGGAGGACCACCGGGCAGGGGGCGCGCAGCCCTCCCACCAGCACAGACAGACCGAGCCGCCCTGATTCCGTCGTTGGCGCGACGGGGGCGACCCGGTCCGGATGACCCCTCACAGGCGACTGAACCTCACAGGAGCGGCATCAGATGAAGGATATCGACCGGCGTACGCGCCGGAACCGGCGGGTGACCGCGGCTCTGGCCGCCGGCGCCCTCGCGCTCACGGGCCTGGGCGCGGCGACGGCACCCGCCGTCGCGCACGACGGCGTCGACCACGGCGCGGAACCGGGTGCCGAGGCGGCGCTCGACTGGTCCAACTACGAGCGCGTGCTGCTGACGAAGGACGTGGGCGAGCCCATCGACCTCGCGATCCTCCCGGACTCGCGCGTCCTGCACACGGCCCGCAACGGCGACGTGCGGCTCACGGACCCGGCGACGGGCGTCACGCGCGTGGTCACGACGCTCGACGTCTACGCGAACTCGGAGGACGGCCTCCAGGGCGTCGCGCTCGACCCGGAGTTCGAGGACAACGGGTGGGTCTACCTCGTCTACGCGCCGCGCGACGCGGACGGCGACGGCGTCGCGGACACCCCGACGGGCAACGCGCCCAACTCGCTCCCGGCGGGCGAGGACGAGAGCTACTGGGACCGCTGGGTGGGCGTGAACCGCCTCGCCCGGTTCCAGTGGACGGGCGACACGATCGACCTCGCGAGCGAGCAGGTGATCCTCGACGTCGAGGTGCAGCGCGGGCAGTGCTGCCACGTCGGGGCGGACATCGACTTCGACGGCGACGGCAACCTCTACCTCACGACGGGCGACAACACGCCCGCGAGCACCCCGGGCGCGAACGGCTTCGCGCCGAACAACGACGCCCCCGGCATGAACCCGGGCTTCGACTCGCGTCGTGGCGCGGGGAGCACGAACGACCTGCGCGGCAAGATCCTGCGGATCCACGTCGAGGACGACGGCTCGTACTCGATCCCCGAGGGCAACCTGTTCGCGCCGGGCACCGAGGGCACGCGCCCCGAGATCTTCGTCATGGGCGTGCGCAACCCGTTCCGGTTCGAGGTCGACCCCGAGACGAACTCGCTCTCGTGGGGCGACTACGGCCCCGACGCGACGAAGGCGGTGGCGGAGACCGCGGGGCGTGGGCCCATGGGCCTCGTGGAGTGGAACGTCGTCTCGCTCGACGACCCGCACAACGCCGGCTGGCCGTACGTCCAGGGCGACAACTTCGCCTACGACGACTGGGACTTCGCGACGGGCACGCCGGGGGAGTTCTTCGACCCCGAGAACCTCGTCAACGACTCCCGCTGGAACACGGGCCTGCGCGAGCTGCCGCCGGCTCGCGCCGCGACGCTCTGGTACGGCGACAACCCGGGCGACCAGCCGTGGGACGAGCTCGTGAACTTCGGCTCCGGCTCCGGCCAGGCGCCCATGGGCGGGCCCGTCTACCACTACGACGCCGACAACCCGTCGACGACGAAGCTCCCGGAGTACTGGGACCGCAAGGCGTTCTTCGGCGAGTTCTCGCAGGACTACCTCGCCGCGTTCACGGTCGACTGGGAGACGTTCGACGTCACGCACATCGAGGACTTCCTGCCGAACGCCGCGCTCGCCGCGGCGGGCCAGCCGCCGCACGACAACCCGATGGACCTCGAGTTCGGTCCCGACGGCTCGCTCTACGTGCTCGACTACGGCGACGGCTTCTTCCGCGCCAACCCCGACGCGGGGCTCTACCGGATCGACTACGCCGAGGGCAACAAGGCGCCCCAGGCACGCTTCACCGCGACGCCCACGTCGTCGTCGCAGGCACCGCTCGAGGTGACGTTCGACGCGTCGACGTCGTCCGACCCCGAGGGCGACGACCTCACCTACGCGTGGGACGTGGACGGTGACGGCACGTTCGACGCCGAGGGCGTCCGGACGACGCACACGTACACGGAGATCGGCGCGTACACGGCGCGCCTGCGCGTCACGGACGCGTCGGGGAAGTTCTCGCTCACGTCGCGCGTCATCTCCGTCGGGAACCAGGCGCCCGAGGTCACGATCGAGCACCCGGCCGACGGCGCGTTCTTCGACTGGGGACAGGCCGTCCCGTACCAGGTCACCACGACCGACGCCGAGGACGACCTCGGCGGCGGCGAGGCGCCGACGCCGCACCTCACGTCGGGCGACCAGATCGGCGAGTGGCTCGCGGACGCCATCGGGCACGACGTCCTCGTCGAGACGCTCGGGGTCGACGCCGAGACGCTGGGCGAGGCCTCCGGCTTCACCCTCGACGAGCTCGTCGCGATCTCCGGCGGTGCCGTCACCGCGCAGATGGTGGCGGACGTGCTCGAGGCGTACGCCGCCGCGTTCGAGGACCCGCAGGCGGGGTCGGGCACCGTGTGCTCGCGCGTCGCCTGGACGTACGGCCTCGGGCACGACGAGCACGCGCACCCCGAGTCCACGGGCACGGGCTGCACGGGCGCGTGGCGCACCGACCCCAACTCGCCCGAGCACGGCCCGGGCGCGCTCCTCTACGGGGCGGTCGTCGTCACGTACACCGACGCGGGCCACAACGGCCTCCCGCCGGCCACGGGCGAGGCGACCCTGCGCCTCAACCCGAAGGAGCAGCAGGGCGAGCACGCGATCGGCCGCGAGGGCGTCGAGGTGTTCGCCGACGCGACCGCGCGGGGCGGCAACGCCGTCCGCGGGCTCGGGGCGGGCGACTTCCTGCGGTACGACCCGGTGAGCTTCGCCGGGATCGACGGCGCCGTGGTCCGCGCGAGCGGCGGCGGCGAGCTCCAGCTCCGCTGGGGCGCGGCCGACGCCGATCCGTTCGCGACCGCCGTCGTCCCCGCGGGCGAGGGCTGGCAGGACGTCGAGATCACGTTCGACGCCCCCGAGGGCTCGGGCACGCTGTTCGTGACGTCGTCCGACGAGCTCGCGGTCGACGCGATCACCATGGTGGGCGCGGGCGCGGCGGACGTCACCGCCCCGACCGTCGCGCACACGCTCGCGCCGGAGGCGCCCACGGGCGTCGGCGGCGTGTTCAACGAGCCGGTGCGGTTCTCCGTGCAGGCCACCGACGACGGCGCGGTCGCGAGCGTGCAGTACTCGCGCGACGCGGGCGCGACGTGGACGAACCTCGCGGCGAACCAGCAGTACGGTGTGACGTTCTCGCAGGACGGCGCGTACGACCTGCTGTACCGCGCGACCGACACGGGCGGCAACGTCTCCGAGGCCGGCGCGGTGTCGTTCACGATCGACCTCGATGCCCCGGACGAGCCGACGGTCGCCTCGGCCACGACCGTCTCCGTCGGCGCCGCGCGCGTCTCCTACGGCGCGCCGGGCGAGGCCGTCGTCACGGTCACCGGCGAGGGCGGCACGCCCACGGGCGAGGTCGTGCTCACGGCGGGCGAGACCGAGGTCGGGCGCGGGGCCCTCGCGGACGGCACGGCGACGATCGCGATCGACCCGTCCCTCGCCGTCGGGACGCACACCCTCACCGCGACGTACGGCGCCGACGGCGTCTACACGGCGTCGGCGGGGACCGTGCGCCTCACGGTGGCCCAGGCCCGGTCGACCACGACGGGCAGCGTGGCGCCGAACCCGGTGAAGCCCGCCGTCGCGGCGAAGGCGACGCTCCACGTGGAGTCGTCGACCGGCGTCGTGCCCACGGGCGACGTGCAGGTGACGGTGCGCAGGAACAACGGCACCGTCGCGTCGCTCACCGGGACGCTCGACGAGGCGGGGGACGTCGTCGTGACGCTCCCCAGGCTCGCGGCGACCGGCACCTATCAGGTGCAGGCCCGCTACCAGGGGTCCGCCGGGGTCGCGCCCAGCACGGTGAACCTCACCCTCACGGTCAGGAGCTGACCGTCCCACCGGTGGCCCGGGCGACCCGCCCGGGCCACCGGCCCCCAGGCGTCCCCGGGTGCGGTCCCGGGGCGGCTCACCTCGAAGGAGAGACATGAGTTCACACCACCACCCGACGGTCTCGGCCAAGCCGATGACCCGTCGCAACCTGCTCAAGGCGCTCGCGGCGTCGTCGGTCGCCGTGGGCGTGGGGGCCGCCCTCGGTCCGTCGGCGGCGAACGCGCTCGGCGGCGCCCTCCCGACGGCGGTCGCGCCGTCCGGCGGGCGCAACCGGCTCGTGCCGGTGAACCGCATCGGCATCCAGCTCTACACCGTGCGGGACAAGGTCAGCTCGCTCGGCTTCCGGGCCGTGTTCGAGGAGCTCGCCGACATCGGCTACTCCGAGATCGAGTTCGCGGGCTACACGCAGGGGAGCGTCGGCGCGATCACCGTGCCGGAGATCCGGCAGCTGCTCGACGACAACGGCCTGCGGGCCGTCGGCGCGCACGTCAACCTCACGCCGGCGAACATCGACGCCGAGATCGAGAAGGCGCTCGCGCTCGGCATGCCGCACCTCGGCCAGGGCGGCCCCATCGCGGGCGGCTACGGCGGCCCCATCCCGAAGGCGCAGTGGCTCCAGGCCTGCGAGACCTGGAACCAGATGGGCGAGAAGGCCCGCGCGGCGGGGCTCAAGCTCTACTCGCACAACCACGCCCAGGAGTGGGCGTTCACCAGCGACGACCCGAACCAGCGCGTCTACGACCTGCTGTGGGACAACCTCGACCCCGAGCTCGTGTTCTTCGAGATGGACGTCTACTGGGCCTACGTGGGCCGCCACCTGTACCCCGGGTTCGAGCCGATCGACTACGTCACGCGCGACCCGCGCCGCTTCCCGATCCTGCACCTCAAGGACGGCAAGACGAACGAGTCCAGCGGCAACGGCTACGACATCATCGAGTTCGGCGCCGGCGACATCCCCTACCAGGCGTTCCTCTCCCAGCTCCGCGACCGAGGGCAGCGGTTCGGGCTGTACGAGCAGGACAACGCGGCGACCGTGGCCGAGCCCGGAAACGCCCTCAACTCCCTGGGCAACGCCCGCCGCAGCTACGGCGAGATCTCCTCGCTCCGCGGCTGACGCGGACCGACCACACCTGACAAGGAGCATCACATGAAGTGGAAGTGGAAGGTCCCGGCCGCCGCGCTGCTCGCGGTGGCCACGGCCACGGCGGTCGCGCCCGCGGCGCAGGCCGCCGACGTCGAGTGCACGACCGACCTCGGTGACCGGACCGTCAGCGGCGACCTCGTCGTCCCGGGGGGCGCGGACTGCGTCCTCGGAGGCGCGACCGTCGAGGGCGACGTCGTGGTCCAGCCCGGCGGCTGGCTCGACGCGACGTCCGTGACCGTCGGGGGCGACGTCGTCGCGACCGACGCGTACGGCGTGCTGCTCGACGGCACGAGCGTCGCCGGGGACGTCAGCGTCTACTCGGCGGGCACCCGGAACGGGTTCCTGTACGTCAACGACCTCACGGTCGGGGGCGACGTCGCGGCCGGGGGCGTGGACGTCGAGATCAGCGACTCGACCGTCTCGGGCGGCCTGCTGACGCAGGAGGCGAGCTACGTCGACCTGCTGCGCACGTCCGTGCGCGGCGACGCGACGCTCGACGGCTCCGCGTTCGGCGTGACGGTCGCGGGCGCCGTGGTCGGGGGCACGCTCACCGTGAGCAACGGCGCGCGCGACCTGCTCGTCGGCGCGACGGCGTCCGGCGAGGCCGACGAGTGGGGCAACGCGGTCGCGGGCGACCTCGTGCTCAGCGGCAACGCCGGCAACCTGCGGGTCGCGGGCACCGCGGTCCAGGGCACGATCCGCGCGACGGGCAACGACCCGGCCGCCGTCTTCGGGCCCGGGAACACCGCGGGCGGCGTCGAGGGCGACCACACCGGCGAGGAGCCGGGGGCAGCGCCCGAGGGCGACCAGGCCGTGGCCGTCACCGTGCCGCAGCAGTCCGGGGGCGAGCTGACGTGGTCGCTCGAGGGCTCGTCGCGCCTCGTCGACCTCGGCGTCGCCAACGAGGAGCTCAGCTACTACCAGGCCCAGGGCCAGCTCGTTCCCGTGCGTGTCCAGGACACGCGCGCGGGCGACCCGGCGTGGTCGGTCACCGGCCAGGTGTCCGACTTCACGGCGGGCGGCCAGACCGTCGACGGCAAGCACCTCGGCTGGACGCCGGGCGTCATCGAGAACGGCGGCGACGCGGTCGCCGGCGCGCCGGTCGCGTCCGGGTTCGACGAGGGCGAGGGCCTCAAGCAGGCGCGCACCCTCGCGCGGGCCGACGAGGGCCACGCGCGCGGCGCGTCCGTGGTCGGCGCCGAGCTCGACCTCAAGATGCCGCTCGACACCCCGCGCGGCACCTACACCGCGACGATCACGCTCACCGCACTGGGCTGATCCCGCGGGACACCGCAGCCCGGCCCGCCACGGGCCGGGCGACCGGTCGGCCACCACGCACGCCGTGGTGGCCGGCCGGGCCGGCGGCTCGTCGTCCGAGCCGCCCCACCTGCACCGACGAAGGACCGAGCGCATGACCCACCGACGCACCTCTCCCGCCCCCGCGTCCCGCGCCCTGCGCGCGCTCGCCGGGCCCCTGCTCGCGCTCGCGCTCCTCGCCGCGCCCGCCGCCGCCGCGCTCCCCGGGGAGGCCGCGCCCGCCGCGGCCCCCCGCCAGGTCGCGCCCGCCACGCGGGTGGTCCTCGCGACCGACGACGCGCCCGCCCCCGACCCGGCGCAGACCGTGCAGTGGGGCGTGCGCCCGGGAGACACCGCCCAGGGCGTCGACCGTCCCAACTTTGCGTACTCGCTCGCGCCCGGCGGCTCCCTGCGCGACAGCCTCGTCGTCTCGAACCACGGCGACACCCCGCTCGCGCTCGCCGTGTACGCCGCCGACGGCTTCCTCACCGACGACGGCACGCTCGACCTCCTGCCCGCGGGCGAGGAGTCGACCGCGCTCGGGTCGTGGATCGCCCTCGACCAGGCCGAGGTCGAGATCCCCCCGCAGGAGCGCGTCGAGGTCCCCTTCACCGTCACCGTGCCCGACGACGCGACCCCGGGCGACTACGCCGCCGGAGTCGTGTCGTCCCTCGTCGTGGTCGCCGAGGACGGCGTCACGACCGACCGGCGGCTCGGCTCGCGCGTCCACCTGCGGGTCCAGGGCGAGCTCGCCCCGGCGCTCGCGGTCGACGACGTGCGGCTCGCCTACGACGGCACGCTCAACCCGTTCGCGCCCGGCAGCGCGACCGTCACGTTCACCGTGACGAACGAGGGCAACGCGCGCGTCGCGCCGGCGACCGCCGTCCGCGTCGCCGGTCCGTTCGGGCTCGGCGCGACGTCCGCCACCGACGTCGACGTGCCCGAGCTGCTCCCCGGCTCGTCCGTCGAGCGGACCGTCGAGGTCGACGGCGTCTGGCCGCTCGGGCGCGAGGTCGCGACGCTGACCGTCGGCGGCGAGGTCGTGCCGCTGCCCGGGACGGTGCCCGACCCGGAGGTCGTCGTGCCGGGCGTCGTCGCGACGGCCACCACCTGGGCCGTGCCGTGGGTCGCGCTCGGCCTCCTCGTCCTCGTGGCGCTGCTCGTCGTCTGGCGCGTCCGCGCGCGGCGCCGGGCGCGGACCGCCCAGCAGCGCGCGGTGGACGCCGCCGTCGCCGCCGCGCTCGCCGAGCGTGTCGCGGGCGGGGCGGACGAAGCGCGGGCCGAGGACTCCCCGCGCGACCCCGACGCCGTCGGGAGTCCTGGTGCTTCCGGCAGCGCGGTCGGCGGCTCCGGAGGCTATCGGGGGCCAGGGAAACGCGCGCCGTGAGGTCACTCCGCGAACGCGGCGCCCGCCCTGGGGCGAGGCGATCAGGTCGCGGGATCAGTGCAGCTGGATGCCCAGTCGGTTTCGGGCAGTGCGAAGTGCGGGGTCTGTGAGCTCGAGCGGATCGCCGGACAGAACCTCGTACTCGGTTGCGACCGCTTCGGCGACGGTGACGTCAGGCCCATGCCGGTCGAGGTCGACCCAGAGCGCGTAGCACCGGAGGTCTGCGCCATGGCGCGAGGGGTAGACGATGCCGACGGGAAGCGATCCGTCGGCCAGCACGGTACGCGAGAGCCACCAGGCTGCCTGGGTGGTCGCGGTCCGGCGAGGGCCGGTGAGAGTAGCCACGTCGATCGCCAGCGGCTCGTCGCGCAGCCCACGCGGAGCCCACTGCTCTGCTGTTGCGCGTAGATAGGCCAGCGAGCTGCTGGATGCGATGTCGACGACGTGACCGGCGCCGACGCGCCGGAAGGAACTGATGGTGCGGACGTCACGCCACTGGCGGGGAACTGAGCGCGTCGGCATGTGCCCCAGCCGCTCCCACTGCTGCTCGACCGGTTCGGGGTCCTGGTCGTCGAACAGGTCGGCGAGCGGTAGGGGGACGAGCTCGGCGTAGGCGAGGGATTCCATGAACGCGCCGACGGGACTCACGGCCCCGTACAGGGTCGCCCAGCCGCGCAGGTCGAACCTGCCCCAGGTCTTGTTCGGGCGGCCTGACCGTGGAGGAGGGTTCAAGGGGCCGTACGACGTCTTGTGAACCCGCCACAGTGCCTTCGGGACGGTGACGACGTCCGGAAGCGGCGCACCTGCCGTACGGGGATCCGCGGCAGGTGTGCCCTCGTTCAGTCGTGCCATGTGCCGGTGACGAAGGCCTCGGCCGCCTGGGCGACCTCCTTGGCGCGGCCCTCGCGCAGCGCGAGTACCGGTGAGGTCTCGCCCAGGAGGGGGTTGTTTCCGAGGAACCACGTGCGCGCCACATGGTCGGACTCGGCATCGGCGATCAGCAGCCACACACGATGGGCGGTGTAGATCCGTTCCCGGGCACCCTGGCCCGGCTCGGTCTCCTTCGCCCATCGGTAGGGAAGCTTGCTGTCGCGGCTGCCTGCGAGTGCCGCGACAGCGGTTGCGCCCAGGTGTGTGTTCAGGCGCCGTACTACTTCGTGAATGTCCATCCGGGTCGAGCGCATGTGCGCGTCGACCATCGCGTCGAGAGCCATCAGGCCACCCTTCCTACCACCTTGCTTACCACCTGAGAATACACCGCTGTCTCCCCGGATGCTCTACCTGCCACGGGCGCCCCCCGCGGCAGAGGCACCTGAGCGACCTTGCCTCGCGAGAGCCGCAGCCTTAGCCACCCGGCCGCACGACGTCGTCGTGCGGGACGAGCACCTGCACCCCCGGCCGGTCGACGACGGTCGTCGTCGTGGCGTCGAGCGTGCGCCAGGTCTCGTCGCTGAACCCGTTGCCGGTCGACCGCACGAGCACGGCGGACGACCCCGACGTCAGGTAGCGCAGCGCCTCCTCCTGCCAGGCGAGGTTCCGACGGCGCGGCACCGGCTCGCCGGCGGCGTCCCGTGCGCCGTGGTCGTACGCGTACCCCGACAGGTCCACCGGGAGCTCGCAGCCGCGTTCGAGGTCGCGGCTCAGCACGTCGAGGACGGCGAGGACCCCGGGGGAGTCGGCGCGGACGCAGCCGTCGTCGGGGAGCGCCGCCGCCACCTCGGCCGTCGGGAACGGGGCGATGCGTGGTGCGGTCTGCACCGCGGCCACGAGGAGGGCTGCAGCGCCGGCGCTCAGGAGGGCCCCCGCCGCGACCCGGCCCGGGCGGGGCAGGAGCGAGCACGCGGCGGCCAGGACGAGGACCAGCGCCGGGGCCGAGAACGCCGCGTACTGCGGGTACGCCGACGGCGAGAGCAGCAGGACGCCGACCTGCACCGCGAGCAGCGCGACCCACAGCCGCCCGCGCCGCCCGACCCACGCCGCGACCGCGGCGATCGTCCCGAGCGCCAGCACGGTCCACGCCACCGCGAGCTGCTCCTGCTCCGGCACGAGGTCGCGCAGGCCGCCGGTGCCCGTGAGCCACACGAGCCGCTGCTCGAGCTCCGTCGTCGCCCGGGGGCGGGTGAGCTGGTCGAGCACGACCATGCGCACCATGTCCGACCCCGCGGCGAGGAGGAACGGGCCGAGCACCGCCACCAGCGCGACGACGGCCCCCGCGGCGGCGCGGGCCGCGGCGCGCCACCCGGCGACGCCCAGCAGCCAGAGGAGCACGACGAGCAGCGGCACCACGCCCCAGATCTTGACCGTCGCACCGAGCCCGAGGACGGCCCCGCCCGCCCAGAGCCACGGGCGCTCGTGCCGGCTGCCGTCATGACGGGCGTCGAGGCCGCAGAGCAGCAGCACGACCCCGCCGAGCAGGCACAGGGAGCCGAGGGGTTCGAGGAGCGTGAGCCGCTCGGCCCACGCCGCGGCGTACGACAGCGCGTACAGGACGCCGCCCACGACGGCCGCCGTCGTGCCCCACCGGCGCGCGACGCGTGTCACGAGCACGGCGTTGGCCGCGCCGACGAGCATGATGCCGACGCGTGCGGCGACCAGGGCGTGGTCGTCGCTCGTCCACGTGGTGAGCGCCGCGAAGGGTGTCAGGGCGAGCGTCGAGCCGGGCGGGTGCAGCAGCAGGAAGTCGCGGTAGGGCACGCGGCCGTGGACGAGAGCCACCGCGGCCGAGAAGTACACGCCGTCGTCGTAGCCGCGGTACCCGCCGATGCCGGCCGAGCCCCCGACGAGGTGCCACCGCACGAGGAACGCCAGGCCCGCCACGACGGCGGCCACGACCCACCCCCACCGCGCGGCAGCGGGCGCTCGGCGCGGGGCACGGGCTGCCAGGCTCACACCCGCCAGTGTGCGCCGGGGCCGCGGCGGGCGCGCGACGCGTCCTCCTAGCGGGACCCGACCGGGCGCTCCCGGCCGGGCTCCGGCAGGTCGTCGGCGGGGGCGGGCGCCGCCGGGCGCGGCAGCGGCCGGACCTGGCCCGCGACCGCGAGGGACAGCACCGTGGCGGCGCAGATCACGAGGAGCGCGTGGCGGGCCCCGACGCCGTCGACCAGCAGGCCGAGCAGCGGGGGAGCGCTGAGCATCGCGACCGTGGAGAACGACGTCGCGACCGCGACGCGCGGCGCGGCGTGCGCCGGGTCGTCGGACGCCGCGGCGATCGCGACGGGGTTCGCGAGCGCGGCACCGCAGCCCCACAGGACGATGCCCACCCACGCGAGCGGCAGCGTGGGCGCGAGGCCGAACACGAGGAGCCCGACGAGCGCCGAGGCGCCCGACGCCCGGAGCACGGCGACGCGCCCGAACCGGTCGATGAGCCCGGTGCCCGCGAACCGGAACACCGTCATCGCGCCGACGAACGTCCCGTACGCCACCGCGCCGAGCGCCTCGCGCACGTCGAACCCGTCGACCACGGCGATCGACAGCCAGTTGCCCGCCGACCCCTCGGAGAGCGACGACGCGAGCAGCACGAGCCCGATGAGGAGGGTGCGCGGCTCGCGCCACGCGGCGAGCGCCGCGCGGACGCCCGCGCCGCGCCGGGGTGCGGGGGCGCCGTCGGCCGCCGTCGTGCGCGCCGCGGCCCGCTCGGGCGCGATCGCCGTCGCGGGCGCGATGAGGAGCGCGCGGGCCGCCGTGACGACGAGCGTGACGACGACGACCTGCGTGGCGATGCCCACGTGCGCCCACGAGAACGCGGCGGCGACGAGCGCCCCGCACGCCGCCCCGATGGAGAAGGCCGCGTGGAAGTGGGGGAGGATCGCCCGCCCGACGTGCTGCTCCACCGACGCCGCGCAGATGTTGATGGGGACGTTGGTCAGCGCGCCGCACATGCCGTTGAGGAACGCGCCCGCCGCGAACACGCCGACGCTGCCGGTCGCCGTGCCGAGCGCGACGAGGCCGAACCCGACGACGTTCGCGGACGTCGCGACGACGAGCGTCGTGCGGCTGCCGAAGCGCGCGACGACCGCGCCCGTCACGACGACGGCCGTGAGGGTGCCGACCCCGCCCACGACGAGCAGCGCGCCGAGCTGGCCCGAGCTCAGCCCGAGCGCCTCGCGCACCGACGGCAGGCGGCTCATCCACGACGTGCCGATGACGCCGAACAGCGCGAACTGCACCATGAGCGCCCACCGTGCGCGCGAGACCACGGCGCGGTCCGTCAGGGCGCGCGCCGTCCCGGAAACCGGAGGGTTTGTTGACACTTGCCCGAGTCTACGGAGCGGGCGGGCGCCCCGGCCTCCGTTTTCCGCGGCGACGACCCGTCAGAGGCGGACGGTCCCCGCGACGCACGTGACGCTCGACCCGCCGACCCAGACGGTCCCGGTGCCGTCGCGCTCGACGTGCACACGCCCGGCCCGGCCGAGCGCGGCGCCCTGGGCGGCGACGTAGCGGCCGGGGAGGCGCCCGTCGCGCGTGAGCCACTGCCCGACGACGGCGTTGAGGCTCCCGGTGACCGGGTCCTCGGGGATGCCCATGGCGAGCGCGAACCCGCGCACCTCGACGGCCGTGCCGTCGGGGCCGCCGTCGTCCCCGTGCAGGCCGGCGACGCCCACCGAGAGGTCGGGGTGCTCGGCGCGCAGCCGGGACCAGTCGGGCGTCAGCCCGGTGACGCGTGCGGCGGAGTCGAGCAGGACGACGCGCCAGCCCGGGCCGTTGTCGAGCACGCGGTGGTCGAGGACGGCCTCGTCGGGCACGCCGAGCGCGGCGACGATCGCGGCGAGGTCGTCGGCCGGGACCGGCTCGTCGGTGAGCAGCGCGGGCGCGGCGAACGCGAGCCGCTCCGTGCCCTCCTCACGCCGGATCGGCACGAGCCCGACGCCGCACTCCTGCACGACGACGTCGCCCGAGCGCGGGGTGCCGCCCGCCTCGAGCCACGCGTGGCACGACCCGAGCGTCGGGTGGCCCGCGAACGGCAGCTCGCCCGCCGGGGTGAAGATCCGGAGGCGGTAGTCGGCGCCGCCGTCCGCGCCGTCGGGCGAGGGCGGCAGGAGGAACGTCGTCTCGGAGAGGTTGGTCCAGCGCGCGAAGGCGGCCATCTGCTCGTCCGTGAGGCCGACGGCGTCGAGGACGACCGCGACGGGGTTCCCGAGGGTCGGTGTGCGGGTGAAGACGTCGACCTGGGCGAACGGGCGGGACGCGGTCCGGTCGGCGACGTCGCCGTGGCGTGCGGTCATGCCGTGAGCGTACGACGCCGCAGGCGGGAGCACTTTTGTCGACGGTACGACGGAAGTTGTAGACACATCGATAGAACGCGGGCTAGCCTGTCCAGCGTTGTCATCGACGGGGCCAGGCAGGGGTTACGCTCCGTGGACTCGTAGTCCGACCGAGTAAGGAGCAACGATGCTCGAACGCACCAGCCTGCCGGTGTCCCGCCGGATCAGGTACCGACGCGGCGCGGCCGCCCTCACCCTCGGCGCCCTGGTCGTCGCGGGCTGGGCCGTCCCCGCCGCGGCCGATCTCCCCGAGCAGGAGCCCGGCGTCACGCTGCGGACCTTCCAGCTCGCGCAGAACCCCGGTGGGGTCTGCACCCTGAAGTCCGGGCAGACGCCCAACGTCGACAAGCTCATGCCGACCATCGACTGGTCGACGGCCGAGCAGTTCGGCGCGGAGGACAACTTCATCTCGCAGGTGAGCGCGAACCTGCACGTCCCCGCGGACGGCCAGTACCAGTTCCGCGTGACCAACGACGACGGCGCGCTCGTCTACATCGACGGCCAGCTCGTCCTCGAGAACGACGGCCCCAACGACTCGACCTCCGTCGAGGGCAGCGCGACCCTCACGGCGGGCGTGCACGACCTCCGCGTCGACTACTACGAGGGCGGCGACAAGCAGCGCCTCACGCTCGCGTGGAAGACGCCGGGCAGCTCCTCCTTCCAGGTGATCCCGACCTCGGCGCTCAGCACCGAGGCCGGCGTCGTGCGCGTGACGGCCCCCGGGTACAAGTACTGCGAGGGCGCGACCGACACGGCGGGCGACGGGCTGCGGCTCGACTCCGTCAACCCGAACTACGAGCTCGTCGACCTGCGCCCCGCGGGCTTCGAGCCGAAGGTCTCCGGCCTGGCGTTCACGCCGGACGAGCAGCTCGCCGTCGTGACGACGGGCGAGGTCAGCTCCGGCGGCTGGCGCCCCGACCCGGTGTCCGGCGAGGTCTACTTCCTCGACGGCGTCACCACGGCCGACGGCCCCGAGGACGTCACGGCGACGCTCGTCGCGGACGAGCTGCTCAACCCCATGGGCATCGAGGTCGTCGAGGACTCGATCTTCGTCTCGGAGCGGTACCAGCTCACGCAGCTCACCGACCCCGACGGCGACGGCTTCTACGACACCCACACGAAGATCGCGGAGTGGCCCGACGGCGGCAACTTCCACGAGTTCGCGTTCGGCCTGATCCACGACGAGGACTACTTCTACGTCAACCTCTCCGTGGCCATCAACAACGGCGGCGCGACGACGAACCCGCAGCCCGCGGCCAACCGCGGCACGTCGATCAAGATCGACCGCGAGACGGGCGAGGTGAGCTACGTCGCGGGCGGCCTCCGCACGCCGAACGGCATCGGCTTCGGCCCCGAGGGCGAGATCTTCGCGACGGACAACCAGGGTGCCTGGCTGCCGTCGAACAAGCTCATCCACATCCAGCAGGACAAGTTCTACAACCACTACACGAACCCGGCCGGGCCGTTCGACTCGAACCCCGTCGCCCCGCCGGCCGTGTGGCTGCCGCAGAACGAGATCGCCAACTCCCCGGGCAACCCGATCCTCGTCGAGGACGGCGAGTTCGCGGGCCAGATGCTGCTCGGCGACGTGACGTACGGCGGCATCCAGCGCGCGTTCCTCGAGAAGGTCGACGGCGAGTTCCAGGGTGCGGTCTTCCGCCACACCGCGGGCCTCGAGGTCGGCGTGAACCGCGTCATCTACGGTCCCGACGGTGCGCTCTACGCCGGCGGCACCGGTGAGGGCGGCAACTGGGGCGAGTCCGGCAAGCTCCGGTTCGGCCTCCAGAAGCTCGTCCCCGTCAACGAGGACTCCTTCGACATGAAGGAGATGCGCGTGGTCGAGGGCGGCTTCGAGATCGAGTACACCGACCCGGTCTCCGACGAGGTCGTCGAGAACCTCGCCGACGCGTACCAGATCAAGCAGTGGCGCTACGTGCCGACGCAGCAGTACGGCGGCCCGAAGGTCGACGAGCAGCCGCTCTTCGTCACGGACGCCCAGGTGTCCGAGGACCGCACGACCGTCACGCTGAAGATCGACGGGCTCAAGCCCGGTCACGTGGTCCACGTCCGGTCCCCGCGGCCGTTCGCCTCGGCCGGCGGTGCGGAGCTCCTCAGCACCGAGGCCTGGTACACGCTCAACTCGCTGCCCGGCTACGTCGCCCCGGCCGACCGCGGCTGGTACGAGGCGGAGCTGGCCCAGCCCCTCGGCGGCTCGAGCATCGGCTCGGACCACAGCAACTACTCCGGCTCCGGCTTCGCCGCGGGCATGACGAGCGTCGGCTCCGGCCGCACGTTCTCCGTGACCGTCCCCGAGGCGGGCACCTACCCGGTGAACGTGCGCTACGCCAACGGCATCCACCCGTACACCGAGCTGCGGTCCAAGAACGTCTCGCTCCACGTGAACGGCCAGGACCTCGGCCAGTGGAACTTCCCGACGACGGGGAGCTGGAAGGACTGGGGCGTGCAGACGCGCGACCTCGAGCTCCAGGCGGGCACGAACACCATCACGCTCGCGTACGAGACGGGCGACCAGGGCAACATCAACATCGACGTGCTCTCGATCGGCGAGAACCCGGACATCTGCACCCCGGGCGAGGTCGAGGACGGCTACACCGCCCTCTTCGACGGCACCCTCGCGAGCCTCCAGGAGGGCTGGCGCATGGCCGGTCCGGGTGGCTTCGGCCGCCAGGAGGACTGCTCGATCCAGGGCGCGGGCGGCATGGGCCTGCTCTGGTACAACCAGGAGCTCGGGGACAGCTACAGCCTGAAGCTCGACTGGAAGCTCCTCAAGGACGACAACGGCGGTGTCTTCGTCGGGTTCCCGAACCCGGGCGACGACCCGTGGGTGGCCGTCAACAAGGGCTACGAGATCCAGATCGACGCGACCGACGCCGCCGACCGCACCACGGGCGCCGTCTACACGTTCCAGGGTGCCGACGCCGCGGCCGTCGAGGCCTCGCTCAAGCCGGTCGGCCAGTGGAACGCGTACGACATCCGGGTGGAGGGAGACCGCATCCGCATCTACCTCAACGACGTGCTGGTCAACGACTTCACGAGCACCGACCCGGCCCGCCTGGTCAACAGCTTCGTGGGGATCCAGAACCACGGCAACGGCGAGATGGTCAACTACCGGAACATCCGGTTCAAGGAGCTGACCGACGAGCCCGTCGAGGAGCTCGCGATCTCGACGACGGTCCAGACCCGCTGCCTCGCGGGCAAGGTCTACGTCGCGGTCCGTGCCACGAACGACGACACGGTGCCGGCGGACGTCACGCTCACGACGCCGTTCGGGACGAAGACGGTGACCGGCGTCCAGCCGGGTGCCTCCGCGTACCAGTCGTTCGCGACGCGTGCCACGTCCGTCGAGGCCGGCGTCGCGCAGGTCTCCGCGACCGGTGACGGCCGGACGTTCGAGGCGGACGCCGCCTACGAGGCCGCCAGCTGCGGCTGAGCCGATGCCCCGGGGCGGGCGGCGTGAGCCGTCCGTCCCGGGTCGCACCGGGCGGGGGCGGCGGCACGAGCCGCCCCCCCCCGACCTGTCTCGTCCGGCGCCCGGCAGGGCGTCCCCGCAGGGCGGAGCGCGGTCCGACGGCGCTCCCACCCTCGCGTAGGGTGCTCACGTCCGCGCGCTGCCGCACGGACGCACCGCACGAACGTCGTGGGCGAGCCCGCCGAGGCCGACTCCACGACTCCCCGACGAGTTCCCGACGAGGGGAGCCCCCATGACGCTCGGACGCCTGCTGCACCGGACCGGACGGTTCGCCGCCCGCCGCCGGGGCGTGGTCCTCGTCGTCTGGGCCGTCCTCCTCGTGGCGGGCGCCGTGCTCGGCGGGGCGGTCTTCGACAAGACCTCCGACGTCGACCCCGCCCCGCCGGGCAGCGCGTCCGCCCTCGCGGCGCAGCGCCTCGAGGAGCTCGCCCCCGAGGGCGAGACCGTCGTCGCGGTGCTGTCCGGCCGCGACCACTTCTCCGCGGACCTCATCGCGAGCGCGAGCGAGGTCATGCACGACATCCGCGCGATGCCCGGCGTCGTCGAGCTCTCCGACGCCTACACCGGCGGCGGGCTCATCGCCGACGACGCGCAGGGCTCGCTCGTCGTCGTCGAGCTCGACCCCGCGCTGTCCGACGACGAGGCCCTCGCCCTCGCGCACCGCGTCGCCGACGCGCTGCACACCGTCGACACCCCCGAGGTGCTCGTGGGCGGCGCGCTGCTCGCGGAGGAGGCGTTCGTCGAGCAGGCGATCACCGACGCCGCGGTCGGCGAGGGGATCGCGATCGCGGTGCTCCTCGTCGTGCTCGTCGTCGTCCTCGGCGGCCTGCGGGCCGGCCTGGTCCCGCTGCTCTCCGCGCTCGCCGCGATCGCGGTCGCGCTGCTCGTGCTCAGCGGGCTGCTCGGCGTGGTGCCCGTCAACGAGTTCGCCGTGAACGTCGTGACGCTGCTCGGCCTCGGCCTCACGGTCGACTACTCCCTGCTCGTGCTCGCGCGCTTCCGCGAGGAGCGCGCCGCGTCCCCGGGCCTCCCGCTCGACGAGCTCGTCGGGCGCACCCTCGCGACCGCCGGCCGGGCCGTGCTCGCCTCCGGCCTCGCCGTCGCCATCTCGCTCGCCGGGCTCCTCCTGCTCGGCGACTCCCTGCTCTCCGGCATGGCGGTGGGCGGCGCGATCGTCGTGCTCGTCGCGACCGCCGCCGGGCTCACGCTCGTCCCCGCGCTCGTCGCGACGTGGCACCGCGCGATCCCCGCGCCGGGCGCCCGCACCTGGTCCCACCCGTGGAGCGGCCGTGGCGGCGCCGGCACGCTCGGCCGGCTCGCGCGCACCGCGCAGCGCCACGCCGTGCTCGTCACGCTCGGCGCGACGGCGCTCCTGCTCGCGCTCGCCGCACCGCTCGGCTCGCTCACGCTCGGCAGCTCGGAGGTCCGCTCGCTGCCCGCCGACGCCGAGGCGCGCCTCGCCGCCGACGCCACCACCTCCCGCTTCGCCGACTTCGGCGTCGCGCCCGTCACCGTCCTCGTCGAGGGCCCGGTCGACGACCCGGCGGTGACCGACCTCCTCGACCGTGCCGCCGCCCTGCCCGGCGTCGAGGACGCCATGCAGGACACCGGCTACCCGCCCGAGGTCACCGTCGTCGACCTCACGCCCGACGTCGGCCCGGACGGCGACGCGACGGCCCAGGCGGCGCAGGACCTCGTGCACGCCGTGCGCGCCCTCGACACCGACCTGGAGGTGCGGGTCGCCGGACCGGCCGCCGAGGTCGTCGACACCCAGGAGCACCTCGCGCAGCGGCTCCCGCTCGCCGCCGGGGTCGTGGTGCTCGCGACCTTCGTGCTGCTCTTCCTGCTCACCGGCTCGCTCGTCGTGCCGCTCAAGGCCCTCGTGCTCAACCTCCTCACGCTCGCCGCGACGCTCGGCGTCCTCGTCTCCGTGTTCCAGCACGGCGTGGGTGCCTCGCTCCTCGGGTTCGAGCCGTGGGGCGCGCTCGACGTCACCACGCCCCTGCTTGTCGGCATGCTCGTGTTCGGCCTCTCGACCGACTACGAGGTCTTCCTGCTGTCCCGCACCGCGGAGGAGTGGCGCGCCCGCACGCCCGGCGAGGACCCGCGCGTCGCGAACGACCGGGCCGTGCTCCGCGGCATCACCGCGTCCGGCCCGGTCGTCACGACGGCGGCCGTCGCCATCGGCATCGTGTTCCTCGGCTTCGCGGCGGGCGAGCTCGTCGCGATGAAGGAGGTCGGCGTCGGCATGGCCGTCGCCGTGCTCCTCGACGTCACCGTCGTGCGCGGGCTGCTGCTGCCCGCGACGATGACGCTCCTGGGCCGGTGGAACTGGTGGCCCTCCTGGCGCGGGGGCGAGCCCAGGTCCGCCGAGGGAGAGCCCGGGTCCACCGAGGGAGAGCCCGGGTCCGCCGACGTGGAGCCGCGGTCGGTCACACGTCGCGCATGACCTCGGTGACGAAGCGCGCGGAGCGCTCGCGGAGGCCGTCGACGCGGAGCTCGACGAACAGCTCGCGCATCGACTCGTCGTCGCCCATCTCGGTGCGGGTGGGGGCCCGGCGGACGTTCTGCGAGCAGAGGAACTGCGTGCAGATGAGGGTGCCGACGGTGTTGCCGCGGCGCCCGGCGGCCCCGGCGCGGCGCGCCACGTAGAGGCTGACGTCGTCCGTCACGACGACGTCCTCGCACCACGCGCACACCGCGCGCTTGCGGCGTCCGCCCGTCTTGGCGTCGGTCGAGCGCAGCAGGACGCCGCGCGGCTCGTCGTCGACCTCCACGACGGCGTAGGCGAGGAGCGGGGACTTGCGGTCGCGCCACCCGAGGTAGTCGAGGCGGTCCCAGTCGAGCGTGTCGAGGTCGGGGAGGGTCGCCTGCGCGGCCTCGCGCTTGGACGCGTTGACGAACGACGCGCGGATCTGCTTCTCGGTCAGGGGGTTCATGGGTTCGCTGCTTCCGTGTCAGGACGGTCCGCAGCCCGGCGGGCGTGCACGACGACGCGTGCTCGCCCGGGCGCACGACGGCGCCGCCGGGGGCGGGAGGACGGCATGCCCGCAGCCGTCGCGTCGTGACCGGCGCAGCCGGGCGACGACGGGGTCGTCGGACGGCGGTGCGCCCCGGAGGGAGGCGGGCGTCGGGGACGACGGCCCGCGGCCCGGTGGTCTCAGCGGGTGACGGTGCGGGGGGAGAGGGCGCCCGAGCAGGCCGCCATGGCCACCTCGCAGCCTGCGGTGCCGTGCATCCGCGTCTCCTCGTCCCGTGCGGCGCGCCGTCGGCGCGATCCTGAACCGTGGTCGTGCCCGTCCGGCACGACGGACGGCTGCCCACGGCAACCGTCACCCTCGATGGTGCGCCTCGGCACCCGCCGTCGTCAACGTGATTGCCGCCCGGGTCGCCGCGCACCCCCGAATAGACGGCCGACGCCGTCCCTCAGGACGTCGCCCAGACGCCCAGCTCGTTGCCGCTCGGGTCGAGGAAGTGGAACCGACGGCCGCCGGGGAACTCGTACGGGCCCTCGACCACCTCGCCGCCCGCGCTCCGGACAGCGGCGAGCGTCGCGTCGAGGTCCGTGGAGAACAGCAGGACGAACGGACCGCCGCGCGTCACGTCGCCGGCTTCGACCAGGCGCAGACCGCCGGCCTCGTCCGCGCCGGACTCCGCCGCCGTGCGGATCCCGGCGTACCCGGGGCCGTAGGAGACGAACTCCCAGCCGAAGGCCGCGCCGTAGAACGCCTGCGCGGCAGCGAGGTCGGTCACGGGGAGCTCGACGTAGTCGATGGAGTGGTGGATGCCGTGCGCGTGGGTGCTCATGCACCCATCGTGGCGCGGGCCACCCACGGTCGACGCGCGAGCCGATCGCAGGCACCACCTCGGCGGGTGGTTCCCGGTGACCTTCGACCCCGACCGGGTGACGAAGTGCCGGGCCCGGCGAGCAGGTCGCCCGGCCAGACTCGGAGGTTCCGCCGTCCACCGTCCGGGAGGAACTCCGTGCCCGTCGCCCTGCCGTCCCCGTCCGAGACCGCCGCACCCGCCGGGGAGCGGCTGGTGTCCGTGGAGGTGGTGGTGCCGTCCGGGGTGTTCTGGGCGGGGGAGGCGCGGAGCGTGACGGTCCCGGCGGCGTCGGGCACGCTGGGCATCCTGCCGCGGCACCAGCCGGTCGCGGCGTCGCTCACGGCGGGCCGGGTGCGGCTGCGCACCCCGGACCTCCCGACGGCCGAGCTGCGGATCGGGGGCGGGTTCGTCGTCGTCGACCAGGACGAGGTGACGATCCTCGCCGACGACGCGACGTGGGTGCGGGCTCGCTAGCCCGCTACGCGGGGTCGGTCGTCGTCCCGAGCTGCACGACGACGACCCGGTGCCCGTCGGGGTCGTGGACGTGCGCGAACCGGTCACCGGTGTCGGCGTCGGCGTCGGGCCCGACGAACGGCTCGACCCCGGCCGCGGCGAGGCGTGCGAGGGTCGCGTCGAGGTCGTCGACGTAGAGCACGAGGTTGGGCAGGCCGTGCCGCACGAGCGGGGCGCCGCCCTCGGGGAGCGGCACGAGCCACAGGCCGGGCTCGTCGACGCGTCCGGGGCCGACGTGGAGCAGCGGGAACCCCTCCGTCTCCCCCTGGAACAACGTGCGGAAGCCGAACCCGTCGGCCCAGAACGCGGCGCTCGCGTCGAGGTCGCGGCAGAGCAGGACCGTGCGCCCGATCGTCGTCGTCATGCGACGAGCCTAGGGCGCACCGCCGCCGCCGCGCCCGCGTGGGGCCCGGTCTCCCGGGGCGCGCCCGCGCCGTCGGGCATACCGTGGACGGCATGACGACCGACGGCGGCATCCGCAGCACGATCAGCGAGCTCGTGGCGCAGGAGCACCGGCTCCGGGAGCAGCTCGCCCGGGGCGAGATCTCGGGCCCGCAGGAGCAGGAGCGGCTCCGCGCGATCGAGGTCGAGCTCGACCAGTGCTGGGACCTGCTGCGCCAGCGCGGCGCCGCGCGCGAGTTCGGCGGCGACCCGGATGCGGCGACGGTGCGAGACCCCGGTACGGTGGAGAACTACCTGGACTGATCGCCGACGGCGACGTCCGGCTCCCGTTCCTACCTCAGAAGGAGAACCCCATGACCACGTCCAGCGAGCAGGCGGCGCACAGCCCCCTCCCCACCGGGACCGAAGGGCGCGACATCCCCGGTCACGCGGGCGCGGTCGCACGGTTCGTCGTGGCGTTCGCGCTGTTCGTCGGCGGGCTCGTGCTCATGGGGTCCGGCATGTCCGGCGTCGACGGCGGCGTGTGGCTCTTCGTGGGCGGCCTCGCTGCGGCGACGCTCGCGTTCGCCCTCCCGATGGCGGGCACGGGCACGACCGAGCGCTGACACCTCGACACGGAGGCCGGGTCCCGACGGGACCCGGCCTCCGGCGTCTCCGGGGTTCAGCCGAGCGTGGCCCGGACGGCCTTCGCCGCGGTGACGAGGTGCTCGAGCGACGGCACGGTCTCCTCGTAGCGGCGGGTCTTCAGGCCGCAGTCGGGGTTGACCCAGACGACGCGCGGGTCGATCGACTTCACCGCGAGCTCCAGCAGCTCGGTGACCTCCTCCGTCGAGGGCACGCGCGGGCTGTGGATGTCGTAGACGCCCGGCCCGATGCCGCGCGAGTACCCGGCGTCGCGCAGCTCCGGCACGATCTCCATGCGCGAGCGCGCCGCCTCGACCGACGTCACGTCGGCGTCGAGGCCGTCGATCGCGCCGATGACCTCGCCGAACTCCGAGTAGCACAGGTGCGTGTGGATCTGCGTCGCCGCCTCCACGCCCGACGTCGCGAGCCGGAACGACCCGACGGACCAGTCGAGGTACGCCGGCTGGTCCGCGCGGCGCAGCGGCAGGAGCTCGCGCAGCGCGGGCTCGTCGACCTGGACGATCCCGATGCCGGCGGCCTCGAGGTCCGCGATCTCGTCGCGCAGCGCGAGGCCCACCTGGTTCGCCGTGTCGCCGAGCGGCTGGTCGTCGCGCACGAACGACCACGCGAGGATCGTCACGGGACCGGTGAGCATGCCCTTGACGGGCTTCTCGGTGAGCGACGCCGTGTACGCGGACCACTCGACCGTGATCGGCGCGGGCCGCGTGACATCGCCCCACAGGATCGGCGGGCGGACGCAGCGCGACCCGTACGACTGGACCCAGCCGTTCGCCGTGACGGCGAACCCGTCGAGGTGCTCCGCGAAGTACTGCACCATGTCGTTGCGCTCGGGCTCGCCGTGCACGAGGACGTCGAGGCCCAGCTCTTCCTGGATCGCGACGACGCGCGCGATCTCCTCACGCATCGCGGTCGTGTAGTCCGCGTCCGACAGCTCGCCCTTCGTCCACAGCGCGCGGGCGCGGCGGATCTCGGGCGTCTGCGGGAACGAGCCGATCGTCGTCGTGGGCAGCAGCGGCAGGTTCAGGCGCGCCTGCTGCGCCGCCGCGCGCTCGGCGTACGCGCCGCGCGCGAAGTCGGCGTCGCTCAGCGCGGCCGCGCGCTCGCGCACGGCGGGCACGACGACGCCGCTCGCCTCCGCGCGCGACGCCACCGCCGCGCGGGACGCCTCGATCTGGGCCGCGACGGCGTCGTGACCCTCCGTGAGCGCGCCGGCGAGCGTCGCGACCTCGCCGACCTTCTGGTCCGCGAACGCGAGCCAGTCGCGCAGGCGCGGGTCGAGCGTCGTGCCCGACACCGTGCCGGGCTCGGCGAACGTCTCGTCCTCGACGTCGTGCGGCACGTGCAGCAGCGACGTCGACGTGCCGACGGCGACCGCGCCCGCGCCCAGGGCCTGGACGGTGTCGACGACGTCGAGCTTCGCCGCGAGGTCGGCGCGCCACACGTTGTGCCCGTCGATCACGCCCGCGACGAGCGTCTTGCCCGCGAGGCCGGGGACCCCGCCGTCGGCCGCCGCCGGGACCGCGCCCTTGACGAGGTCGATCGCGATCGCGTCCACGTCCGTGCCGGCGAGCAGCGCGAGACCGTCGCGGGCCTCCCCGCCGTCGCGCTCGGCAGCGGCCTGGAGGCCGCCGAACGGCGCGGCGACGAGGATCGCGGGACGCGCCTGCGCGGCGTCCACGGCATCGACGGAGAGCTCCGTCGCGAGCGTGCGGTACGCGGACCCCACGGCGGCGGCGAGCTCGGCGAACGGGACGTCGACGGAGTCGGTGACGAGGATCGGCTCGTCGAGCTGGACCCACGGCGCACCCGCGGCGGCGAGCGCGCGCAGCAGGTCGGCGTAGGCGGCGACGACGTCGTCGAGGCGGTCGAGCGGCGCGAACCCGGCGGGCGCGTCGTCCGCGGCCTTGGACAGCGCGAGGAACGTCACCGGCCCGACGACGACGGGCCGCGTCACCACACCGGCCTCCTTCGCCTCGACGAACTCGCGCACGACGCGGTCGTCGACGAACCGGATCGGGGTGTCCGGGCCGATCTCGGGCACGAGGTAGTGGTAGTTCGTGTCGAACCACTTGGTCATCTCGAGCGGGGCGTCGTCCCCCTGGCCGCGCGCCACGGTGAAGTAGCCCGCGAGGTCGAGGCGGCCGGCGTCGTCGGTCAGCGACGCGAACCGCGACGGGACCGCCCCGAGGGCGGCGGCGACGTCGAGCACCTGGTCGTAGAAGGAGAACGAGCCGGGGACGGACGCGTCGTCGGTGCCGAGGCCGAGCTCGACGAGGCGGCGCACGGTCGCGAGGCGCAGCTCGCGGGCCGTGGCCTCGAGCTCCTCGGCCGACGTCTTGCCGGCCCAGAACGCCTCGACGGCCTTCTTGAGCTCGCGGCGGCGCCCGATGCGCGGGTAGCCGAGCACGGTCCCGGCGGGGAATCCGACCGGGTTCTGGGTAGGGGAGGGTACGGAAGTGGCCATGATCGAAACCTCTTGCTGGTCCGGAGGACCGGTCAGACGGGCGCGCCGTGCGTGGCGGCGCTCGTCGTGGGCAGGGAGGTGCCGGTGACCCACGGCCCGCTGGCCAGGTCCGGGACGAGCGGGGCGGCGGCGGCGCTGGCGCCGCCCCCGGTCCCGCCCGACCCGCCGCCGAGGTGGACACCCTCGAGCAGGTCAAGAGCGGCGCGGTGCTTGTTGAACGTGTACACGTGCAGACCGGGCGTGCCCGCGTCGAGGACGCGCTGCGCGAGGTCGACCGAGTACGCGATCCCGTAGGCGTGCTGCGCCTCCGGGTCGGGCAGGGCGTCGAGCGCGTCCAGCAGGTGCTGGGGCGCGCGCACGCCCGTGAGCTCCTCGACGCGACGGAGCCGCGCGGGCTCCGTCGTGGGCAGCAGCCCGGCGAGGATGGGGATCGTCACGCCGGCCGCACGGGCCTCGGCGACGAAGTCGGTGTACGACGACGCGTCGTAGAAGAGCTGCGTGATCGCGAAGCTCGCGCCGGCCTGCTGCTTCTGCCACAGGCGGCGCACCTCCTGGGTGCGGCTCGTGCCGGCGGCGGGGTTGCCGTCGCAGAACGTCGCGACGGCGATCGTCAGCGGCCGGGCCGCGCCGCGCAGCGCGACGGCCGGGTCGGACGCGCAGCGCGACGCCTCGACCTCGCGCAGCAGGGCGACGAGCTCGGTCGACGACCGGACGCCGTCGGGCGCGGGCTGCCAGTCCGGCTGGTCACGCGGCGGGTCGCCTCGCAGCGCGAGGAAGCTCCGCACGCCCTCGTCGAGGAAGTCGGTGATGACCGACTCCACGTCCTCGCGCGACGCCCCGACGCACGTGAGGTGCGCGATCGGCAGCACGGGCGTGCCCTGGAGCAGCCGTCCCACGACCTGGCGCGCGGTCGCGCGGTCGGTGCCCGCCGCGCCGTACGTCACGGACACGAAGTCGGGGTGCGTCGCGACGAGACGGCGTGCCGTCTCCCAGAACTTCGGGGCCGCGTCCGGTCGGCGCGGGGGCATGAGCTCGAACGACACCGTCGGCCGCGGACGGCCCGGACGGTGCGCGAAGGGTGCCTCTGAGGTCATGCGTCACTCCATCGACCCTGGCGTTAGCACCTTTGTCCTCGGGAGGCTTCCGTCGGCGGGTTGCTGCGGTGTCGTCGAGCCAGGACTCTCGACCGCTCTGGATGGTTGCCACGATCCTACGACCCATCCGACATGCGGTCGAGAGCGCCCGCCAGGTGAGATGCGGAGGGATCAGTCGGAGGCGTACCGACGTCCCGCGCTACAGATCGCAGTCTCTCTACGCGACGAATTTCAGGTTTCCTCCGCTACAGATCTCAGGTGCTCGAGCGATGTCCCAGACGCCGAGCGTGGCGACGGGTCGTCGTCGGCCTTCCGGGTCTCAAGCCCGCCGGCGCTCGGGCACATGCAGACGCCGGAGGAACCGGTCGGTGCGCAGCGGCGGGCCGCGCCGGTCGAGGAGCGACACGACGACGACGGTCGCCGTCGCGAGCGGGATGGTCCAGGCGGCGGGCTGGGCGAGCAGGGCGCGCACGACGCCGGGGACGCCGTCGGCCGTGTCGCCGGACGGTCTCCCGTACCCCGTGGCGACGAGCGCGGACGACGCGAGCAGCGCCGTCGCGCACAGGACGGCCCCCACGACCATGCCCGCCACCGCGCCGCGCGCGGTGAGGCCGCGCCACCAGACGCCGAGCAGGATGACGGGGGACAAGGCGGACGCGGCGAAGACGAACACCGTCCCGACGCTCGTCACGAGGCCCTGCGGGATGGTGACGAGCGCGAACGCGAGCGGGATGAGCGTGCACGCGACCGCCGACCACCGGAAGGACCGCACGGTGCCGCCGAACAGGTCCTGGCTCACGACGCCCGCCAGCGCTACCACGAGCCCGGACGACGTCCCGAGGAACGCGGCGAACGCCCCGGCGACGACGAGCGCGGCGAGCAGCTCGCCGCCGAGCCCGGGCACGAGGCGGGTCGGCAGCGTGAGGACGACGGTGTCCGCGACGCCGGGCGCCGCGAGGTCGGGCGCGACGACCCGCGCCACGAGCCCGAGCGTGCTCGACACCATGTAGAACACGCTGATCATGACGAGCACGACGACGGTCGTGCGGCGGGCCGAGCCGCCGTCGGGCGAGGTGTAGAAGCGCACGAGGACGTGCGGCAGGCCGGTCGTGCCGAGCAGCAGGGCGAGCAGGAGCGAGACGGTCGCGTAGGCGTCGAGGCCGCCCGGCCCGGCCTCGTGGGGGAACACGGCGGCGGGGTCGAACGTGACGACGGCGCCGCCGGGCTCGAACGCCCCCCCGAGCGCCATGAGCACGACGACGAGCGGCACCGCGAGGGCGGTGAGCTTGACCCAGAACTGGAACGCCTGGACGAACGTGATGGAGCGCATCCCGCCCGCGGCGACGACGGCGCTCACCACGACCGCGATCCCCACCGAGCCGACCCACGGCGGCACCGGGGCCACGCTCGTGATGACGAGCGCCGCCCCGTGGAGCTGCGGCACCACGTACAGCCACCCGATGACCAGCACGAGCACGCTCGTCACGCGGCGCGCGACCACGGAGTCGAGCCGGGCGTGCACGAAGTCGGGGATCGTGTACGCGCCGCTGCGCCGCAGGGGGCCCGCGACGAACAGCAGGACGAGCAGGTAACCCGCCGCGTACCCCACGGGGAACCAGAACGCCTCTGCGCCGGACAGCAGCACGAGGCCCGAGAGCCCGAGGAACGTGCCCGCGGACAGGTACTCGCCGCTGATCGCCGACGCGTTCCAGACCGGCCGCACGGTGCGCGACGCGACGAAGAAGTCGCTCGTGGTGCGCGAGATCCGCAGGCCGTAGAACCCGATGAGGCCGGTCGCGAGCAGGAGCAGCGCGATCGCGACGAGGGGCAGCGCGCTGGTCACGGCGCACCGCCGTCGTCGGGGCCGGGCTCGTCGGGCGCTCCCGCGCCCTCGGCGAGCGCGCGGTACCGGCGCTCGTTGCGCGCCGCCGCGATCGCGAAGACGACCGCGAACGCGACGATCACGGGGTAGAAGCCGTACGCGTGCACGAGCCACGGCAGCGGCACGCCGAGCACCACGACGTCGTCCAGCGCGGGCACGCCGCTCATCGTCACCGTGAGCAGCGTGACGACGGCGAGGAACGACGCCACGCACGCCAGCCCGAGCCGGAGCTGGGCCCGGACGAGCCCGCGCGTGTACGCGGTCGCGGCGTCGTCCGGCTCGCCGGTCCGCGTCGTGCCCGACGCCGCCCCGCCCCCCGGGGACCCGTCCTCGCCGGGGCCCCGGCTCGTGGAGGGGACGTCCGTGGACCGGACGCGCACGCGTGCGTCGCGGCGCGGGTCGGTGCCCGTCACGGCGCGCCCCGGTGCGGCCCGAGGAGCGCCTCGCGGACCGCGGGCACCATGCGGCGGCTCACCGGGACCTCGTGCCCGGCGACGACGAGCGCGGGCTGCGCCCCGCCGAACCGCGCCGCGGTCACTGCCGCGCGGTCCACGAGGTACGACCGGTGCACGCGCAGGAACCCCGCGGGCGCCCACCGCTCCTCGAGGTCGGAGAGCGGCTCGCGCACGAGGAACTGCTCGGTGTCCGTCACGAGCCGGGAGTAGTCGCCCTGCGCCTGCACCCACCGCACCGCGCTGCGCCGGACGAGCCGCGTCGTCGTGCCGACCGTCACGACGAGCGTCTCGTCGGCCGGTGCGGCGCCTCCCACCGGGCCGCCGGCCGCCGGCGGGGGAGCGGCGGCGCTCGCGGGCGGTGCCACCGCGTCGGTCGCGGGAACGCGCCCCGCCGCGGTGCGCTCCGCGACCCGCTCGACGACGCGGTCGACGGCGCGCGCGAGCCGCTCGCGCCGCACGGGCTTGAGCACGTAGTCGACGGCCTCGACGTCGAACGCCTCCAGCGCGCGCGCCTCGTCGGCGGTGACGAACACGACCGCCGGGCGGTCGGCGAACCGGGAGAGCGCGCGGGCGAGGTCGAGGCCGGTCAGGCCCGGCATGTGGATGTCGAGGAACGCCGCGTCCACCGTTCGCGACGAGAGCTCGCGCAGCGCCTCGGAGCCGCTCGCGACCCCGCGCACGGTGCGCACGCGCGGGTCGCGGCGCAGCAGGGCCACGAGCTCGTCGAGCACGGGTCGCTCGTCGTCGGCGACGAGCGCGTCCAGCCCGACGGCGTCCCTCGCCCCGTCGGGGACGCCGCCGGCCGGGGCCGGGTCCGGGGCGGTCACGGCACGCTCACCTCCGTCTCGTGCAGCGGCTGCGACCGTGGGACGCGCAGGCGCACGAGCGTGCCCGAGCCGGGCGCGGTCTCGATGTCGAGCGCGTGGTCGTCGCCGTAGAGCTGGCGCACGCGCGTGTCGACGTTGCGCAGGCCCACGTGCGTCGTGTCGCGCGACGTGAGGAGCTCGCGCACGACGGCCGGGTCCATGCCGACGCCGTCGTCCTCGACCGTGATCTCCGTCTGGGTGCCCTCGTCGCGCGCGGTGATGACGATGGTGCCGCCGTGCTCGCGCGGCTCCAGGCCGTGGCGCACGGCGTTCTCGACGAGCGGCTGCACGGAGAGGAAGGGGATGACCGCCGTCAGCGACTCCGGCGCGATCTGCAGGGTGACGGCGAGGCGCTCGCCGAACCGGGCGCGCTCGAGCTCGACGTAGGAGTGGATCGAGCGCAGCTCGTCGGCGAGGGTCGTGAAGTCGCCGCGCCCCCGGAACGAGTAGCGCGTGAAGTCGGCGAAGTCGAGCACGAGGTCGCGCGCCCGCTCGGGGTCGGTGCTGATGAACGACGCGATGGCGCCGAGCGCGTTGTAGACGAAGTGCGGGCTGATCTGGGCGCGCAGCGCGCGGAGCTCGGCCTGGGCGAGCGCCGTGCGCGACGCCTCCAGCTCGGCGAGCTCGAGCTGCGCCGCGCACCACTGCGCCACCTCGCCCGTGGCGCGCACGAGCGGCGGACGCACGGTGTCGGCGAACGCGACGACGACCCCGGCGACGCGCCCGCCCGCCACGACGGGCGCCCCGACGGCGTCCTCGACGTCGCCGCTCTCGACGTGGCGCCGTCCCGTCGCGAGGACGCGCCCGGCGACGCGCCGCGCGTCCGGCTCGAGCGTCGAGCTCCCGTCGAGGGCGACCGCGCCGTCGGCCGTGACGACGGCGAGCGCGTCGGCGCCGAGGAGCTGGCGCAGGGAGCGGGCCGCGCGGCCGACGTCGTCGCCGTCGAGGCCGTCGCGCAGGTGCGTCGCGGCGCGCGACGCGAGGTGGAGGGTGCGGAACGTCGCCCGGTCGGAGTCGCTCCCGAGCTCGCGCGACCCGCGCGCGAGCCGCCAGGCGAGCACGAGCCCGAGGGTGAGCAGGACGCCCACGACGAGACCGGCGGCGGCGCCGGCGAACACGGGCCCGGACATGCAGTGATCGTATCCAGCGCGGCGTCACCCACCCCGGGCAGCCAGGTAAGGTAAGGCAGTCCTATCCCACGACGAAGGAACCTCCTGTGCCGATCTCCCGGACCACGTCGAGCCCGCGCGTGCGCCGCAGCGTCACCACCACCGCCCTCGTGCTCGCCGCCACCCTCCTCGCGGCGTGCTCGTCCGACCCCGAGCCCGCGGCGACCGGTGCGCCGGCGCCGGACGACACCGCGGCGGGATACGCCGTCGAGCACGCGCGGGGGACCGCCGAGCTCGACGCGGCGCCGCAGCGCGTCGTGACGCTCGAGCCCGTCGAGACGGACACCGCCGTCGCGCTCGGCGTGGTCCCCGTGGGTGCCGCCGTGCTGAGCGTCGAGGCGGGCGTGCCCGCGTACCTCGGCGAGGAGGCGCAGGCGATCGAGGTCGTCGGGACCGTCCCCGAGCCGAACCTCGAGGCCATCGCGGCGCTCGAGCCGGACCTCATCCTCGGCACGGAGTCGCGCCACTCCGACCTGTACGACCAGCTCGCGAGCGTCGCGCCGACCGTCTTCATGGCGACCCAGACCGACCCGTGGCAGGAGAACGTGCTGCTCGTCGGCCGCGCGCTCGGCCGCGAGGCGGACGCCCAGGCCCTGCTCGACGCCTACGACGCCCGGTGCGCCCAGCTCCAGGAGGACCACGACGTCTCCGGGACGGCGCAGCTCCTGCGCCCGCGCGACGGCATCGTGTCCGCGTACGGGCCGCGGTCGTTCGCGGGCAGCACGCTCGAGTGCGTCGGGTTCACGACGCCGGCGCAGGAGTGGGGCGAGGACATCTCCGTCGACCTGTCCCCGGAGCGCGTGACCGAGGCCGCCGCCGACCTCGTGCTCGTCTCGGCCGCCGACCCCGACGACGCGTCCGCGATCCCCGCGGAGATCCCGCTCAACGCCGCGTCGTTCCCCGACGTGCGCGTCGTGGACCAGTCGTACTGGATCAGCGGCGTGGGGCCGCTCGGCGGGCAGGCCGTGCTCGACGACGTCGAGCGCTTCCTGCAGGACCGTGCCGGCTCCTGACGGGGCGGCCGCGCCCCCGGCGACGGCCGGGGGCCCGGCCGGGTGCCGGTTCCACCGGTCGCCCAACGTGCTCTTCCCGACGACGGTCGCCCGCGTACACGACGTCGGCCCGCGCCTCGCGCGCGTGACGCTCGCCGGGCCGGACCTGGCCGGGTGCGCCGACGTCGGGCTCGACCAGCGCGTGAAGATCCTGCTCCCGGGTCCGGGCACGGACCGTCTCGCGCGCCGGGCGCGCCTCGCGGACGAGAGCACGTGGCGCCGCGAGTGGTCCGCGCTCGACGACGACGTGCGACCCGTCATGCGCTCGTACACGCCCGTGGCCGTGCGTCCGGAGGTCGCCGAGGTCGACCTCGACCTGTACCTGCACGAGCCCGCGGGCCCGGCGAGCGCCTGGGCGCGGCGGGCGGCGGTCGGGGACCGCGTCCTGCTGTCCGCGCCGCACGCGCGGTTCGGCGTGACCGACCACGGCACCCAGTGGGACCCGGGGCCCGCCGTCGGGCACGTGCTCCTCGTCGCGGACGAGACGTCCGCGCCCGCGGTGCGCGGGATCCTCGCGAGCCTCGGCCCCGACGTCCGGGCGCACGCGCTCGTCGAGGCCGACGACCCGGCGGACGCCCCGCTCGGGGACGTGCCCGCGACCGTGCGCGCCGAGCACGTGCCCCGCGCGCGACGTCGCGGCGCCGAGCGGGCGGTGCTGGGCGCCGTCCGCGACTGGGTGGCGGAGCACGGCCGGTCCGCTGCCTCTGCGGGCGACGGGTTCTACGCGTGGTGCGCGACGGAGAGCGCCACGGTCGCGCGCGTCCGGGCCGAGCTCGTGGCGGCGGGCGTGGCGCGGTCGCGCGTGCACGCGCAGGGCTACTGGCACGACCGCGCCCGGCCGGACGCGGCGGTCAGACGATGAGCGCGACCATGACGACGAACGCGACCAGGAAGAACAGCAGCACCCCGAGCCCGACGAGCAGGCCCAGCGCGACCGGGTGCGCCTGACGCCACGGCACGAGCCGCGGGTCCATCGCCCGCAGCTGCACGGGCGTGATCGGCCGGTGGATCGGGTTGAGCGGGACGCCGCGGTGCGCGAGGTCGAGCGCGAGGGCCGAGAGCTGGTCGCGGTCCCACATCTGCCCGACGAGCAGGGCCAGGCGCTTCGTCGGCCCCACGACGATGAGGTGGTGCGTCGGCGTCGTGCCCCCGAACCCCATGCTGTCGACCGTGACGACGCGCTCGATCTCGGCGACCGTGAACCGCCGCGGCCGGCCCCACCCCTGGACCGTCACGGACCCGTCGCCGAACGTGACGCGGGAGCGGTCGGTGAACCGGCGCGCGAGCACGTACGTCAGCGGGATCATCGCGAGCACGACGCACGCGTAGCCCAGCGCGAGGGCGAGATTGCGCGTGCTGATCCCCAGGGAGAGCGCCGTCAGCCCGAGGATCGGCACGAGGACCGCGGCGTACGTGAGGTTGGCGCGCAGCACACGGCGCTTGGCGTCGTCGTCCAGGGTCAGCTCCGTCACGGGCGGCATCGTCCCACGGCACCCCACCCCCGCGCCGGGCGGCCCGCCCGGACGGTCGGTGCAAGGTTCGACCGCCGGGCGACACGATCGAGACATGACCCGACGACGTCCCCTGTGCAGGACGACGGCCCTCCCGGTGCTCGCCGTGGCGCTCCTCGCCTCGTGCGCCGGGCCGGGCGCCGACGCGCCCGCCCGCCCCGGGGAGACGCCCGGGCCCGTGCGCACGACGGCCGCCGAGCCCGTCCCCTTGCCCGACGGCGCAGAGCCCGCCACCGCGGGGGACCTGGTCGGCCGCTGGCAGCCCGAGACCGTCTACGCGACGGACCCGCACGTCGTGCTCGCGGAGGACGGCACGTGGACCGGGACCGACGGGTGCAACGTCGCGGACGGCACCTGGCGCGTCGGCGCCGAGGGGCGCCTGGTCGTCACCTCGGGCGGGCACACCGAGATCGGCTGCGAGGGCGAGCCGGTGCCGTACCTCCTGGCACTCTCCTCTCGCGCCGGGCTCGACGGTGACGTGCTCGTGCTCGTCGACCACGACGGCGTCGAGCTCGCGCGGCTGGAACGGGGCTGACTCTCGTGCCGCCCGTCCTGGGCTACCGGTAGGCGTCGGCGCGGTAGGCCATCCGCATCACGGTGACCAGTCGCTGGTCGTCGTCGATGCGGACCAGGACGCGGAACCCGATCCCGACGTACCCGGCGCGCTGGCCGGCGAGCTCGGCCCCGAGCGCTTTCGTCACCCGGTAGGGGTTCGACGCGAGTGGTTCGTCGCAGAAGCGGATCACGGCGTCGGCCAGGCGTGGTGGGAGCTGGTAGAGCATGCGTGCGGCCGGTGGGCTCAGGCGCACCTCCCACCGACCGTCGACGTCGGTCACCGGCGCGAGGCGAGCTGCTCGCGCACCTCGGCGAGGCTCAGGGTGCGCCCCTGCGCCACCGCCTCCTCGGCCTCGGCCATCTCGACCGCGTGGTCAGGGTCGGACAGCCATGCCAGCGTCTCCATGAGCGTCGCCAGGTCTTCTGGCGCGATCAGCACCGCCGCCGCCTTCCCGTGACGGGTGATCGTCACCGGTTGGTGGGTGCTTTCCACCTCGTCGACCAGGGCGGACAGGTTGGTCTTCGCTTCGCTCATGGGATAGGTCTGCACCCCACGATTCTAGTCTTTATTCCGACTCGAAATCTAGTCGAAAGATGAGGCGCGCTCTCGCGTCCACCGGGTTGGGGGTGCTCAGGAGCCGCGGAAGAGGCGCTCGCGCGACCGCGGGTCGCCAGGAGAGCCGGCGGGCAGGTCGTAGGCGCTCGTCCACACCGGGACGTCGTCGGGCGGGAGCGCGCCGGCGCGGACCGCGGCCTCGTGCAGGTGCCGCGCGACGGCACCGAAGCTCTCGCGGCAGGAGGACTGGCCCTCGACGAGGGAGAGCGTGACGACGGTGCGGTGCGCGGCGTCGTCGGGCTGGACCGTCGCGACGGCCCGCCCGTGGGAGAAGAACGCCGCCGCGCGCGGGGTGACGAGGCGGAGCACGTCGAGGTCGTCGAGGAAGAACGCGCGTGCCGCACCCCCGACCTCCCACAGCGACGCGCCCTCGCGGTGCGCGGCGTCGGACGCCCGGCGCCTCCACCGCAGCGCGCCGAACGCGGCGGCGACCCAGCCTGCTGCTGTCTCCGTGTCGGTGGCGAGCGCGAGGGTGCACGCGGAGAAGGCCCCCCGCGGCGGGTCGGACGTGATGCGGACGGGACGGCGGGCCACGCCCGTCACCGTAGCCCGTGGGGGTCGGGCCCCTCGCCGAGGCCGGTGAGCGCCCGCAGCAGCACGTCGTGACCGGACCGGGCGGCCCCGGGCAGCCAGGCGGCGAAGACGGCGCCGAACGCGAGGGGGAGGAGCGCGACGAGCCACGCGACCCCGTTCTGGTAGACGGCGCCGAGCGCCGCGATCCCGCCCGCCGCGGCGAACCAGATCGCGACCAGGACGAGGTCCAGCCCGCTCGGGGCGACCGCACCCCGGATGCGGACGCCGTCGGGCTCCTCGGTGAGACGGGCGCGCAGCACGCTGTGCCCGCTCGCGTGCGCGCCGGGGGCCCAGCGGCGCGCGACGAGCACGTCGTCGCGCACGCGGACCCGGACCTCGTGCCTGCGGCGGGGGAGCTCCGCGATGCGCCGCCGGACGTCGGCGGTCGAGACCCGCGGCAGGAGCAGGTCGACGGGGACGCGGAGCACGGCGCCGAGCCTAGGCCGTCAGCAGCAGCGCGACCCCGGGTTGGCGTCCTGCTCGGCGTGCCGCATGCGCCAGAACTCGCGCTCGGTCATGACGACGCCACCCGGGTGCACCGCGCGCTGGTGCGCGGCGTAGGTCGCGTACGCGTCGTCGCCCATCACCTGCCGCACGTACCAGCGGACGTGGGCCGCGCCGTCGTGCACGCGGGCCCCGGCACTGCGGAGCCCCGCCACGACGGTCGCGCGGACCGTCGTGGCGGGACCCTGCGTCCCCTGCCGCACCGTCACCGGTGCCCCGTCGCGGCAGGGCGCTTCTCGGGCGGCAGCGCCGCCCACTCCTTCTGGATCGCCTTCTCGGCCTTCGTCGCGAACAGGTCGGCCGGGGCGAACCGGCGGGACGCGACGGGCGGGTCCTCGTGGTTGGCGCCGCCGCCGTCGCGCAGCGCCTTCGCGGTCACGAGGACCGACGCGACGATGACGACGATCGCGAGGACGACGAACACGATCGAGAGCGTGCCCTGGACGAACGTGTTGCGGACGACCGCCTCCATGGCCTCGACCGAGCCGGCGGTGCCGAACGACGTCTCGCCCGCGGCGAGCGCGTCCTTGAACGCGTTGTGGTTGGCCCAGTACCCGACCGCGGGGACGGGGGAGAAGATCTTCTCGATCGACGCCCAGATCGTGATGACCGCGGTGAACGCGAGCGGCGCCGCGACGATCCACAGCCAGCGCTGGTAGCTGCGCCCGCGCTTGGCGACGATCGCCAGCACGACGGCGAGCGCGATGGCCGCGAGGAGCTGGTTCGCGATGCCGAACAGCGGGAAGAACGTGTTGATCCCGCCGAGCGGGTCGGTGACGCCGAGGTAGAGGATGCTGCCCCACCCGGCGACCATGATCGCGGTGCACAACCACACGCCCGGCCGCCACGTCACGTCGCGGAACCTCGGCGACACGTTGCCGAGCGTGTCCTGGAGCATGAAGCGCGCGACACGCGTGCCGGCGTCGACGGCGGTGAGGATGAACAGCGCCTCGAACATGATGGCGAAGTGGTACCAGAAGCCCATCATCGCGGTGCCGCCCACGAGCTGCTGCATGATGTGCGCGAGGCCGAGCGCGAGCGTCGGGGCGCCGCCCGTGCGGGACACGATCGACGGCTCGCCGACGGCCTCCGCGGTGGACGTGAGCATGTCCGGCGTGAGGTGGACGCCCATGAGGCCGAGCCCGTTGACGAACGCGACCGCGCCCTCGACCGTGCCGCCCGTGGCGGCGGCGGACGAGTTCATCGCGAAGTAGATGCCGCGGTCGATGGAGATCGCGGCGACGAGCGCCATGATCGCGACGAACGACTCCATGAGCATGCCGCCGTAGCCGATGAAGCGCGTCTGGCGCTCCTTCTCGACGAGCTTCGGCGTCGTGCCCGACGCGATGAGCGCGTGGAAGCCGGACAACGCACCGCACGCGATCGTGACGAAGAGGAAGGGGAACAACGCCCCGGACACGACCGGGCCCGTCTCGCCGCTCGCGAACTCGCTGATCGCGGGCACCGTGATCTCGGGCCGCACGACGATCACCGCGACCGCGAGGACGACGATGACGCCGACCTTCATGAACGTCGAGAGGTAGTCGCGGGGCGCGAGCAGGAGCCACACGGGCAGGACGGCGGCGACGAAGCCGTACACGATGACGCCGACCGCGATGGTCGTGCGGTCGAGGTGGAAGAGCTCGGCGCCCCAGGCGGTGTCCGCGATCCAGCCGCCGCCGACGATCGCGGCGAGCAGCAGGACGAAGCCGATGACCGAGACCTCGGTGATCTTCCCGGGCCGGATGTACCGCAGGTACACGCCCATGAACAGCGCGATGGGGATCGTCATCGACACGGAGAACACGCCCCACGGGCTCTCGCCGAGCGCGTTGACGACGACGAGCGCGAGGATCGCGACGATGATGATCATGATGAGCAGCGACGCGACGATCGCGGCGGTGCCGCCCACGCGGCCGAGCTCCTGGCGCGCCATCTGGCCGATGGTCCGCCCGCCGCGGCGCATGGAGAAGAACAGGACGAGGTAGTCCTGCACCGCGCCGGCGAGCACGACGCCGACGATGATCCAGATCGTGCCGGGCAGGTAGCCCATCTGGGCGGCGAGCACCGGGCCGACGAGCGGGCCCGCGCCGGCGATCGCGGCGAAGTGGTGGCCGAACAGCACGTGGCGATCGGTCGGGACGTAGTCCTTGCCGTCCTCGCGGGCCTCGGCGGGCGTGGCGCGGCGGTCGTCGGGGCGCGTGATGTAGCGCTCGATGACCTTGGAGTAGAAGCGGTACCCGATGAGGTACGTGCACACGGCGGCGAACACGAACCAGATCGCGTTCACGGTCTCGCCGCGGACGACCGCGAGCATGACCCACGCGATGCCGCCGAGCAGCGAGATCGCGGCCCACAGGGCGATCTTCTGCGGCGTCCAGCGGGTGCGCGCCTGTGCCCCGGGAAGTTCCTCGGGCACCGCGGTGGGGGGCAGGGACGGGTCCGGCACGATCTCCGGGTCGTCGTCCGCGGCGTTCCGCGCCGCGCGGGTGTCTGTCGTCATCGAGCCTCTCCAGGGTCGCGTCGTTGCGGTCCGACCACGGAAGGCTAGGAACCGCGGTGGACCGTGATCCACGTCACGGCGGCGGGCGGTCGAGGTGTGCGACGAACGGTGGTCGGTGTGCGACGAACGGCGCGCCGTCGGGCCGTCCGGGTCGCCGGGCGCCGCGGGTCGGGCCGGGTTAGCGTCGGTGACGACCGCGCCCCGAGCTCGCAGGAGTGTCCGTGCACACGTCCCCTCGCTCCGTCGCCCGCGTGCGCGCGACCGCCCCCGCCCTCGCCGCCCTGCTCGTGCTCGCCGTGGCCGTCGTGCTCGGTGTCACGGGTGCGCGAGCCGACGCGGCGCAGGCCGAGACCGGTCGCCTCTCGTTGTTCAAGCGGATCGAGAACCTCGACACCGGCGCCTCGGAGGGGCGGCGCGAGCTGTGGACGATGCACGCGGTGAACGTCGCGACGGGCGCCACGATCGAGGGCGACGGCCTCAACGGCGTGCAGTCGCTGGAGGTCCCGGCGGGCACGTACCGCATCTCGGAGTCCGGGGGAGTGCCGGGCTACCGGTTCCAGAACTGGAGCTGTGGCGGCGACGACATCCTCGACCCGACGCCGGAGGTCGTCGTCCCGCCCGGCGGCACCGTCCAGTGCACGGTCGACAACGAGGCGATCCGACCAGGGCTCGCGCTCGTCAAGGAGGTCGTGGGCGGCGTCGCGTCGCCCGCGGACTGGACGCTGCGCGCGCAGGGACCCGAGTCGATCGCCGGTCCGTCGGGCAGCGCCGCCGTGACCGACGTGCCGATGCGGGTCGGGCAGTACACGCTCTCGGAGGAGGGCGGGGCCCCCGGCTACCGCAGCGAGGGCTGGACGTGCGACGGCGCGCCGCTGTCCGGCGACGTCGTGACGCTCGACCTCGGCCGGTCGGTCACGTGCACCGTGCGCAACGTGTTCGACGGCGGCGGGGGTGGCTCGCCGGAGCCGAGGCTCACGCTCGTCAAGGAGGTCGTCGGCGGTCCGTCCGCCGTCGCCGACTGGACGCTCACCGCCGACGGGCCGGAGCAGGTGTCCGGGGCGACCGGCGACCCGGCCGTGACGGCGGTCGGCGTCGAGCCGGGCGAGTACGCGCTGGGGGAGCAGGGCCCCGCGGGCTACACGGCGGCGTGGTCGTGCACGGGCGCGGCGGCGGGCGACGGGAGCAGCGGCAGCGTGACCCTCGCGCTCGAGGAGGACGTCACGTGCACCGCGACCAACACGTGGCAGGGCGGCACCCTCACGCTCGTCAAGCAGCTCGAGGGCACGACGACGGCCGTCCCTGCGGACTGGACCCTCACCGCCGCGGGTGACGGGACCACGGTCACCGGGCCGAGCGGCTCGCCCGCGGTCACGGGCGTGCCCGTCCCGCCCGGCGGCTACACGCTGTCCGAGGCCGGGTGGACCGGGTTCGACCCGGGTCCGTGGCAGTGCACCGGGGGCGCGCTGGACGGCGCGGTCGTCACCGTGGCACCCGGCGCGACGGTCGTGTGCACCGTGACGAACGCCGTCGTCCTGCCGCACCTCACGCTCGTCAAGGAGCTCACCGGCGGGCCGACCCAGCCCGCCGACTGGGAGCTCGCCGCGACGGGGCCGCAGCCCGACGGCGGGACGGGGACGATCAGCGGTCGCTCCGGCGGGGTCGAGGTGTCCCACGTGCACGTCGGCGCCGGCGACCACGCGCTCGCCGAGCTCACGGAGCAGGCCGACCACGAGGCGGGCGAGTGGGCGTGCGACGGGGCGACGGGGCAGTCCGGGTCCGTCGTCACGATCGCGCCCGACGACGACGTGGTCTGCCGCGTGACGAACACCTACGTCGGCGCGACGCTGACGCTCGTCAAGGACGTGGAGGGCGGGTCCGCGGACCCGGCCGCGTGGACGCTGACCGCGACGAGCGCCGGGGGCGGCGTCGTCGTCGAGGGCGCGAGCGGCACGCCCGCGACGACGAGCCGGTACGTGCCCGCGGGCGACTACGACCTCGCGGAGACGGGCGGGTTCAGCGGCTACGACAGCGCGGGCTGGACGTGCACGGGCGACGCGACGCTCACCGGCGCGACGGTCTCGCTGCCGCGCGGCGGCGTCGCCACGTGCACGGTGACGAACGTCGCGCGGCTCCCGCACCTCACGCTCGTCAAGGCGCTCGACGACCGCGGCTTCACCGGCGAGGTCGACGTCACCGACTGGACCCTGTCCGCGGAGGGTGCGGGGCTCGCGGCCTCGGGCCCGAGCGGGAGCGCCGCCGTCTCGCACCTGGGCGTCGGGGCCGGGCGCTACGTGCTCGCGGAGAGCGGCGGCCCGGACGGCTGGACGGCGCTCGGCTGGCAGTGCGAGGGGGCTCGCGTCGCCGGGTCGACCGTGATCGTGCCGCCCGGGGCGGACGTCGTGTGCACGGTGACGAACCACTGGCTCGCGGGCACGCTCACCCTCCACAAGGACGTGGTCGACGACGTGGCACCCGCCGACGACTGGGAGCTCACCGCCGTCGGGCCCACGCCCCTCTCCGGCCACGACGGGAGCCCCGACGTGACGGCCGTGCCCGTCGCCGCGGGCACGTACCGCCTGTCCGAGTCCGACAGCGCCTGGGACTACGACCAGGTCGGATGGGCGTGCGACGGGGCCGAGCTCGTCGACGGCGCGACGATCCGGGTCGACGACGGGGCCGACGCGGTCTGCACCGTGACGAACACCGTCCTCGACACCTCGACCCCGACGCCGACCGACCCGCCGACCCCGACCGGTCCTCCGACCCCGCCCACCGACGGGTCGCCGCCGGGCGCGCCCGGGGGCGACGGACCGTCGGCCCCCGCCGCGGCCCCTGACGACGGCCTCGCCACGACGGGCTCCTCCGTCGCGGCGCTGCTCGCCGTGGCGCTCGTCGCGCTGGTCCTGGGCGGGGTGCTGCTGGGCGTGCGGCGTCGCCGCGCGGACCCCTGAGCGGAGGGCGAACGCCCTGCCTGCGCCGAGCGGGCCGGACGCCCTCGTAGCCTGGGCCGATGCAGACGCTGACGACGCCCCGACTGACCCTCCGCCCCTGGCAGCCCGACGACGCCGACGCCGTCCTCGACATCTACTCCCGCTGGGACGTGATGCGGTACGTCGGGACGACGCCGCGCGTCCTGGAGCACCGGGACGAGGCGCTCGCGCGCGTCGCCGCGTGGGCCGAGGTCGACGACGGCACGCACGGCGTCTGGGCGGTCGTCCCGCGCGAGGACGACGACGCCGGTCTGCCCGACGGCGTGCCGGTGGGGACGATCCTGCTCAAGCCGATCCCGGCGTCGGGCACGGGCGACCCGTTGCAGCCCTCCGGGGACACGGAGATCGGGTGGCACTTCCACCCCGACGCGTGGGGCCGCGGGTACGCGTCGGAGGCGGCCTCGGCCGTCCTCGCGCACGCGTTCGCGCGGGGTCTCGACCGGGTCGTCGCGGTGACGCACCCCGACAACGCGGCGTCCCAGGCGGTGTGCCGACGGATCGGCATGACCCCCCGCGGAAGGACCGACGCGTACTACGGCGTGACGTGCGAGCTGTTCGACGTCACCGCTGCGGAGGGGGCGCGGGCGGCCCGACCCGCGTGAGGCGGCGGACCGCGCCGAGGACGTCGACGTCGTCGTGCGGCTCGGTGTCGAGGGCGCGGTGGATCGTCATGCCCTCGATGAACGCGTCGAGCACGCGGCACGTCGCGGGGTCGAAGTGGCGGCCCAGCGCGGCACGGCTGCGGGCCATCCAGTCGTTGGTGAGGGTCCGGTAGGCCGGGTCCCGCGCCGCGAGCGTGTAGAGCTCGTGCGACAGGACGAGGTCGCGCTGCGTCGCGAAGACGTCGTGCGTGATGAGGGTCGTGACGGCCTGGACGGCCTCCTCGGGCGTGCGCGCGTCGCCCATGCGGCGCTCGAACTGCGCGGCGGCCTCGCGCGTGAAGCGGCCGAACGCCTCGCGCAGCAGGTCGTCCATCCCGGCGAAGTGGTACGTCATGGAGCCGAGCGGGACGTCGGCCGCCGCCGCGACGCGCCGGTGCGAGGTCCCCTCGACCCCGTGCTCCGCGATCACGTCGAGGCACGCGTCGATGATGCGGTCGCGGCGCTCCGGGTCGTGGCGGCGCGCGCGGCCCGTCGGGCCGGGAGGCACGGGGGTCTCGGTCACGGCTCAGATGTTCTCGCGGATCACGCGCGCCGGGTTGCCGACGGCCACGACGTTCGCGGGCAGGTCGCGGGTGACCACGGACCCCGCCCCCACGACGGTGTTGTCGCCGATCGTCACGCCCGGGCACACGACGACGCCGCCGCCGAGCCACACGTTGTCGCCGAGCGTGATGGGCTCGGCGGCCTCGAGCTTGTCGCGCCGCGGCTGGGGGTCGACGGGGTGCGTGGGGGTGAGGAGCTGGACGTTGGGGCCGATGAGGCAGTCGTCGCCGACGGTGATCGCCGCGACGTCGAGCGCGGTGAGCCCGGAGTTGACGAAGGTCCGGTCGCCGAGGTGCACGTTGCTGCCGAAGTCGACCGCGAGCGGGGGCTTCACCGACGCGCCCTCGCCGAGCGAGCCGAGCAGGTCGGTGAGGATCTCGCGGGCGCCGTCGTCGTCGCCGTCGAGCACCGCCCGGTGGTAGGCGTCGACGAGGCGCAGGCCGCGGTGGACGCCGCGCGCGATCTCCGGGTCGTCGGCGACGTACAGGTCGCCCGCGGCCATGCGCTCGTAGCTGGTGCGGTCGTCGCCGGCGAAGTAGTCGGTGGTCATGCGCGGGTCTCCTGGGTCTCGGGGGTGCGGTCGTGCGGGGCGGGGTGGTGGGACGAGGCGGTGGTGCGGCGTGGCGCGAGGACGCCGGCGAGCAGCACGACGACGACGCCCGCGAGCGGCAGCACGAGCAGGCCGGTCCGCAGGCTCGTGGCGTCGGCGACGAGCCCGACGATCGGCGGCGACAGGAGGAACCCGAGCCGCATGAGCCACGAGACGAGCGTCAGGCCGGTGCCCGCGCGCAGGCCGGGGAGCTCGTCCGCCTGCTGCATCGCGGCGGGGACGAGCGTCGCGACGCCGAACCCGGCGGCGGCGAACCCGGCGATCGTGCCGGGCACGGACGGGAACGCGAGCGCGAGGCCCGTGCCGAGCGCGACGAGCGCGCCTCCGGTCCGCGCGACGGCGCGCTGGCCGAAGCGGTCCACGAGGCGGTCCCCGACGAGGCGCCCGACGAACTGGGCGCCGACGAGCGCGACGAAGCCGGCGGCGGCGATCGTCGCGGGGGCGCCGAGCGACCCGGACAGGTAGACCGCGGCCCACGTGCTGCCCGCGTCCTCGACGAGGGTGCCCGCGACGGCGACGAGCACGAGCGCAGCGAGGACGGCGGCGGTGCGGCCCCGGGACGCGCGCGCGAGGGCGGCGCCGGGCTCCGCGCTCGCCGTGGTGCCGGACGCCGCAACCGCCCCGGCCTCGGCCGGGACGGCGTCGGGCGCCTCGCCGTCGAGCCCCGGCAGGCACCAGCGCAGCGCGACGAGCGCGACCACCGCGAAGAGGGCGCCCGTGGCCGCGAGGTGGACGCCGAGGGGCAGGCCGAGCGCGATGGCGGCGGCCGCCATGCCCCCGCCGACGACGGCGCCGACCGACCACAGCGCGTGGAAGCCGTTGATGATGGAGCGGCCGTAGCGACGCTGCACGCGCAGCCCGTGCGCGTTCTGCGCGACGTCGGTGAACGCGTCCATCGCTCCCGCGGCGAACAGCGCGACGACGAGCAGCGGCAGGGCGGGCGCCAGGCCCGCGAGCAGCAGCCCGGCCGCGGTGAGCACGGTGCCCGCCACCGCGACGCGCGCCGAGCCGAACCGGCGGACGAGCGCCGCGGCCGCGAGCCCGGCGGTGATGGCCCCCGCGGGGAACGCCGCGACGGCGAGCCCGTACGTCGCGTTGCCCAGGTCGAGCCCGGCCTTGATCTCGGGGTAGCGCGGCACGAGGTTCGCGAACAGCGCGCCGTTCGTGAGGAACAGCGCGGCGACGGCGACCCGCGCGCGCCGGACGTCCGGCGCCGGGCGCGCGAGGGTGGGAGACGGCATGCGGACGATCGTACACATCGTGCGTACGGTCGTACATATCTCGGGTCAGCGCCCGGTCAGCAGCCTGTCGGCGAAGGCGTCCCATTCGGTGACCAGGTCCACGGTCGCGGGCGAGCGCAGCCAGCGCAGCTGCAGGCCGTCCATGGCGGCGAGCGTCTCGCGGGCCGTCGTGACGACGGCCGCCCCCAGGAGGCCGTCGGTTCGGGCCGCCCGGGAGAACAGGTCCATGACCCATTCCTCGCGCTGCTGGAAGTAGGTGTAGGCCGGGTGCGACTCGTCGAGGGACTCGCCCTGGAGCACCGTGTACAGGCGCACGATCTCCGGTTGGGTGGCGTTGCGGGCGACGAGCGCGGCGCACAGGTCGCGGAGCCCGACGGGGAGCGGGTCGTCGTCGATGGCGGTCACGGGGACCGCGAGACGTTCGGCGAGCGCGGCCATGTCGACCGCGTCGCGGTGCTCGAGCACCGCGACCAGCAGGCCGTCCTTCGACCCCGCGTGGTGCAGGACCCCGGCCTCGGTGATGCCGCAGTCGAGCGCCACGTCGCGCAGGGTGAGGCCCCAGAACCCGCGCTCGGCGATGAGCCGGCTCGCGGATGCCAGGATCTGCGCGCGGCGGTCTGCCGCGGCCATGCGCGTGCGGGGTCGTGCGCTCCAGGGGGCTGTGGTCATCGCTCCTCGTCGGGTCGTCGTTCGCCACTCTACGCCGGGGCGTCGCGGCTGGTCAGGCGCGTGCCGGTCCCCGCTCCGGCGGGCAGGAGCGCGGCCCGGGACGAAGGGCCCCTTGCTCGGGCGGCTGCCACGACCTATCTTACTGAACACCTACTAGGTACTCAGTACCACTCACGACTCACGGACGAGGTGTGCAGGATGACGAGCGACGACGCCGCCGGGACGACGACCGTCCCGACCGACACCGGGGCCTTCGGCCTCGCGACCGACGAGGTGCGCGCAGGCGCAGACCCCGTCGCGCAGGCCACGGGCCTGTACGACCGGCTCACCGACGACGAGCGGCTCTGGCTCCTCGACGGCGACCTGGAGTTCTGGAAGGGGATGCGCTCGTTCGTGGAGGACGGCTACAACGTCTTCCCCTACGTGATGGGCGCCGTGGATCGGCTCGGCATCCCCGGGATCCGGTTCGTCGACGGACCGCGCGGGTGCGTCGTCGGCCGCTCGACGGCGTTTCCGGTCTCCATGGCGCGCGGCGCCACGTGGGACGTCGAGCTCGAGGAGCGAGTGGGGCGCGCGATCGGCGCGGAGATCCGCGAGCAGGGCGGCAACTTCTTCGGTGGCGTGTGCATCAACCTGCCGCGCCACCCGGCGTGGGGCCGCTCGCAGGAGACGTACTCCGACCAGCCCCTGCTGCTCGGCGCGCTCGGGGCCGCGCTCACGCGCGGCGTGCAGCACCACGCGATGGCGTGCATGAAGCACTACGCGCTCAACTCGATGGAGAACGCGCGCTTCTCGGTCGACGTCACCGTCGACGAGGCCACCCTCCACGAGGTCTACCTCCCGCACTTCAAGCACGTCTCGGACGCGGGCGTAGCGGCCGTCATGAGCTCCTACAACTCGGTGAACGGCGAGTGGGGCGGTCAGAACCCGTACACCCTCACCACGGTCCTGCGCGAGGACTGGGGCTTCGAGGGCACCGTCGTCACGGACTTCATCTGGGGCATGCGCGACGGGGCGAAGGCGCTCGCCGCCGGGCTCGACGTCGAGGCGCCGTTCCGCCAGCAGCGTGGTGCATGGCTGCGTGATGCCCTCGAGGACGGCCGTGCCACCTGGGCGGACGTCGAGCGCGCGGGCGTGCGCATCCTCGCGACGCAGCTGCGCCACCACGCCGGGCGCGACGCCGACGAGCCTCGCGGCACCGTCGTGAGCGCCGAGCACGTCGACCTGGCGCGCGAGGGGGCGCGCCGCGCCGTCGTGCTCCTCAAGAACGACGAGGCGTCCGGTGCGCCCGCGCTCCCGCTGGATCCGGCCTCCCTACGCCGCCTGGCCGTCGTCGGCCGTCTCGCGGACGTCGCCAACACCGGGGACCACGGGTCGTCCGACGTCCGGGCCCCGTACGTCGTCACCGCGGTGGAGGGCCTGCGCGCCGCGCTCCCGGAGGCCGAGATCGTCACGGCGGACCCGCAGCAGGGTGCCCCGGCGGCTGCGGACGCGGCCCGCGGTGCCGACGCGGCCGTCGTCGTCGTCGGGTACACCGCGGCCGACGAGGGCGAGTTCGTCGACGGCTCCGTCGCGACGCGCGAGGACCTCCTGCGCCTCTACCCGGACCCCGTCGACGACGCCCAGCGCGCCGACCGCGACGCCGTCATGGCCGCGATGGGCCAGGGGCTGAGCGTCGTGGGCAGCGGGACCGCGGGCGGCGACCGCCGCGACCTGCACCTGCGGCCCGAGGACGTCGAGACCGTCCGTGCGGTCGCGGCGGCCAACCCGCGCACCGTCGTCGTCGTGGTCAGCGCCGGTGCCGTGCTCATGGAGGACTGGGTCGACGACGTCCCGGCCGTCCTGCTCGGCTGGTACGCCGGCATGGAGGGCGGCAACGCGCTCGCCGACGTGCTGCTCGGCGCCCACAACCCGTCCGGGCGTCTGCCCTACCCGATCCCGGCGTCCGCGGACCACCTGCCGCCCCTCGACATCGACGCGACCGCGATCATGTACGACCGCTGGTACGGGCAGCGGCTGCTGCAGCGCGACGGCGTCGACGCCCTCTTCCCCCTGGGCCACGGGCTGGCGTACACGACGTACGAGGTGACGGGGATCGACGTCGGCACGGTCGACCGCGCCGCGCGCCACGCCGAGGTGCGCGCGACCGTGCGCAACACGGGCGACCGCGACGGACGCCACGTCGTCCAGGTGTACGGCTCGCGGGCCGACGGCGACCGTGCGGGCGAGCGCGAGCTGCTGGGCTTCGCCGTGGCGGACGTCCCGGCGGGGTCGAGCGTCACGGTGCCGGTGGCGCTCGACCTCACGCCCTTCGGGCGCTGGGACGAGCGCACCCGAGCGGTCGCCGTCGCGGCGGGGCCGGTCGTGCTCGAGGCGGCGTCGTGCTGGGGCGACGCGGGCGCGGCACGGGCGGAGGCCGAGCTGTGACCGCGACCGGACCCGGCGCCGTCGCGCCCGAGGTCGTCAGCGAGTGGTCCGGCACCGTCGAGGACGGTCAGCAGCCGCGCCGGCCGCTGCGCGTCGGCGTCGCCCTCGCGCTGGGCGTGGTGCTGTGGCTCGGCCCCTACCTGGGCGTCAACGCCGTCCTGCTCCCCGCGCGCGTCGCAGAGATCGCTCCGGCGAACAAGGAGGCGGTCGTCGCGCTCCTCGCCACGAGCGCGATGGTGGTCGCCACGATCGCGAACATCCTGTTCGGCGCGCTCTCCGACCTCACTCGCTCGCGCTGGGGGAGGCGCACGCCGTGGATCGTCGTCGGGTCGGTCGCGTCCGCGGCGATGCTGCTCGTCGTGGGCTCGGTGCGCAGCGTCGGGCTGCTGGTCGTCGCGTGGTGCGTCTACCAGTTCTTCCTCAACGCGATCGTCGCGCCGCTCATCGCCGTGATCTCCGACCGGGTCGCCCCGCGTCACCGCGGCACGATCTCGTCCGTCTACGCCCTCGGGTACTCCGCGGGCCTCTACGGCGGGCAGATCGTGGGCGCGCAGTTCCTCGGCTCGCTCACCGGCGGTTTCACGGTCCTGGCCGCCCTGACCCTGCTCTCGGGCCCGGTCGCCGCCCTGCTCATGCGCGAGGGCTCGAGCCTGGGCATGGCTCGGCGCCGCCTCGACAAGCGGATGCTGCTGGACAACTTCTCGTTCCCCCGGCGCGGTGCGCGCGACTACTACCTCGCACTGTTCGGGAAGTTCCTCATCATCGCCGCGACGTTCGCGATCTCCGGCTACCAGCTCTACATCCTCACGGACTACATGCGCCTCGGCGAGGACGAGACCTCGCGGTACGTCTCGCTCGTGTCCTTGTTCCTCATGATCACGGCGCTCGTGATGTCGGCCGTGGCGGGCCCGGTCTCGGACCGCCTGCGCCGACGACGCCTGCCGGTGGTCGTGGCGGCCGTGCTCGTCGCGATCGGCGCGTTCGTGCCGTTCGTGTCCGCCGAGCCCTGGACGATGCTCGTCTACGGGCTCGTCGCCGGCATCGGCATGGGCGCCTTCAACGCCGTCGACCAGGCGCTCAACGTCGAGGTGCTGCCCAATCCGGAGACGGCCGCGAAGGACCTGGGCATCCTCAACCTCGCCAACACGGGCGGGCAGATCCTCGGACCGGTCCTCGCGGCCGCCGCGATCACGGCGCTGGGCTACCACGCGATGTTCCCCGTCGCGGCCGTGCTGGCCCTCGTCGGTGCGGTCCTCATCCTGCTCATCCGGTCCGTCCGCTGAACGGAGGAGCTCTTCCGGCCGGCTCGTGCGTCACGTGCGCAGGCGCGTGACGCACGACGCCGGCGCTCGAGGGCGCGGCGCCGTGGTCTGCGCCTAGGCTGGCGGGCATGGACACCGAGGAGCGCCTGGCCGTCTTCATCGACTACGAGAACCTCGCGCTCGGGGCGCGCGAGCACCTGGGCGGCATGACGTTCGACTTCGGCCCGATCGCCGACGCGCTCGCCGTGCGCGGGCGCGTCGTCGTGCGGCGGGCGTACGCGGACTGGTCGTACTTCGACGAGGACCGTCGCTCGCTCACGCGGCACCAGGTCGAGCTCATCGAGATGCCCCAGCGCATGGGGGCGTCCCGCAAGAACGCCGCCGACATCAAGATGGTGGTCGACGCGATCGAGATGGCGTTCGAGCGCGACTACATCTCGACGTTCGTCATGTGCACCGGGGACAGCGACTTCTCCCCGCTCGTCCACAAGCTGCGCGAGCTGAACAAGCGCGTGATCGGTGTGGGCGTCGAGAAGTCGACGTCGCGCCTCCTGCCGCCCGCGTGCGACGAGTTCCTCTTCTACGACCGGCTCGAGGGCGTCGACGTGCCCGACGAGCCGGAGCCCCGCTCGGTCCGCGGCGCGCGCGCCGGGGCGACGTCGGGCGGTGCGAAGACGAAGCGCACCGGCGGCCGCACGTCCGGGCGCCGCAAGGCGACCGAGATCGCCGAGCCGGAGGTCGAGACGCCCGCGGCGGCGGCGCTCGCTGAGCTGGGCGAGGCCGTCGGGCGCTCGTCGCGGCGGGGCGAGCCCGTCGTGACCGAGAACGCCGAGGTCGACGGCGAGACGACGCCCGTCGAGCAGCCGGCCGACGAGCCCGCGCTCGTCGCGACGACCGCCGAGGCCGACGACGAGGCGCCGTCGGGCGAGGACCTCCCGATGGAGGTGCGCGTCGCGCAGACGCTGGCCGACCTCGAGGCGTCCACGAGCGGCCCGGTCACGGCGTCGGTGCTCAAGCGCACGCTGCTGCGCAAGGACCCGACGTTCAGCGAGGCGGACTACGGGTTCCGCAACTTCGGCGAGTTCCTGCGGTTCCTCGCCGACCGGAGCTTCATCGAGCTCGCGCCCGGCCCCGCGACGGGCGACCCGGAGGTGTCGCTGCCCGCGCAGGGCGACACGGACCAGGCGTTCGCGCTCGTGCGCGACGTGGTCCGCGAGGAGGGCGGCTCGACGGTCCTGTCCGGGCTGAAGAACGCGATCCGCAAGAAGCGCCCCGACTTCAGCGAGAAGGCGCTCGGGTACCGCGGGTTCCTGCAGTTCTGCAAGGCGGCGCAGGCCGCCGGCGCCGTCGACCTCGCGTGGGACGACGACGCCGACGACTACCGCGTGACGGTCGCCTGACGCTCCCGCCCGGCCGGGGTGCCGGGCGCCGGGGATCACCCCGGCGCCCGGACGCGGCGCCCGGACCTGCCGTCCGGCGTGGTCAGCGGCCGACGAAGGCGAGCAGCGCCTCGTTGACCTCGGCCGCGTGCGTGACGAGCAGGCCGTGGGGGGCGCCCTCGACCTCGACGTACTCGGCGTCCGGCACGAGCTGGCGGAAGCGGCGCCCGGTCGCGTCGATCGGCAGGATGTTGTCCTTCGTGCCGTGCAGGATCAGGGTCGGCTTGCCGGCGGCGCGGACGGCCTCGACGTCGGCCCGGAAGTCCTCGATCCAGGTCGGCACGACCGCGTACGCGGCGACGGGCGCGGAGCTGATCGCGGTGATCCAGCTCGCGTGCACGGCGTCCTCGCTGATGCGGGTCCCGAGGTTCTCGTCGAGGTTGTAGAAGTCCTTGTAGAACTGCGTGTACCAGGCGTAGCGGTCGGAGCGCGCGGCCTCGACGATGCCGTCGAACACGGACTGCGGGACGCCCTCCGGGTTGTCGTCGCGCTGGACGAGGAAGGGCTCGAGCGAGGCGAGGAACGCGAGCTTGGCGACGCGCTCGTGGCCGTGGTTCTTCACGTAGCGGGCGAGCTCGCCGGTGCCCATGGAGAAGCCGACGAGGATCACGTCGCGCAGGTCGAGCGTCTCGAGGACGGTGTCGAGGTCGGCCGCGAACGTGTCGTAGTCGTAGCCGCTGCCGACCTTGCTCGACGCGCCGAACCCGCGGCGGTCGTACGTGATGACGCGGTGGCCGGCGTCGAGCAGCTCGCGCTTCTGCAGCTCCCAGCTGTGGCCGTCGAGGGGGTAGCCGTGGATGAGGACGACCGGCTGCCCGGCGCCCTGGTCCTCGTAGTAGAGCTCGATGTCGGTGGAGTTCTCCTGCCCGACGGTGATGTACCCCATGGTCGTGCCCCTTTCGCGAGGTCGGGAGAACGGTCGTTCTCTCGTTGGTCGCTACACTAGAGAACGATGGTTCTCCGCGCAAGCGGTACGACGTGAACAGGAGATGAGCGATGCTCGACGACGCGAGCGCCCGCGCGGCCGTGGTGGCCGCGGCCGACCGGCTGTTCTACGCCCAGGGCGTGCAGGCCGTCGGGATGGACGCCGTCCGTGCGGAGGCCGGGGTGTCGCTCAAGCGCATCTACTCGCTCTTCCCGTCCAAGGACGACCTCGTCGTGGCCGTGCTGCGCCAGCGCACCCGCCGGTGGGACGACGGGATCGCCCAGGCTGCCGCCGGAGCCGCCACGCCCCGGGAGCGGCTGCTCGCCGTGTTCGACTTCCTCGACGCGTGGTTCCGCGAGGACGGCTTCCGCGGGTGCGCGTTCATCAACTCGTTCGGCGAGCTCGGCGCGACGTCGCCCGGGGTCGCCGCCGCGGTGCGCGAGCACAAGGAGTCGTTCCAGCAGTACGCGCGCGACGTCGTGCGCGAGGCGGGGCTGCCCGACGACGTCGCGCTCCAGGTCGTGCTGCTCGCCGAGGGGGCGCAGACGACGGCGGCCATCACGCAGGACCTCGACGTCGCGCGCCAGGCGCGCCGGGCGGCCGAGGCGATCCTCGACGCGGCGGTCCCCGCGACCGCCTGACGCCCCGGGCGCTTCCACCGGCGGCGGGCGCCGGGCCCCGTGCGCGGGGGTCGCGGGAGAGAAGATGGGAGCGATCCCACGACACGCCGAGAGAGCGCTTGCTGGGCGTGTTCGCGCCACCGTAGGGTCACGGACGGAGGGCCGAGGAACGGCCCCCGCCCGGTGCAGAGTCGCGCCGAGAGCATGTCCCGCACCGTGGCGAGACGCAGGCGGCACCGCCGCCGGACCTGGAGGAACGATGGACCTCGCACGTCACCGCTCCCTGACCCCGCCCCGCACCCTGGCCGGGCGCCGACCACGCGCCCGGCGGCGCCTCGCGGGTGCGCTCGTCGCCGCGCTCACGGCCGCCGCGGCAGCGCTCGCCGTCACCGTGCCCGCGACGTCGGCCGCCGCCGCGCCCGGCGACCTCCTGTGGTCCGACGAGTTCGACGGCGCGGCGGGCTCGGCGCCGAACCCGGCCGTCTGGAACCACGAGACCGGCGCGCACGGGTGGGGCAACGCCGAGCTCCAGAACTACACGGCCTCGCGCGCCAACTCCGCGCTCGACGGCCAGGGCAACCTCGTCATCACCGCGCGCCGCGAGGGCGACGGGTCGTACACGTCGGCGCGCATGACGACCCAGGGGAAGTACCAGCCGCAGTACGGGCGCATCGAGGCGCGGATCCAGATCCCGCGCGGCCAGGGGATCTGGCCGGCGTTCTGGATGCTCGGCGGGAGCTTCCCCGGCACGCCGTGGCCGTCGTCGGGCGAGATCGACATCATGGAGAACGTCGGGTTCGAGCCGCACCGCGTGCACGGCACGGTGCACGGCCCCGGGTACTCCGGTGGCTCCGGCATCACGGGCATGTACCAGCACCCGCAGGGCTGGTCGTTCGCGGACACGTTCCACACGTTCGCGGTCGACTGGAAGCCGGGGGAGATCACCTGGTTCGTCGACGGCCAGCAGTTCCACCGGGTGACGCGCGCGAGCGTCGGCGCGAACGCCTGGGTGTTCGACCAGCCGTTCTTCCTCATCCTCAACGTCGCGGTCGGCGGGCAGTGGCCCGGCTACCCCGACGGCACGACCCAGCTCCCGCAGCAGATGAAGGTCGACTACGTGCGCGTCTACGACAACGGCTCGGGCTCGTCGAACCCGGGGAACCCCGGGAACCCCGGGACCGGCCTGCCGACGGGCACCGGCCCGGTGCGCGCCGCGAACGGCATGTGCGTCGACGTCCCGTGGGCGGACCCGACCGACGGCAACCCGGTGCAGATCGTCACGTGCAGCGGCAACGCCGCACAGACCTGGACGCGCGGCTCCGACGGGACCGTCCGTGCGCTCGGGAAGTGCCTCGACGTGCGCGACGGCTCGACGACGCGCGGCGCCGCCGTGCAGGTCTGGACGTGCAACGGGACGGGCGCGCAGAAGTGGGCGTACGACGCGGGGAGCAAGGCGCTGCGCAACCCGCAGTCCGGGCTCTGCCTCGACGCCACGGGCGGCGCACCCCTGCACGACGGCCAGCGGCTCCAGACCTGGACGTGCAACGGCACCACGGCCCAGCAGTGGACGCTGTGACACCGGGCTGACCTGGCGACCGGCCGCGCGGGCGGGGCACCCCGAGGGTGCGTCACCCGCGCGCGGTCGCCGCGTCGTCGGGCGGATCGACGCGCGGGCTCGGCTCGCCCTGCTCGCCCGGTCCGGGCGGGCGGCCGCCCGGCTCGCGCGGCCCGAGCCGGCTCGCGACCATCGGCAGCACGATCACCGACAGCACGCCCGCGCCGACGAGCGCCGCCCCGACCTGCGACGTCATGGCGCCCTGCTCGACCGCGATCTCCGTGAGCGCGACGAGCAGCGGCAGCGCGGTCGCCGCGTAGAGCGCGGTCTGGACGCGCTCGACCGACGGCAGCTCGCGCCGGAACCACAGGAGCACCGGCCCGCCCCGCACGACCACCATGAGCGCGAAGAACGTCAGCGGCAGCAGCGGGGACGCGACGATGGAGTCGATGTCCAGGCCCATGCCGGAGCTCACGAAGAACACCGGCACGAACACGCCCCACGCGACCGCGTCGAGCTTCTTCTCCAGCGCCTCGACGTCGCCGGGCGCCCAGCGCCGCAGCACCATGCCGCCGACGAACGCGCCGAGCACCGCGTCGAACCCGAGGCCCGCGGCGAGCGCGAGCAGCACGACGAGCAGCAGCACCGTGAGGCGCAGCGTGCTCTGGCCGGTCCCGTGCTCCGCCGCGCTGAAGAGGCGGTCGCCACCGAGGGCCTTGAAGCGCCCCAGCCGGCCGGGCAGCGCCGACAGCGCGACCGCGACGACGGCGAACAGGGCGAGCAGGATCGCCGCGACCCCGCTCTCGCGCGTCCCGAGCAGCACGGCCATGGCGACGATCGGGCCGAGCTCGCCCACCGCACCGACCACGAGCACAGCGCGGCCGAGCCGCGAGCCGAGCTGACCGCCGTCACGCAGGATCGGGAGCACCACGCCGAGCGCCGTCGTCGTCAGCGCGATCGCCCCCGCCGCGACGGCGTGCGGCGAGTCGTGACGCACGATCAGGAGGACGAGCACGGCGCCGACGACGAGGGACGTCAGCCACGCGGCTCCGGCCCGCCGGCCGACGCGCTCGCGCAGGAGGCTCGGCTCGAGCTCGTACCCGGCCAGCAGGAAGAGGAAGCCCATGCCGAGGTCCGAGAGGAGCGTGACGTCGTCGGGCGTCGCGAGATCGAGAGCGGCGGGCCCGATGAGGATGCCGCCCAGCAGCAGCACGACGACCTGCGGGACGCGCGACCGCACGGGCATGAGGCCCGTGAGCAGCGGCGCCAGCAGGGCGACGACGAACACCGGCACGAGCGGGGCGTAGACGTTCACGGTCGGCTCCCGGGTTCGGCGGCGGCGGCGAGCACCAGGATGGCGCAGCGGTCGAGGTCGCGCGCGGGAAGCCCCGCGGGCGGGGCACGCCTTGACGACGGTCGCGGCCCGGCCTAGCGTCGGCCGGGCCGCGTGACGCGCGGCACCTGGATCGGCAGACAGGACCACTGAGCCGGCGCACCGTGGCGCCGGAGCCGCGCCCCGGTGAGCGACGAGCCACCAGGAGGCACCATGACCAGCACCGACGCAGCGACCCGGACGTGGGTCCGCGACCCGCTCGGCGTGTTCACCGCCGACGACACCCCGGACGCCCCGGACGCGCGCGGCGGCCTCGTCGTCGAGGGCGGGGTGATCGTCGAGCTCGTCGCGGCCGGCGCGCAGCCGTCCGCTTCCGTCGACGAGACGTTCGACGCGTCGCAGCACGTGCTCACGCCGGGCCTGATCAACACGCACCACCACTTCTACCAGACGCTCACGCGGGCCTGGGGGCCGGTCGCCGACGCCCCGCTCTTCCCCTGGTTGCAGCGCCTGTACCCGGTCTGGGCGCGCCTCACGCCGCGCGACCACGAGCTCGCGACGACCGTCGCCCTCGCCGAGCTGCTGCTCTCCGGCTGCACGACGGCGGCCGACCACCACTACGTGTTCCCCGCCGGCCTCGACGACGCGATCGACCTCCAGGTCGCGGCGGTCCGGCGGCTCGGGATGCGCGCCACGCTCACGCGCGGGTCCATGACGCTCGGCCAGGACGACGGCGGCCTGCCGCCGCAGTCGGTCGTCCAGGACCTCGACACGATCCTCGCGGACTCGCGGCGGCTCGTGGACACGTACCACGAGCGGGGTGCCGGGGCGCAGGTGCAGATCGCCTTCGCGCCCTGCTCGCCGTTCTCCGTGACGACCGACGCGATGCGCGAGAGCGCGGCGCTCGCGGAGGAGCTCGACGTCCGCCTGCACACGCACCTCGCCGAGACGGTCGACGAGGAGGACTTCTGCCGCGAACGCTTCGGGATGCGCACGGTCGACTACCTCGAGTCCGTCGGCTGGCTCACGGACCGCGCCTGGCTCGGCCACGGCATCCACCTCGACGACGACGAGGTGCGCCGCCTCGGGGCGGCGGGGACCGGCGTCGCGCACTGCCCGACGTCGAACATGCGCCTCGCGTCCGGCATCGCCCGGGCCGTGGAGCTGGAGGACGCGGGCGCGCCCGTCGGGCTCGGGGTCGACGGCTCGGCGTCGAACGACGCCTCGACGATGATCCTCGAGGCGCGCCAGGCGCTCTACCTTCAGCGTCTCAGGTACGGCGCGGACATCCCCGTGACGCGCGCGCTCGGCTGGGGCACGCGCGGGTCGGCGCGCGTGCTGGGCCGGGACGACGTCGGCGTCCTCGCGGTCGGCAAGCAGGCCGACCTGGCGCTGTGGCGGCTCGACGAGCTGCGCTTCTCCGGCGCCCACGACCCGGTCGCCGCGCTCCTGCTGTGCGGCGCCGACCGCGCGGACCGGGTCATGGTGGGCGGCGCGTGGCGCGTCGTCGACGGCGCGATCCCCGGGCTCGACCTCGGTGCCCTGGCGGCGGAGCACTCGGCGGCGGCGCGCCGCCTCGTCGCGGGCTGAGCCGGCCCCCTGGCCGCGGACGAGTTGTCGTGGGGGACTTGACACAGGTCACACTTGGCGTTCGAATAGTGGAAGTAGTTTTCCGCCAAGCGGAACGATAGCTGACGAGGAGGTCCGCTATGAACGCGCGAGCCACGAGGGCCACGGACGGCGCCGAACGGCGTCCGGTACGCCCTGAGGACGAGCGGCTGCCCATCGGGTCGACGTTCGGATACGGGTTCCAGCACGTGCTCACGATGTACGGCGGCATCATCGCCCCGCCGCTCATCGTGGGGAGCGCCGCGGGCCTGACCGGTGCCGAGATCGGGACGCTCGTCGCGGCGTCCCTCTTCATCGGCGGCCTCGCGACGATCCTGCAGACGGTGGGCATCCCCTTCTTCGGGTCCCAGCTGCCGCTGGTCCAGGGCGTGTCCTTCGCGGGCGTCTCCACGATGGTCGCGATCGTCAACGGCGGGGGAGGGATCCCGGGCGTCCTGGGCGCGGTGCTCGTCGCCTCCGTGATCGGCCTGCTCATCACGCCGTTCTTCGCGCAGATCATCCGGTTCTTCCCACCCGTGGTCACGGGCGTCGTCATCACGACGATCGGCCTCACGCTCATGCCCGTCGCGGCGAACTGGGCGATGGGCGGCAACGCGAGCGCGCCCGACTACGGCTCGGTGAGCAACATCGGCCTCGCCGCCCTGACGTTCGCGATCGTCATCCTGCTGTCCAAGGTCGGCAGCGGCACGATCTCGCGCCTGTCGATCCTCATCGCGATCGTCGTCGGGACGCTCATCGCCCTCGCGCTCGGCAAGGCCGACTTCTCCGGCGTGGGCGACGGCCCCGTCGCCGCGTTCCCGTCGTTCCTCGGCTTCGGGGCGCCGACGTTCGAGATCGCCGCGATCATCTCCATGCTCATCGTCATCCTCGTGACCCTCACCGAGACGACGGCCGACATCATCGCCGTCGGCGAGATCGTCGGCACCAAGGTGAACCGCAAGCGCATCGCCGACGGCCTCCGGGCCGACATGGCGTCGTCCATCGTGTCGCCGTTCTTCGGGTCCTTCACGCAGTCGGCGTTCGCGCAGAACGTCGGTCTCGTCGCCATCACGGGCGTGAAGTCGAGGTTCGTCGTGGGGGCGGGCGGAGCGATCCTCGTGATCCTCGGCCTGCTGCCGGTCCTCGGCCGCGTCGTCGCCGCGGTGCCGACGCCGGTCCTCGGCGGTGCGGGCGTCGTCCTGTTCGGCTCGGTCGCGGCGTCGGGCATCCGCACGCTCGCCAAGGTCGACTACTCGCGCCCGATGAACCTCATCATCGTCGCGGCGTCGATCTCGTTCGGGATGATCCCCATCGCCAAGCCCGACTTCTACGACCAGTTCCCCACGTGGTTCGGGATCATCTTCCACTCGGGCATCAGCTCGGCCGCGGTCATGGCGATCCTGCTCAACCTGCTCTTCAACCACCTGAAGTTCGGCACGCCGCCCGACCCGTCCGTGTTCGCGGCCGGGGCGGAGCACGGCGCGAACGCCGTGGACGACGAGGACCTGGAGGACCTCCAGGACGACGGCGTCCTCAACGGCTCGACGCGCCGCCCGGTCGCCGTCGACGCCGCCGCGCCGTCCCCCGAGGCCGCAGCGCCCGACGGCGACGGACGGCAGACCGGCACCGGCACCGGTGCGGGCGACCGCGCCGACGACCCGGCCGCGCCGGGCGACGGCGCCGCCGCGCCGCGCCAGCACGCCGTCGCCCCGCTCCCGCGGACCGCGACCCCGTAGCGCGGCACAGCGTCGTGCCCGACGCCGCCCCGCACCCCGCGCGTCCCCTCGCGCCGGGTGCGGGGCGTCGTCGCGCCCGGGCCGTGTAGCGTCGTGGGTCGGCGTCGAGCACGGCGTCCCGACCCCGACCGCAGGACCGCACCATGAGCACCCCCACGCCCGAACGCCCGGCACCGTCCGCGAGCGGGGCACCGGCCGAGACCCGGCCGTCCACGACCGGACCGACCGGCGACGCGACCGTCGACAGCGGCGCCGACCCGAGCGCCGACCCCGGCGCCGACCACCTGGGCAGCGGGCTGCGCACACGGCACCTCACGATGATGGGCCTCGGCTCCGCGATCGGCGCCGGGCTGTTCCTCGGCTCCGGCGTCGGGATCGCGACTGCCGGCCCGGCCGTGCTCGTGTCGTACGCGATCGCGGGCGTCGTCGTCATCCTCGTGATGCGGATGCTCGCCGAGATGGCGAGCGCGCGCCCCGCGAGCGGGTCGTTCTCCGTCTACGCGGAGGAGGCCCTCGGGCCGTGGGCCGGGTTCCTGCTCGGCTGGCTGTACTGGTTCATGCTCGTCATGGTGCTCGGCGCCGAGATCACCGGGGCCGCACGCATCGTCACCGGCTGGTACCCGGACGTGCCGCAGTGGGGCGTCGCGCTCGCCGTGGTCGTCGTCTTCGCGGTGATCAACCTGTGGGGCGTGCGGCAGTTCGGCGAGCTCGAGTTCTGGTTCGCGTTCGTCAAGGTCGCCGCGATCGTCGGGTTCCTCGTGGTGGGCGTGCTGCTCGTGCTCGGGCTGCTGCCCGGGACGGAGCCGGTCGGCACGTCGAACCTGCTGGGCCAGGGCGGCTTCGCCCCCGAGGGGTGGGGCGGCATCGCGGCGGGCCTGCTCGTCGTCGTCTTCGCGTTCGGCGGCATCGAGATCGTCACGATCGCCGCGGCCGAGGCGCGCGAGCCGCGCACCGCCGTCGCGCGCGCGACGCGCAGCATCGTGTGGCGGATCCTCGTGTTCTACCTGGGCTCGGTCGCGATCATGGTGCTCGTGCTCCCGTGGGACTCGCCGCTGCTCGCCGAGAGCCCGTTCGTCGCGGTGCTCGACCTCGCTGGGCTCCCGGGCGCGGCCCGCGTCATGGAGGTCGTCGTCGTGGTCGCGCTGCTCTCGGCGTTCAACGCGAACGTGTACGGCACGTCGCGCATGGCGTACTCGCTGGCCGGACGGGGCGACGGTCCGCGCGCGCTGCGGTGCGTGTCGCGGCGCGACGTGCCCTGGGTGTCGGTGCTCGTCTCCGTCTTCTTCGCGCTCGTCGCGGTCGGGCTGAACTGGCTCCTGCCGGAGGCGCTGCTGGGCATCCTGCTCAACGCCGTGGGCGCCGCGCTGCTCGTCGTGTGGGTCCTCGTCGCCGTGTCGCAGCTGCGGCTCCGCCGGCGGATCGAGTCGCAGGCCCGCGCGTCGGGCGAGCCGATGACGCTCCGCATGTGGGGCTTCCCGTGGCTCACGTGGGCCGTGCTCGTGGGTCTGGCGGCGCTCGCCGTCCTCATGCTGACCGACGCCGCCGCGCGCGCCCAGCTCGTGTCCACCGCGGGGCTCGTGGCCGTGATCCTCGCCGTGTACCTCGTCACACGGCGGGGCCGGGCGCGGCGCGGTGCGGCGGTGGGGGCGCGCGCCGACGGGTGAGCGGTCGTCCACGGCGTGCACGGACGTGCGCCCCGGACGGTGCACAATGAACGGATGACCTATCGCGTCCTGAGGCTCATCCTGTCGCTGCTCGCCTACGCGCTGCTGCGACCCCAGGTGACAGGACGCAACAACATCCCGCGCCACGGTGCGGTGATCCTCGCGAGCAACCACCTGTCGTTCATCGACTCGCTGCTCATCCCGATCGTCGCGCCGCGGCACGTGACGTTCCTCGCCAAGGCCGAGTACTTCACGGGCCGCGGGATCAAGGGCCGCCTGTCGCGGTGGTTCTTCACGACGATCGGCATGATCCCCGTCCAGCGGGACGACCCGCGCGCGGGGCAGCGCTCGCTCGAGGACGCGCTCGAGGTGCTCCAGCGCGGCGGCGCGTTCGGGATCTACCCCGAGGGCACGCGCTCCCGCGACGGCAAGCTGCACCCGGGCCGCACGGGCGTCGCGTGGCTCGCGCTCGCGGGGCACGCGCCCGTCGTCCCCGTCGCCGTGCGCGGCACGGACAAGGTCCAGCCGGTCGGCAAGCGGATCCCGCGCCTGCACCGCGTCGAGGTGCACTTCGGCAAGCCCATCGACCCGCAGCGCCAGATCACGGCCGGGACCAAGCCCGCGCAGGCGCGGCGCGAGCTCACGGACCAGGTCATGGCGTCGATCCACCGCATGAGCGGCCAGGACCTCGCGGCCTGACGGCCGCCCGGGTCACCCGCCGATCGAGCTCAGCCCGAACGCCGTCGCGAACCCGAGCACGGTGACGAGCCCGGTGACCGGGCCGCCGAACTCCGTCGCCTCGGGGATCATCGTGTCGACGAGCATGGTGAGCAGCGCCCCCGCGGCGAACGCCTGCGTGACGGCGACGACGGCGGGCGACGCGCCGTCGAGCGCGACGTAGCCGATCCCGGCCGCGAGCGCCGAGACGAGCGTCGTCGACCCCCACAGCACCCACAGCCGCGACGGCTTCGTGCCGGCCTTGAGCAGCCCGGCCGTCGCGGACATCGCCTCGGGCAGGTTGGACACGAAGACGGCGGCGAGCATCGCGACGCTCACCCCGCCGCCCCCGATGAGCGTCGCGCCGAGGACGACGGACTCGGGGATGCCGTCGAGCACGGTGCCGAGCGCGATCGCCGCGCCGCCGGTCCCGCCGGCGGCCTGGACGGCCTCCTTCTGCACGCCGGTGGACCGCTTGCGGCCCTCGCCGCCCATCCGGTCGATGATCCGGTCGCCGACGAAGAACGTCAGCGCCCCGCCGGCGAGGCCCGCGAGCAGGACGAGACCGCTCGCGCGGGTCGACGCGTCCTCCACGAGGTCGTAGGCGACCGCGCTGATGAGCACGCCCGAGCCGAAGGCCATGACGAGCCCGACGAGCCGCTGGCCCGGCGGGCGCCAGAAGACGAGCGCCGCCCCGAGGAGCAGCGACGACGCCCCGACGAGGCCCCACCAGAACCCGATCACGCTCCCATTGGACCAGCGGGCGTGCCGGGGCGCGCGGCGTCGCGCACGTCGCGGTTCCCCCGTCGAGGGGATGTGCTGGGCGTGCGGCGCGGTGAGACTGGGGGCCATGACGACCGACGCGCGCCCGCCGCGAGGGTGGGGAAGGGCGCTCGCCCCGCTGCGCAGCACGGCCACCGTGCGCGCCGGGGTGCTCCTCGTGGTCGGCGGCGTCGTCGCCGGGGCGTACGCGGCGCTCGTCGCGGGGTTCGTGCAGATGTTCGCGTCCCTCCAGACGCCGCGGGTCGCGACGGTCGTCCTGGCGCTCGTGACGGCGGTCCTCGCGAGCACGCCCCCGTTCCTCGCGCCCGTGCGGACGCTCGAGATCGCGGCGGCGCGGACGTTCCTCGACGTCGACGTGCCGCTCCCCGCGGCCGGCGCCGCCCCGCCGGGGGCGGCGACGCGCTGGCGCGCCGCGGCCTGGTACGCGCTGCACCTGGCACTCGGGGCGGCGGTCGTGGTCGTGGTGCTGTTCGGTGTCCCGGTCGCGACGCAGCTCGTGCTGTCCGCGACGGGCGTCGAGCCGGTGCTGCTCGCGGACTGGCGACCGTGGGAGGCGCTGCCCGCGTGGACGTGGCTGCTCACCGCGGTGCTCGTGCTGCTCGCCGTCCCGTACGTCGTGGCGCTCGCGCGCGCCGTGCTGCGCCAGGCGGCCCTGCCGCTGCTCGGCCCGGACCAGACGGAGCAGATCGCGGAGCTCGAGGCGGCCGCGGACCGTGCGGCCGAGCGGGGCCGGCTCGCGCGCGAGCTGCACGACTCGGTGGGTCACGCGCTGACCGTCACGACGCTCCAGGCCGCGGCGGCCGCGCGCCTGCTCGACACCGACCCGCCCGCGGCCCGCCGCGCCCTCGCCGCGATCGAGGAGACGGGTCGCAGCGCGATGGCGGACCTCGACCACGTGCTCGGCCTCCTGCGTGCCGAGGTGCCGGGCGCGCCGCCCCGCGGCCCGGCCCGCACGCTCGCCGACCTCGACGCCCTGCTCGACGACGCGCGCGGCACGGGCGCCGACGTGCGGCTCGCGCGCGACGGCACCGGGCCGCCCGACGTCCCGCGCGCCGTGTCGCAGGAGGCGTACCGCGTCGTGCAGGAGGCGCTGACCAACGCGCTGCGGCACGCGCCCGGCGAGCCCGTCGCCGTCGCGGTGGCACCCGGGCCCGGCGGCGCGCTGGTCGTGGAGGTGCGCAACCCGCTCGGGGCGGGCGCGCGGCGTCGGGCACCCGACGGCGACGCGCGCGAGCACCGCGGCCTCGCGGGCATGCGCGAGCGGGCCCACCTGCTGCGCGGGGAGGTGACGGCCGGTCCCGCGCCCGACGGCGGCGCCTGGGTCGTGCGCGCGACGTTCCCGCGCGCGGGGTCGTCGCGATGAGCGTGAGCCCTGCCAGGATCGGTCCCGTGACGGAGACGGTCCGCGTGGTGCTCGTCGACGACGAGCCGCTCGTGCGCGCGGGGCTGCGCGTGATCCTCGACGCGGAGCCCGACCTGGAGGTCGTCGGCGAGGCGGGGGATGGCGCGGAGGCGCCGGGCGTCGTCGCGCGGGCGCGGCCCGACGTCGTGCTGATGGACGTGCGGATGCCGCGCGTCGACGGGATCGCGGCGACGCGGGCGCTGCTCGCGCGGGACGGCGCCCCGCGCGTCCTCGTGCTCACGACCTTCGAGAACGACGACCACGTGCTCGACGCGCTCCGGGCCGGGGCGCACGGGTTCCTGCTCAAGCGCGCGCGTCCGGAGGAGGTCGCGCAGGCGGTGCGCGTCGTCGCGCGCGGCGAGTCGCTGCTCTTCCCCGACGCCGTGCGGCGCCTCGCGACGGCGCACCCGCCCACGGGCGACGCGCTGCGCGGCGCGCGCCTGACCGAGCGGGAGGGGGAGGTGCTGCGGCTGGTCGCGCAGGGGCTGTCGAACGCGGAGATCGCGGCCGAGCTCTACCTCGGCGTCGAGACCGTGCGCACGCACGTGGGCAACGTCCTCGCCAAGCTCGGCGTCCGGGACCGCACGCAGGCCGTGGTGCGGGCGTACGAGTCGGGGTTCGTGCGGGCGGGCTGACGCGCGCGCCGACCGCCCCGGTGCGACGATCGCGCCATGGACCTCTCCGTGCTCACCCGCCCCGCCCCGCCCGTGCCGCCCGTCGCGACGGTCGCGCGCGTCGCGCTGGGGCTCGCCCTGGTCGGGGCCGGGATCAGCCACCTCACGGTCGCGCGCGAGGAGTTCCAGGCGCAGGTCCCGTCCTGGTTCCCCGTGGACGACGACGTGACGGTGCTCGCGTCCGGCGCCGTCGAGATCGCGCTCGGCGGGTCGCTCGTCGTGCTGTCCCGGTGGCGCGTCGCCGTCGGGCTCGTCGCCGCCGCGTTCTTCGTGGTGATCTTCCCGGGCAACGTCGGGCAGTGGCTCGAGCACCAGGACGGGTTCGGCCTCGACACCGACGCCAAGCGGTTCGGGCGCCTGTTCTTCCAGCCCGTGCTCGTGGCGTGGGCGCTGTGGTCCACGGGCGCCCTCCGGGCGCTGCGTCGCGCGCGCCCGCGCGACTGATCCTCGCTCCCGGAGCCGGTCGGGCCCGGGCCGGGTCGCTGCCGGACAGGTCGCGGCGGAGCGCGGTCACCCGCGCGGGGGAGCGGGGTCGCCGTGCCGGGGGATCCGCGGCCGGGCGGGGTCCGGGAGCGTCGAGGCATGAGCACCTCGACACCGCACCCGCCCCTGTCCGACCCCACCCCCGCACCCACGCCGTCGGCCGGCGACCACCGACCGTCCACCCGCGGCGGACCACCCGCCCGTCCCGAGCGTCCCTCCCGAGGCCGCTGGGTCGCCCCCGCCGCGGCCGCGTGGTGGACCCTCGGCGGCGTCGCCGCGCTCGTCGTCACGCTGACCGGCGGCACGCTCGCGGTCGGCGCCGCGAACGACCTGTCGTTCGGTGCCCTGAGCGGCGTCCCGGGCGCGACCCTCACGCCGTGGGTCGCGGTCCTCGCGCTCGTCGGCGCGGCCACCGCGCTGCGCGCGTGGCTCGGAGCCCGGCGCGGTCCCGTCGCCCGGGCCGACCGCGCGCTGACCGTCGCGGCGACCGCCGTCGTCGCGGCCGGGGTGCTCGCCCTCACCGACGCGTCGATCCTGGCGCGGCTCGGGTACCTGCCGGTCACGCTCGTCATGGCGCCGTTCGACCCCGTGATCCGCGCGGCGTTCGAGGACTTCCTCGGCGCCGGGCCGCTCACGCAGCTCGCGCTCCTCGGCGGCGGCGCCCTGCTCGTCGCGTCGACGTGGCGGTTCGTGCGCCACGGGTCCGGGGCGTGCGCGTCCTGCGGGCGCCGCCACGACGGGCACGACCCGGCGTGGACCCAGCCCGCCGCCGCGGCGCGCTGGGGCCGGACCGCCGCGCTCGTCGCCGCCGCGATCCCCGCCTTCTACGCGGTGACGCGCATCGCCTGGGTGCTCGGCATCCCGCTCGGCTTCTCGCCCGACGACGTCGCGCAGCTCGCCGGGGACGACGGCTGGGTCGCGGCGCTCGGGCTGGGCGGCTTCGCGCTCGTCGGCGCCGTGCTCACGCTCGGCCTGTTCCAGCGCTGGGGCGAGGTCTTCCCGCGCTGGACGGTGGGGCTCGCGGGCCGCCGCGTGCCCGTCGCGCTCGCGGTCGTCCCCGCGACGGTCGTCGCGGTCGCGGTGCTCCCCGCGGGGCTCTCGCTCATCGTCCTCGGGTTCGGCGAGAGCCGGCTGGCCCTCGCCGCGGACTCGTGGGGCGCCGTCGGGCCGACGCTCCTGTGGCCGGTGTGGTCGCTCGCGCTCGGCGCCGCGACCTACGCCTACTGGCTCCGCCGCCGTGGCACGTGCCGGGTGTGCGGGCGCGGGTGAGCCCGGGCCCGGCATTGACCTGGGGCGCGCACCAGGACCCAGAATCAGGGTCGGGTACCGATCGTGCAGAGAGAGGCTCCTCATGTCCGACACGCTCACACCGCAGGCGGCCGCCGCCCGAGCCGGCGTCAGCCTCGACACGCTCCGCTACTACGAGCGTGAGGGACTCATCGGGCCGATCGCCCGGACGACCGGCGGGCACCGGGCCTACGACGGCGACGACCTGTTCTGGATCGGGCTGGTGACGTGCCTGCGGGACGCCGGGCTGGGGATCGCCGAGCTGCGCGAGTTCACCTCGCTCCTGCGCCGCGAGGGGAGCCCCGCCGACCGCGTCGCGTTCCTCAAGGGCCATCGGCGGGAGCTCCGCGAGCGCAGGGCGCGGATCGACCTCGCGCTCGGCGTGCTGGACGACAAGATCGCGTACTACCGCGAGCAGTCGCGAGAGAGCCCGGGCCCGAGCGTCGAAGGGGAGCCGGCCGAGCCGTCGAGCACCTCTTGACCTGGAGCGCGCTCCAGCATCGAGCATCGGGGCATGACCGCACAGATGAACGCTCCTCAGATCGTCCTCGGGACCATGGACCACGGCACGCGCGTGGAGCAGTCCACCGCGTTCCGGCTGCTCGACCGCTTCGTCGAGGCAGGCGGCCACTGGCTCGACACCGCGAACTGCTACGCCTTCTGGACCGACCCGAGCGGGCTGGGCGGCGCCAGCGAGCGCGTGCTCGGCGCCTGGCTGCGGGCGAACCCGGGGGTGCGCTCCGCCGTCGGGCTCGCCACCAAGGTCCGTCAGGACCCGCTGGTCGCGCACGCGTGGCCCGAGAGCGCGGAGGGCCTCTCCGCGTCCGCCGTCCGGGCGGGCCTCGACGGGAGCCTCGACCGCCTCGGCGTCGACCACGTCGACCTGCTGTGGGCGCACGCGGAGGACCGGACGGTCGACCTCGGCGAGACGGTCGCCGCCTTCGGGGACGCCGTGGCCGAGGGTCGCGCGAGCCGCATCGGCGCGGCCAACCACGCGTCGTGGCGGGTGCAGCAGGCACGCGACCTCGCGCGTCGGCAGGGCGTGGCCGAGTGGTCGGCGCTGCAGCTCCGGCACTCCCTCGTGCAGCCCCGCCCGGGCACGACCGTCCCGGAGGCGGGCCACAAGCTCCTGACCCCGGACGACCTCGACCACGCCCGCACGGAAGGGCTCGACCTGTGGTGCTACACGCCCCTGATGATGGGCGGGTACACCCGTGCGGACCGCCCGTTCTCCGCGGGCTACGCCCACCCGGGGACCGAGCGGGTGCTCCGCGTGCTCGACGAGGTCGCCCGGGAGACCGGGGCGACGCCGAACCAGGTCGTCCTGGCCTGGCTCATGAGCCAGGGGATCTCGCCCATCGTCGGGGCGAGCAGGATCGAGCAGGTCGACGAGGCGATGGCCGCGCGCGACGTCACGCTGTCGCCGAGCCAGCTGGACCGCTTCGCCGACGCCCGCTGACCGCTCGGCGGGGCTACTGCGGCTCGACGGGGCCGTCCTGGCCGGCCACGAGGTCGCCGCAGCTCGTCTCCTGCGCCGTCGTCACGACCGGGTCGTCCGCGGCGGCGTCCCGGGCGACCGTCTCCTCCTCGCCGTTCGTCGCGACCTTCGCGCCCGTGTCGAGGTCGACGAAGGTGCGCGACACCGTGAAGGAGGAGCCGTCGTCGGACACGGCGTCCAGGCCCGCGAGGCGGAGCGTGCCGTCGACCTCGGTGCAGCCGACACCCGTGCCGAAGCCCGTGAAGCCCTTGTCGAACGTGTAGGGCTCGTCCTGCGCGTTCTGCGTCGGCGTGAGGGCGCAGTCGGCGGCCGAGAGCAGCAGGACCTCGCGGCCGGTGTCGACGAGCGCGATCGGCGCGGTCCCGTCGCCCGCCGCGACGAGCTGGACGATCGCGCTCGCGGGCTGCGGGCTCGCCGACTCGACGGGCGCGGAGAACGTGGCGCCCGACGCCGTCGTGATGCCGAACGTGCGGTCCGCGCCGCCCGTGAGCCACGCGGTGTCGGGGCGGCCGTCGCCGTCGACGTCGACGATCTCGTGCGTGCCCGCCCCCGCGGGGACGCCGTCGCCGGCGGCGGGGCACCCCTCGGCGGCAGGGGTCGAGGCGCCGTCGGTGGGGGACGCCGCGTCGGTGGGGGACGGGCTCGCGGGAGCGCTGGTCGACGGCGCGGGCGTCTCGACGGCGGGGCCGTCGTCCGTCGGGCGGTTGACCAGCCACACGACGAGCGCGATCACCAGCACCGCCACGACCGTGGCGACGATCCACGGCCACGTGCGGCGCGTCGGTGCGGGTTCGGGGTCGGGCGTGGGGAAGGGGTCTCCGGGCGTGGTCATGTCCCCAGGCAACCACCACGCGCGGGGGACGGCACCCCGGACGCGTCACGTTGCGTCACGTTCGCCCGAGATGCGAGAACCCGCTTCCGGTCGACCGCCCGGCCCGAGGACCATGTCGCCATGACCGCCACCCGACCTCCCGCCGAGCGCGCCCCGCGCCCCGGCGTGCTGTGTCGACGGGGCGACGGACCCCGACACGTCGCGAGGTAGGCCGCGCTCTCGTGGCCGTCGCGCGGCCGTCCGTCGCCCCGGACCGCCGACCCCGCCGACTCCCTGCGACAGGACCACCATGAGCGAGCACGAGACCCCCGGCGCCGCGCGCGTCGAGCCACCCGTCACCATCGAGACCGTCCGCCGCGTCCACCTCTCCGAGGACTGGCTCGCGACCGGCGTCGGGCTCCTGATCGTCGCCCTCGGCCTCCTCGGCCTGATCCCCGAAGGGCTGGTGCCGTGATGAGCGCTCCCACCCCGCCCTCCGCGCCGAGCACCGCGCCGATCACCCCGCCGACCGGCGGGGCCACCACGGACCCGGCGACGGCACCCGAGGGGCGCGGCCCGACGTCGGGCACGCGCCTGGAGGAGTCCGTCGTCCAGGACGGGCGCAACCCCGGCGCGGGCTACGTCGTCGCCGGGGTCGTCGTCCTCCTCGGGCTGGCGTGGTCGGTCCGCTACCTGGAGCAGCACGTGCCCGACTGGCTGGCGGGCACGCCGCTGTCCGGTATCGCCAAGGCGGTCGAGTACCCGGTGTACGCGATCGCCCTCGGCCTGCTCGGCAACCTCGTGCTCACCGTGCTCGGGCTGCGTGACCGGCTCTCCGCCGCGTTCCGCACCGAGCTCTTCATCAAGACCGGGCTCGTCCTGCTCGGCGCGACGGTGAACCTGGCGCTCATCGTGTCCGCGGCGGGCCCGGCGATCGCCCAGGCCTTCCTCCTCATCACGCTCGTGTTCGGGTTCACGTGGTGGCTCGGCGGTCGGCTCGGGATCGAGGACAGGCTCCGGGCGCTGCTCGCGTCCGCGGTGTCGATCTGCGGGGTGAGCGCCGCGATCAGCGCGGCCGGCGCGGTGCAGGCGAAGAAGGAGCAGCTCGCGTACACGGCGAGCGTCGTCATCCTCTTCGCGCTCCCGTCGATCTTCGTCCTGCCGGCGCTGGCCGAGTCGCTCGGCCTCAGCCCCGCCGTCGCGGGCGCCTGGATCGGGGGCAACATCGACACGACGGCGGCCGTCACCGCGGCGGGCGCCCTCGCGGGGGACGAGGCGCTCCAGGTCGCGGCCATCGTCAAGGCGACCCAGAACGCGCTCATCGGCGTCGTCGCCGTCGCCCTCACCGCGTACTTCGCCTTCAAGGTCGAGCGGACGCCCGGAGCCTCGGCCCCGCGCGTGCGCGAGCTGTGGACGCGGTTCCCGAAGTTCGTGCTCGGCTTCCTCGCCGCCTCCGTCGCCGCCACGGTGTACGTCGGCGCCGTGGGCGCCGACGCGTCGGCGGACCAGATCGCGGTCCTCAAGTCGCTGAGCACCGTGTTCTTCATCGTCGCGTTCGTCTCGATCGGCCTCGAGCTCAAGGTCACGGCCGTGCGCGAGGCGGGCTGGAAGCCGCTCGTCGTGTTCGGGTCCGCGACGGTGTTCAACCTCGTGGTCGGGCTCGCCCTCGCGAGCGTCCTGTTCGCGAACCTGGAGGTCTGACGCGCCAGCCCTGACGCGCGAGGTAGAGGCGTGGTCCTCGGACCGTGCCTCTACCTCGTGGTGCGGGGCCCCGAGCGGGGCCGGACGGTCAGCGGCGCAGGACCCGGGCGAGCGAGCGGGTGAGCGCGTCGCCGTCGGGGCCGTGCGCCGTCGGGACGCCCCCGATGTCGCCCGGCAGGCTGCCGGGCGCGGGCAGCGGCGAGCCGTGCGCGAGGACCTGCTGCGCGGGCGTCAGCTCGCGGATCGCGACGGCCGCGACGTGGCCCGGGTGGCGCCGTGCGGCGCGCGCGTAGATGTCGGGGTCGTGCTGGCCGTCGTCGCCGATCAGCAGCCAGTCGACGTCGGGCAGCTCACGGAACAGCCGGTCCAGCGACGTGTCCTTGTGCTCCGGGCCGCTGCGGAACCAGCCCGTGTTGGTGGGCCCCCAGTCGGTGAGCAGCAGCGGGCCGGGCGGGAAGCCGTGGCGCTGGAGGAAGCGTCGCAGGTTGGCGGCGGTGTTCCACGCACCCGTCGACACGTAGACGAACGGGGTACCGGGCCGCGACGTCGCGATCCCGCGGTACAGCGCCGCCATGCCCGGCACCGGCACGCGGGCGCTCGAGTGCCGCACGAACGTGTTCCACGCCGCGATGAACGGGCGCGGGACGGCGGTCACCATCGCGGTGTCGTCGATGTCCGAGACGACGCCGAGCCGGCGCCCGTCGGCCACGACGAAGACCCGGCCGGTCGCCGTCGCGCCCGCCGAGGTGCGGAACGAGACGTCGTGCCAGCCCGGCGCGAGGTCGACGTCGATCACCCGGTCGAGGTAGCCGCCGCGGTCGGACACGAGGTCGACCGTCGTGCTGCCCACGTGCACGCGGACCTCCTCGCGCGGCGCCGGGGCGGTGAAGAAGTACCGCCAGCCGCGGCGGTCCGCGGACTCGCGCTCGTGCAGCGCCGGGTCGAACGCGGGGCTCGCGAGCAGCACCCGGCCCAGCACGCGCACCCGGCGCGGGCTCCCGTAGCCGGCGAACGGCTCCACGCGCGGGCGCCACCCGCGGGCCTTCTGGAAGCGGGAGACGACGGCGCGCCACCGGTCCTCGAGCCGCGCGGCCCGGTGGGGGCGCTGGCTCGGGGTGGGCTCGCTCGGGACGGTCGGTACGGGTGCGGTCTGCGGCATGGCTCGGGGCGCTGTCCTCGGTCGGGGGTGGCAGGTCAACCCTGTCACAGCCTGCTCCCGAGCGCGGGGTGTCGCGCGGGGGCAGTGGCTGGTCGCCGACGAGCGCGTGCGGGCCCGACGGGCCGTGCCTAGCGTGGCCGCGTGAGCGACGAGACCCCCCGGAACCCTGCCGACCTGCCCGGCCGTCCCGTGCCCGACGGCGTGAGCGACGCGACCGTCGACGCGCTCGGGGCCCTGAGCGAGGCGCTCGAGACGACGGAACGCGCGCGCGGGCACCTGTACACGTTCCACCAGCTCACCGGGGAGGCGGACCTCGCGCTCGGCGAGGCGGTCGAGAAGCTGCGCGCCGCGGGGCACGCGGAGGTCGCGGACCGGATCGAGGCGGACCTCGTGGGGCGCAACGTCGTGCCCGGCCGCTGGACGTTCCAGCTCGTCGAGGAGTACGACGACGGCTACTGGTCGGCGTTCCGCGAGCACGAGCGCGCCGCGCGCGACGAGCTCGCGGGCGGCGCGAGGCACCTGTTCGAGGCCCGGATGAAGCAGGACCGGCGCACGGTGGGCCGCCCCGGCCACGAGGCCGGCCCCGACGACGTGCGGTGAGGTCCCGCCGGTCGGCGCAGGTCCGCTGCCCGCGCCACCGATGAGTCCGGGCGCGCTCGTCGGTCCCAGGGGCAGGACCGACGAGAGGAACCTCCATGACCACAGCCGACCAGCCTGCCGCCCGACCCGCAGCCCCCGACGGACCGGAGGGGACGCTCGTCCCCGGGTTCAGCTCTCCCGGCGCGCGCCCCGTCCCGTGGGAGACGGTGCGTGACGCGCTCGAACGGGCCGAGATCTCGTGGATCTCGACCGTGCGGCCCGACGGGCGCCCGCACGTCACGCCGCTCATGACGGTGGTCGCCGACGGCTCCCTCCACGTGACCACCGGGCCGGACGAGCGCAAGGCCCGCAACCTGGCCGAGAACGCGCGCGTCGTCCTCACGACCGGGACGAACGCCTACGAGGACGCGCTCGACGTCGTCGTCGAGGGCACCGCCGCGCGCGTCACCGACGACGCCGCGCTGCACCGCCTCGCCGAGCGGTGGCGCTGCAAGTACGGCGACGACTGGACGTTCGACGTCGGGGACGGCGTGTTTCTCCACGACGGCGACCCGGCGCTCGTCTTCGCCGTGCGGCCCGAGGTCGTGTTCGCGTACGAGCGCACGTCCGAGCACGCGGCGATGCGGTGGCGGTTCGGCCAGGACGGTCAGGAGCCGGGCCCGGGGTCGCCGCGCGCGCCGCAGCCCGCCCCGTGAGGCGGGCTGCGGCGTCGGGCAGGGTCAGTTGCGCGTGATGGTGAAGGTGGACGTCGTGTTCTCGATGTCCCGGTAGTTGCCCGAGAACGTGAGGTTGGTGAACGTCGCGGTGCCGACGGCCGGCCCCTGGCCCGCCTCCGGCATCGGGTTGGCCCAGATGCCGAAGCCGGACTTCGCGTCGTAGGCGTCGCCGCTCTTCTTCGCCCCGGTGATCGTGACGTTGGTGAACGTCGGGTTCTGGAAGGTGTTCTGCGGCTGCCCGCCGACGTAGTTCGTCTGGAACATGATCCCGGAGTACGTCGGGTCGACGACGTCGAGGTTGTTCACCTGGATGTTCCCGAACGCCTTGGACGCCGAGAACATCCAGACGGCCCCGAACACCTGGTTCCCCCAGAAGTGCCCGCCGGAGCGGACGACGGTGATCCCGTCGAGCACGGTGGGCGCCGGGCCGAAGCCCTCCATCGGGTACCCGAAGTCGAGCGAGCTGATCGTGACGCCCGAGTAGACCAGGGTGTCCGCGATGTAGATGTTGCGGAACGTGTTGTCCTGGCCCCCGTAGACCGCGAGGCCGGCGGCACGCCACGTGTTGGTCGAGGTGAGGTTCTCGAACACGTTGCCGCGCTGCCCGCTGCCACCGTTGTCGGTGGCAGCGAAGAGCGCGAACGAGTCGTCGCCCGTGCCGCGCGCCTGGTTGTTGTGCACGTGGTTGTTCGCGCTGCCGTTGGTCATGTTGATCGCGTCGGCGAACGTGTTCCGGATGCGGGAGTTCTTGACCTCCGAGTCGTCCATGTTCGAGGCCCAGAACATGCAGATCATGTGCTCGACCCAGATGTTGTCGATCGTCATGTTCTTCACGTTGGCGAAGTCGAACACCTTGCCCGGCCCGTCGATGCGCGACGTGTAGTTGCCGAAGTAGGCGAAGTCGCGGAACGTCGATCCGTTGGCGCTCGCCTCGGCACGGAAGCCGACGTCCGTGTTCTCCTGGCCCTGCGGCGCGAAGAACCGCGTGAACCACGGCCCGGCGCCGACGACGTCGACCCCCTTGCCGTACACCTGGAACTTGCTCGCCGTCTGGTAGTCGCCGGCGGGCAGGTAGACGCCCTTGAGCGTGCCCGTCGTGTCCATGCGGACCTTGTCGAGCGCGGCCTGGACGTCCTGGTGCGTGAAGCCCGCGGGCTGCGTGTACTGCGCGGGGTTCGGGTTGGCCCGCGACGTCGCGAGCTCGAGGTCGACGAAGTCGATCGCGTACTGCGACGTGTTCTGCGCGGTCTTCTGCAGGCGGATCTTCGAGCCCGCGGGGACCGTGGTGCCGAGCAGCGTGCTCGCCTCGTCGTAGACGTGGCGCGGTGCGCCCTGGCTCGGCTGGTTGCCCGGGTTGGTCTCGTTGCCGTAGAGCCACGCGTAGCGCGACGTCAGGTCGATGTTCTTGAGGAACTGGCCGTCCACGTAGATCGCCAGCGTCGCGTTCGTGCCGCCGCCGCCCGCCGAGTCCGGGATGGAGAAGCGGGTGAGGAGCGTGTTCGTCGGAGCCTTGGTGGTCCACTCGACGTAGGCGCCGGTCTGGTTGAGCGTCACCGCGCGACGGCCGGACGCCTCGCCCGCGAGGTCGCCGACGACGCGGTTGGGAGCGAGCACGCTCGCGCCGCCACCCGTGACGCCGTCCTCGGCCTCGTACGTGTCGAACGGGAGGTCGGCGCCGCGTCCCACGAACAGGGCGCGGGTCGCGGTGTTGTTGGCCTGCTTCGCGGCGACCTCGGTGGAGTCCGGCGCGGCGACGACCTTGACGTCGTAGCTGCCGTTCGCGGCGGTCCACGTGCCGAGGTTGACGCTGGCGCTGCTCGCGCCCGCGGCGATCGCGCCGCTCACGGAGCCGGTGAGGGTGCGCACGACGGCGCCCGTCGCCTTGTTCGTCACGGTCACGGTGAGGCCGTGCGCGCCCGCGGAGGTCGCGACGTTGCCCTGGTTGGCGATCGTCGCGGAGAAGGTCACGGTGCTGCCCGCGGACGGGTTGGTCGGCGCCCAGGTGAGCGTCGGGACGAGGTCCGAGCTCGGGACGGCCGTGACGACGAGCGGGGTGGGGTTCGCGTAGGCGTTGTTGCCCTCGTTCTGCTCCGGGACCGTGCCGCCCGCGTCGGCGACCGCGCCGATCGTGTAACTGCCTGCGGGGCGCGCGCCGACGTCGGCGGTGACGGTCGCCTGGGCACCGGCGGAGAGGCCGCCGACCGGCTTCGTCGCGACCGTCTGGCCGTCGAGCGTGAACGCGACGTCCGTCGCGGCGGACGCCTGCGTGCCGATGTTCTTGACGACCGCCGACAGCGTGATCGCCTGCGACTCGAGCGGTGACGCGGGGGTCGCGGTGACGCTCGTGACGACGAGGTCGGGGTTGGGCGCGGGGGTGCCGAACACCTGCAGCTCGGCGACCTGGCCGTTGCCGGAGCCGGTGTTTCCGGTGAACCGCAGGCGCACGTCCTTGGCCGTGCCGGTGACAGGGACCGTCACCGTGTTCCCCGACGACGGGGAGAACGCGTAGCCCGCCGACGGCTTGAGCGTCTGCCACGCACCGGTCGCGGTCGCGCGACCCTGGACCTCGAAGGTCTGGGTGCGCGGTCCCCAGGCGGACGCCGGCGGGAGCTTGACGACGACGTTCGTGAGCTGCGTCGCGGAGTCGAGGGACACGCTGAGCGTGCTCGGGTACTGGCCGCCCGCGCCCTCCCAGTAGGTCGTCGTGCTGTCGTCGTTCGCGTTCTTCGCCACGAACTGCCACTCCGTCGACGACGCCTCGATCGGCTTGTCCAGGGCGAGGTTGGTGCCGGCGGGCGGTTGAGGGTTCCCGGGTCCCGGGTCCGTGCCACCGGCCGTGCCGCGCACCTCGAGCTCCGAGAGCTGCCCGGCCGGCCAGCCGGTGTTCGCGGTGATCTGCACGCGCACGTAGCGGGCGGACGTGTCCGGGACGTCGATCGTCACGGTGTTCCCGGATCCCGGGGCGAACGTGTACGCCTGGCTCGCCCTGAGGGTCGAGAAGCTCGAGCCGTCCGTGCTCGACTGCACGCTGAGGGTCTGGCTGCGCGCCTCCCAGCCGGTGGGCAGCTTGAGCACGAGGTCCTCGACCGTGGCGGTCGCGCCGAGGTCGACCTGCGCCCACTGCGGGAACGTGTTGTTGGTCGACTCCCAGTACGTGCCCTGGTTGCCGTCGGTGAGGTTGCCGGACAGGTACGGCGACGTGTTGCTGCTCGCGGCCGTCGCCTTCCCGGTGGACAGCACCGTGGGCGCCGCCGTCGCGGTGGTCGTCAGGCCGAGCGGGACGAGCAGGGCGGTCACCGCCGCCGTCGCGGCGACGAGCCGGAGGCGGCGCTGCGGCGCAGCGGAAGGTGTGCGGTTCGACGTGCTGGGTCGATGTCTCATCGGTGTCCTCGATCTCCCGTCGTCGTCGACGGGCGTCAGGCCGCGCCGAGCGCGACCCCGCACCGGACCAGGCGCCCGGGTCGGAGGACGGGCCACGGCGCACGTCCGGCCGTGGCCGGGTGGCTCGGGTCAGTACCTTCGAGAATTGCGGACCCGCTGTGCCGCACCGCACAACGGAGTGTTGATTTCTTGCGTCAACACGCAAGAACGCTACTGGCGTCCCACGGAGGCGTCAAGAGATGCCGCAAGCGCCCGATGCGCCCGGTTCGTCGTGCCGTGGTCGGGCCAGGCAGGACGTCGGCTCGCCGAAGCAGAAGCATGGTTCACCTCGGGTGATCGCCCGGACGGGGCATCACCGTCCACCCCGATCGGTGGAACCGCGATTCGCGTGCTCGACGCGGCAGAGGCCGGGTCAACCGCTCGCGGCGCTCGCCCCTCAGTCGACCGCGGGCCCGAAGCGCTCGGTCTTGATGCGCGCCGGGTCGTGGCCGAGCGCCACGAGCTGTCGCGCGACGGCCTCGACGAAGCCCGTCGGCCCGCACACGAAGCACGCTGGCTCGATCTCGGGCGGCCAGCCCCACGCGGCGAGCTCGCGCCGCTCGACGCGGCCGGGCCCGCGCATCGAGCCGAGCGGGGTCGAGCGGGTGTGGACGACGTGGACGTCGAGACCGTCGTGGGCGGCGGCGAGGCGGTCGAGGTCGTCGACGTAGAGCTCGTCCTCCGGCCGCCGCACCGAGTACACGAGCCGGAAGGGCGTGCGGTCGCCGGCCTCGCGCCGGGTGCGGAGCATCGCCATGAGCGGCACGAGGCCCGACCCGCCGGCCGCGAGCAGCACGGGCGTCCCCGCGTCGCGCTCGGGCGACCAGACGAACCACCCGCCGACCGGGCCGCGCAGCTCGATCGCGTCGCCCACCGCGAACACGTCGGTGAGGTACGTCGAGACCTCGCCCCCGGGGACCCGCTGGACGGTGACCTCGACGCGCGCGGGGGAGCCGTCGTCGGGCAGGGGCGCGCGCGTCGCGGCGCTGCCGATCGAGTAGCTGCGCTCGGCGGTGTAGCCGTCGGGCGCGGTGAGCCGCAGGTCGACGTGCTGGCCGGCGAGGTGGCCGGGCCACGCGGGGACCTCGAGGACGAGCGTCCGCGCGGACGGGCTCTCCGCCCACGCGTCGACGAGCGTCGCGACCTGCCAGCGCGACGGCGTCGCGTACCGGGCGCCGAGGCGGACGGGCGCCTCAGTCACCCTGGTACCTCTGCTCGCGCCACGGGTCGCCGAGGTCGTGGTAGCCGAGCCGCTCCCAGAAGCCCTGCCGGTCCATGGGCATGAGGGTGATGCTGTTGACCCACTTCGCTGACTTCCAGAAGTACAGGTGCGGCACGAGGAGCCGCGCGGGGCCGCCGTGCACGGGGTGGAGCGGGGCGCCGTCGAACGTGTGCACGACCCACGCCTTGCCGCCGAGCAGCTCGGCGACCGGGAGGTTCGTCGTGTAGCCGCCGTAGCAGCCGATCATCGCGAAGTCAGCCGTGGACTCGACCTCGCCGAGGAGGGTGTCGAGCGAGACGCCGCGCCAGGACGTGCCGAACTTCGACCAGCGGGTGACGCAGTGGATGTCGACGGTCGGCTCGTCCTGGGGGAGCGCCATGAGCTCGGCCCACGACCAGGAGCGGGTCGCGCCGGTCTCGGTGGTGACGTCGAAGCGCCAGGTCGCGGTGTCGACGCGCGGAGTGGGCCCTGCCGAGAGCACGGGGAACCCGGTCTCGACGTACTGGCCCGGCGGGAGCGCCACGCCCTGCGGGCGTGGCCGGCCCTGGAAGCCGGGGGTGAGGGTGCTCATGGCACACGGTAGGCGCGGCCCGGCGGGGCGCGCCAGGGGTCAGGCGTCCGGGCCGCCCGGGGGCGGTGCGGCGACGAGGCGCACGACGGCGTCGCACAGCCACGCGCGGTACCGCTCGCGCGACCAGCCCGCACCGGCCACGAAGTGCGTCCAGCCCTCCGGGGCGAGGAGGTAGGACAGGGACTCGGCGGCCTCGTCCCGCTGCGCGTGCAGCCGGAACCCGTGGTCCGCGAGCACGTCGACGCTCGCGCGCAGGTCCGCGCGGCGGCGGTCGAGGAGCGCCGCGAGCTCGGCGGCGACGGCCTCGTCGGAGCGTGCCGCCGACGTGAACGCCGACCACAGGGCCGCGACGCGCTCGTTCGCCGCCGCCACGAGCGCGACGAGCCCGTCGAGGAAGTCCTCGGGGTCGGTGGTCCCGGCGACGGCCTGGCCCTCGGGCCGGGCGGCGAGCGACTCCTGGCCCTCCGACCCCGCGAACGTCACCTCGAAGGCCGCGAGGAGCAGGGCGCGCTTGGGCCCGTGCGCCTTGACGGTCTCGAGGGACACGCCTGCGCGCTCGGCGACGCGGGCGAGGGTCGTGCGCTCGTAGCCGCGCTCGGCGAGCTCCGCGGCCGCCGCGCGCACGACGCGCTCGCGGGTGCGCGCCGCCTGCTCGGTGCGGAGGTCGGACGTGTAGGCGCGGGGGACCACTATTGACTACCCCTCCAGGGTGATGAATACTCCTGACGGTTACCGATCTTCTCACACGCCGCCTCCCCCTCGGCGTCCTCGCGCGGACGGCCCGGTCCCGCGCCCTTCCCGTCCGACCGGCGCGTCCCGCGCCGCCCGAGAGAGGCACACCGATGGCCACCGTCCTGCTCTGCTCCACCCCCGTGCACGCCCACGTCACCCCGCTGCTCGCGGTCACGCGTGCGCTCGTCGCGCACGGCCACGAGGTCCGTTTCCTCACCGGCGCGCGCTTCGCCGCGGCCGTGGAGGCGGCCGGCGCCGAGCACGTGCCGCTGCCCGCCGCCGCCGACTTCGACGACCGCGACCTCGCGGCCGCCTTCCCGGGCCGCGCGGGGCGCACCGGTCTCGACGCGATCCGGCACGACATGCTCGAGATCTTCGTCCGGCCGGGTGCCGCGCAGCACCGCGCCGTCGTCGACGCCCTCGCCGCACTCCCGGCCGACGTCGTGCTCGTCGAGCCCCTGTTCCTCGGCGCGATGGCGCTCGTCGCCACCCCGGCCGACCGGCGTCCCCCCGTGCTCGCGCTGGGCATCTTCCCGCTCGGGCTGAAGAGCGACCTCACCGCACCGTTCGGCCTCGGCGTGCTGCCCGCGCGCGGGCCGCTCGGGGTGCTGCGCAACCGGGCGCTGCACCGATTCGTCGAAGGGGTCGCGTTCGCCGCGCCGCAGCGCGCCGCGCAGGACATGGTGCGCGCGACCGGTGCGACCCCGACCGACACCTTCTTCCTGGGCTGGCCCGCCGACGCCGACGCCGTCGTGCAGCTCACCGTCCCCGAGCTCGAGTACCCGCGGCCCGACGTCGTCACGCCCGTCCGGTTCGTCGGCCCGCCGCGCCCCGTCGCCGCGCACGGCGACCTCCCCGCGTGGTGGGACGATCTCGGCACGCGCCGTCCCGTCGTCCACGTCACGCAGGGCACCGTCGCGAACGAGGACCCGCACCAGCTCCTCCTCCCGACCCTGCGCGCGCTCGCGGACGAGGACGTGCTCGTCGTCGCCGCCACGGGCGGGCGGCCCGTCGAGACGCTCGGCGCGCTGCCCCCGAACGCGCGCGCGGCCGAGTACCTCCCGTACGACGCGCTGCTCCCGCGCACGTCGGTCCTCGTGACGAACGGCGGCTACGGCGGCGTGCACCACGCGCTGCGGCACGGCGTGCCCGTGGTCGTCGCCGGGAAGACGGAGGACAAGGCGGAGGTCGCGGCCCGCGTCGCGTGGACCGGGACGGGCGTGCGGCTGCGGACCAGCACGCCGCGGCCCGCCCAGGTGCGACGTGCGGTGCGCCGCCTGCTCGACGACCCGTCGTACACCCGGGCCGCCGCGCGCCTCGGCGAGCGCATCGCCGCCGCCCCGGGGGAGGACGGCGTCGTCGCGGTCATGGAGGAGGTCGTCGCCCGGCGCGCCGCGCGGCGCGTCGCGCGCTGACGGGGGAGGAGGATCGGGGGATGCCCAGCGACCTGCTCATGCGCATCCACGGTCCCGAGTTCCGCGCCATGTCCGAGCGTGTGCTGGAGGCGACCGCGCTCACCTCGCGGCTCAACGTGCTCCCGTTCGACGACGAGGAGGGCAAGGCCCGGCTGTTCGAGCAGATCCTCGGGCGGCCGCTGCCGTCGCAGGTGACGATCTACCCGCCGTTCTTCACCGACCACGGCCTGCACCTCGACCTCGGCGAGCGGGTCTTCGTCAACCAGAACTGCACGTTCCTCGACTACGCCGGCATCCGGCTCGCCGACCGTGTGCTGGTCGCGCCGCGGGTCACGTTCATCACCGTCGGGCACCCCGTCGACACCGACGACCGCAAGGTCTGGCTCACCGGCGGCCCGATCGACGTCCACGAGAACGTGTGGATCGGCGCGGGCGCGACCATCCTGCCCGGCGTGACCATCGGTCGCGACGCCGTCGTGGCCGCGGGCGCCGTCGTCACCGACGACGTCCCGCCACGCAGCCTCGTGACCGGGCCGCGGGCGGACGTCCGCCGCACCTGGTGAGGGGCCGCCGGCTCAGCACGGGTTCTCTCGGTCGTGCTGGAGCCTGCGCTTGCTCCGCTGCGCTCCGGCTCAGCACTCGTGTCCTCGGTCGTGCTGGAGCCTGCGCTTGCTCCGCTGCGCTCCGGCTCAGCACTCGACGACGTTGACCGCGAGGCCACCCGTCGAGGTCTCCTTGTACTTGGTCGACATGTCGACGCCCGTCTGGCGCATGGTCTCGATGACGGTGTCCAGCGAGACGACGTGCGAGCCGTCGCCCTGGAGCGCGAGGCGCGCGGCGGACACGGCGGTGCACGCGGCGATGGCGTTGCGCTCGATGCACGGGACCTGGACGAGCCCTCCGACCGGGTCGCACGTGAGGCCGAGGTTGTGCTCCATCGCGATCTCGGCCGCGTTCTCGACCTGGGCGGGCGTGCCGCCGAGCACCGCGCAGATGGCACCGGCGGCCATGGAGCAGGCCGACCCGACCTCGCCCTGGCACCCGGCCTCCGCGCCGGAGATGGACGCGTTGCGCTTGTACAGCGCGCCGATGGCGGCGGCGGTGAGCAGGTACGTGCGCATCGCCCGACGGCGGCGTGCCGGGTCGGCGGCGACGTCCGGGTGCGTGCGCAGGAAGTGCCGCCCGACGGCCGGGATGATCCCGGCCGCGCCGTTCGTCGGGGCGGTCACGACGCGCCGCCCGTCGGCGTTCTCCTCGTTGACGGCCATCGCGAAGGCCTGGAGCCACTCGATCGTCGTGTCGGCGCCACGCTCGTCGGCCAGCTCGAGGCGCTCGCGCTGCGCGCGGGCCCGACGCCGGACCTTGAGCCGGCCGGGCAGGACGCCGTCGCGCTCCAGCCCGGCGTCGACGCACGCGCTCATCGTGTCCCAGATCCGGTCGACGCCCGCCTCGACGTCGGCCACCGGGCGCAGGGCGGTCTCGTTGGCCCACGCGACCGCGGCGATCGACGTCCGCTCGCGCTCGCACACGGCGAGGAGCTCGGCCGCGTTGGCGAACGGGAACGGCACACCGGTCGGCTCGGTCCGCGGGTCGATCGTCTCGCCCGCGAGCTCGGCGCCGACCTGGGCCGCCTCGTTCGCGGCGGCTGCCTCGAGCTCGGCCGCGGTGAGGACGAACCCCCCGCCGACGGAGTAGTAGGCCTCCTCGGCGACCGTCGCGCCGTCGGCGTCGAGCGCGGTGAAGCGCATCCCGTTGGGGTGACCGGGCATCCGCGTCAGCGGCGCGAGGCGCACGTCGTCGCGGGTCATCGTGATGCGGTGGCGGCCCAGCAGCGTGACGGGCGCGCCGTCGCCGAGCTTCTCCCACGACCCGGGCACGCGCGCCGGGTCGCACGTCTCGGGGTCGAGGCCGAGCAGGCCCGCGACGACGGCGTCCGGCGTCCCGTGGCCCACGCCTGTCGCGCCGAGCGAGCCGCACAGCACGACCCGCAGCCCGGCGACGGCGTCGAGCGCGTCGCCCGCGGCCAGGGTCGTGACGAACGCCTTCGCCGCGCGCATCGGCCCGACGGTGTGCGAGCTCGACGGGCCGACGCCGACGGAGAACAGGTCGAGGACCGAGACGTAGGCGCTCATGCCCACCATGGTCGCACCTCGTCCACGATGCGGGCGGATTTTGCTATAGCGGATCGGTCACGACGGTGCGGAGGCGGACCGGCCCAGCACGACGGGGCACGTCGCGAGGTGGTCGTCCACGAGGCCGCACGCCTGCATGGCCGCGTACGCCGTCGTGGGCCCGACGAACCGGAAGCCGTGCTTCTTGAGCGCCTTCGACAGGGCGACCGACTCGGGGCTCGTGCTGGGGACGTCGCCCCACGTGGCGGGCTGCCGGGAGCGCGCGGGCGGCGCGAACGACCACACGAGCTCGTCCAGCGAGCCGCCGCCTGCCTGCAGCGCGAGGAGCGCCCGCGCGTTGTCGATCGTCGCCGTGATCTTCTGGCGGTTGCGGATGATGCGGGCGTCGGTGAGGAGCCGCTCGACGTCGGGCTCGTCGAGCGCCGCGACCGCCTCCGGGTCGAACCCGGCGAACACCTCGCGGAACGCCGGGCGCTTGCGCAGCACCGTGATCCAGGACAGGCCGGACTGGAAGCCCTCGAGGACCAGGCGCTCGAACAGCGCGGTGTCCCCGTGCACCGGCACCCCCCACTCGGTGTCGTGGTACTCCTCGTAGAGCGGGTCGCCGTCGCCGAAGCAGCGTGCGCCGGGGCGCGGCGCGGGCGGCGCGTCGTCGGGCACGGCGAGGGGGGTGGACGCGTCGGTTTCGGTCGTCATGCGCCCCACTCTGCCGCCTCCCGCCGACACCGACGAGGTCCCTGTGGACGGCGCGCGTCCGGACACGAGCGGCGAGGCGCCTGTGGTCAGGCGTCGGCCGGGGGCAGCGCGACCTCCGCGATCGCGCGCAGCGCGTCGAGGTGCGCGCGCAGGGCGGCGGCGCCGGCGGGCGTGAGGCGCACCCAGGTGCGCGTGCGTCGTCCGGCGCGCTCCTTGCTGATGTCGACGTACCCGGCGTCCTCGAGCACCGTGAGCTGCTTCGACAGCGTCGAGTCGGACAGCTCGATCGTGTCGCGCAAGGTCCGGAAGTCGGCCTTCTCGACGCCCGAGAGCGCGGCGACGACGGACAGGCGGACGGGGGAGTGGATGACCTCGTCGAGCGTGTGGCGCGGGTGGTGGTCGACGGCCGCCCCGTCGCCTGCCGGGGGCCGGTTCGTCGTCACGCCGTCACCGCCGCGTCCCGCGGGGCGGGCCGCCAGGCCGCGACGAGCAGCGGGACGGCGCTCACGAGCGCCGCGGGCACCCAGTACGCGACGGAGCCGGGCCACACCACCATCCCGGCGACGAGCACCGCCCCGTAGACCACCGCCCAGGACACCGCACCGACGGCGATCCGGCGTCGCGTGCCGACGGCCAGGGCGCCCTGCCGGACGGCCCACGTGGCGCCGACGGTGACGATCGCGACCCAGGCGGCCATCCCGGCGACGAAGCCGACGCGGCCGCCGAGCCCGATCGCGAGCACCAGCCCGACGCTCGCGACGGCCCACCCCGTGAGGTAGAGCCGGACCCACCGCCACCCGCGCGCCCGGGTGGCGCCGGCGAGGCGGTCGGCACGGTCGAGAGCGGCTGCCGCGTCGAGGGGCGCCGGGTAGGTCGTGTCGTCGGTGCTCATGGATGCCATCAAAGCATCTACTTTCCATCATGGCAAGTGGTTTCCATGGGGACCTCTCCCTATCGTGCGCGTCGGCGGTCCCGTGCACACTGGTCCCGGCCGTGCCCCGCCCCGGGCCGCACGACGCCGTCGTCCCGACCGCCGTCCCTGAGGAGCCCCATGTCCGACGCCCTGGCCGCGCTCGCCGCCGCCGTCGCGGCCGCGCCCGCGAGCGCGCCGCTGCGCGTGCACTACGCGAGCCTCCTGCTCGCCGCGGGGCGCCCCGTCGAGGCGCTCGAGCAGGCCAGCGCCGGGCTCCGGATCGACCCCGCGGACGGCGAGGCGCTGCGGCTCGTCCAGGAGTCCGCCGCGTCCGCCGCCGCGGCGTCGCGCCCGGCGGACCCCGCTCCCGCCGGGCCGGGGAGCCCGGCGTCGGGCATCGACTGGGACCGGCTGGAGGACGAGCTCGACGTGCGCGTCCCGCCGCCCTTCGTCGAGGAGCCTGCGGTCGGCACCCCGGGCCCCGCTCCCGCGGGCCCGAGCCCAGCACCCGGGCAGGGCCACGGCGACCCGGCGCCCGGGGGCGGGCAGCCCTTCCTCGTGCCCGCGCGCGACGACGCCCCCGACGACGGGTCGGGCCTGCTCGAGGTGTCGCGCGAGACGGTGACGCTGGCGGACGTCGGCGGCCTGGAGCCGGTGAAGAAGCGCATCCGCGAGGCGTTCCTGGAGCCGATGCGCAACCAGGCCATCGCGCAGGCGTTCGGCAAGTCGCTGCGCGGCGGCCTGCTGCTCTACGGGCCGCCCGGCACCGGCAAGACGTACATGGCGCGCGCGGTCGCGGGCGAGCTCGGTGCGCGGTTCCTCACGGTGACGCTCGCGGACATCCTCGACAAGTACATCGGGGAGAGCGAGCAGAACCTCCACGCCCTGTTCCAGCGTGCGCGGCAGCTCGCGCCGGCCGTGCTGTTCCTCGACGAGGTCGACGCGATCGGCGGCAAGCGCGCGCAGTACTCCGGGTCGTCGGGCATGCGGACGGTCGTCAACCAGCTCCTCCAGGAGATGGACGGCATCGGCTCCGACAACGACGGCCTGTTCGTGCTCGGCGCGACCAACCACCCGTGGGACGTCGACACCGCGCTCCTGCGCCCGGGCCGGTTCGACCGCGTCGTGCTCGTCCTGCCGCCCGACGAGCCCGCGCGCGAGGCCATCCTGCGCCACCACCTCGCGGGGCGACCCGTCGCCGGGATCGACCTGCGCTCCGTCGTGCAGCGCACCGACGGATTCTCCGGCGCGGACCTGGAGCACCTGGCGGCCACGGCGGCCGAGAAGGCGATGATGGACTCGATCGCGTCCGGCCAGGTGCGGCCCGTCACGATGGCCGACATGGAGTCGGCGCTCGCGGACGTGCGGCCGTCCACGACGGCGTGGCTCCAGTCCGCGCGCAACGTCGTGACGTTCGCGAACGCCGACGGCCGCTACGACGAGCTCGCCGCGTACCTGCGCGCGCGGCGCATGCTCTGAGACGGCGAGGCTGCCGACGGTGACCACGACCATCGACCCGCGCGCCGTCGGCGCGCGCGTCGAGCTGCTCGTCCAGATGGGGCGGCCCGAGCGCGCCCTCGACGAGGTCGACGAGGCGTTGGCCGCCGTGCCCGACGACGCGCGGCTGCTCCTCGCCGCCGCGTGGGTGCGGCTGCACCTCCAGCGCTCCGCTGACGCGCTGCCCCTCCTGGAGCAGGTGGTCGCGGCCCAGCCCACCGCCGACGGCGCGCTCTACCTGCTGTCGGTCGCGCGGCAGAACACCGGCGACGTCCCCGGTGCGCGCGACGCCGCGCGGCGCGCGCTCGAGCTCGACCCCGACGACGCGCGCTACCACCTCCAGCTCGCCGACGCCCACCTCTCGGGGCGCGTGCGCGGCGCCGACCGGCGGCTCGCACGCGAGCGCATCGCCGCGGCGCTCGAGCTCGCCCCCGAGGTGCCGGACCGCCTCGCGCAGGCGGCCCGGCTCTGGTCGCGCCTCGGGGACGACGACCGGGCGCGCGCCCTGGTGCGGCAGGGCCTCGCCGTCGCGCCCGAGCACGAGGACCTCCTCTACCTCGACGCGGCGCTCGCGCTCGACGCGAGCCGCAGCGCCCAGGGGTACAGCGGCGTCCTCGCGATGAACCCCGAGCACGCCGAGGCCGGGTACCTGCTGCACCTCAGCGTGTGGCAGCAGGTGCTGCGGCTCGTCGAGATGCCGGTCCTCCTCGTCGGGGCCGTCGCGCTCGTCGTCGCCTTCGCGATGAGCGACGCCCACGTGGGCAGCGTGCCGGTCTGGGGGATCGTCGTGCTGCTGTGGACGGGAGTGACCGCGCTGCGCGTCGTGCCCGTCCTCCTCCAGGTCCCGCGCGGGCTGCTGCGCCGCACCCTGCGCCGGACGCCGTTCCGCAGCGGCACCGTCGTGGCGATCGCCGTCGGGTGGGCGGGCGTCCTCGCGGGGCTCGCCCTGCTCTACCTCGTGCGCGACGCCGCCGCCGTCCGGTGGTTCCTCGTCGGGCTCGGGGCGGCGCTCGCCCTGGTGACCGTCACCTCGGCCGTCCTGCACGGGGCGATGTTCACCCAGGCGCGCGAGCTCGGCTACCTGCCGCCCGGCGCGACCGGAGCGGCGCGCGTCGCGGCGCTGCGCGCGAACCTCCGCCGCGCCGTCGTGCGCCGGGTGGTCGTCCTCGGGGTCGTCGCGGTCGTGGTCGCGGGCGTCGGGTCGGGCGCGCTCGCGCGCGAGGACGCCCGCCCCGTCGCGGCGCTCGCCGCGGTCGCGTACGTGCTGCCGCTCGTCGTCGGGATGTGGGCCGCGTGGCGCGTCGCGGCCCGCCAGCGCGCGGCGTCCGACGAGCGCCCGCCCGTGAGCACGGCCGCCGCGGTCCGCGCGGGGCTGGGTGGCGCCGTCCTCCTCCTCGCCACGGTCCTGCTGCTGCTCGCCGAGGCGGCAGCGCTCGCCGCGCTGCCCGTCGGCCCCGACGAGCACGACGCCGACGGCCGCTACGTCCAGGAGGAGCGCGCCCCGCGCGACCCGGACTCGGCCGTGCAGGAGTGCTCCGGCCGGCCCGCCACGCGGCTCGCCTGCATCCAGGAGAACAACCGCGTCCGCCAGGAGGAGCTCCAGGAACGGCTGGGCGACCTCGACGTCCCCACGATCGACGTCCCCACGTTCGACGTGCCGGACCTCCCGGATCTCCAGGCGCCGGGCTCCACGGGGCAGCAGACGCCCTGATCCCGGCGCCCCGGGCGGTGCCGGGCCCGCGGCCGTGCGGGTGACCGCGGGCGGTGCGACCGTGGCCGCGTGGCAGGACTCGTGGAGACGCTCTCTCGACCCGTCGGCGCGGCGCTCGCGGCCGTGACCGGCACGGTCGCGCGCGTGCGCGGGGGCCGCCCGATGCACGCGCGCGGGGTCGTGCTCCGCGGCACGCTCGTCGTCGCGGAGGACGAGGCGGGCGCGGCCAGCGTCCCGCAGGGCCGCACGCCCGTCACGGTGCGCGTGTCCCTCGGGGTCGGCCTCCCGCGCGGGCTCCCGGACGTCGTCGGGATCGCCGTGCGCTGGACCGACGACGGCGTGCCCCAGGACGTCCTGTTCGCCTCCGCGGGGAGCGGGCGGCTCACGCGCTTCCTCCTCGTGCCGCGCCGTGCGCTCCTGGGCGGGTGGCTGTCGACGCTCATGCCGCTGCGGTCGCCGCACGGTCCCTCCGTGCTCGCCCTGCGGCCGGACCACGACGCGACGCGGGTCGTCGGCACGCCGGTGCTCGAGGTGCTCGAGGCGACCCCGCTCGGCGTCTGGCACCGGTTCGGCGCGATCGAGCTGCACGGCCCCGAGACGGGTTCCCCGCACGACGGCGACGACCCCGAGGTCCGTTTCGACCCCACCGGTCACGCGCCGCACCACCTCGGCACGTACGGCTGGGAGGACGCGCTGCGCGCTCGCGGCTACGCGGCAGCGCGCCGCGGCGGCGGGCCCGGAACCCGGTAACGAGAGAGAAGGGCGGCGGCCCCGGAGTCCTGTCCACCGGGACCGCCGCCCGCGAGGGCGGCACCGTCGACGTGAGGCCGCCCCCGAGTCGGGGGCCGGGCGGCGAGAGCGCCGCCCGGCCGTGCGCGCCGGTCCGTCAGACCGCCGCGAGCCGACGGCGCAGCCCGAGCCCGACGCCCGCGACGCCCGCGAGCACGGACCCGCCGACCAGCGCCGACATGCCGAGCGACACCCGTCCGACGGGGCTGTTCTCGACGCTGTCCTTGAGCTCCGTCGTGCCGTCGGAGAGGGTGCCCGTGCCGTCCGCGAGCGCGGCCGCGCCGTCGGCGATGCGGGTGCTGCCGTCGTGCAGGTCGGACGCGCCGTCGGCGAGGGTCGTCGTGCCGGCGTGCAGCGTCGCGGAGCCCTCGGCCAGCGCCGCGTTGCCCGCGGCGAGGGTCGTCGCGCCCGTCGAGAGGGTCGTGAGCCCGTTCTGCAGGCGCAGCGTCCCGTCCTCCAGCCGCGTGGTCCCGGCGAACAGGTCGCCCGCGCCCGTGCGCAGCCGCACCGTGCCGGCGGAGAGGTCGCCCGCGCCCGTCGCGGCCTTCGCCGTCCCGGCCTTGAGGTCGGCGGCGCCGGACGCGAGCTCCGACGCGCCTGCGGCGAGCTCGGAGGTCTTGGTGGCGAGCTGGGCGTTGCCGCCCGCGACCCGGGAGGCGCCGTCGGCCAGGCGAGCCGTGCCCTCGGCGAGCGCTGCCGAGGCGGCGGCCGCGTCGGTGTTCCCGGCGGCGAGACGGGCGGCGCCGTCTGCCGACGCCGCGTTCCCGGCGGCCAGGGTCGTCGCGCCGCCCGACACCTTCGCGGCGCCGACGGCGAGGGCGCGGGTCGCCCCGGCGAGCGAGGCGTTGCCGGCCGAGACCGTGCTCGCACCGGCGGCGAGAGCGTCGGCCCCTCCGGAGAGCTGTGCCGTCCCGGCGGCGAGGCTCTGTGCCCCGCCGGAGACCGCGGCGGCGCCGGAGGCGAGCCCGGCCGCACCCTCCGCGAGCCGCGTCGCGCCCGCGTCCGCCTCCTGGGCGCCGGTGGACACCCGTGCGGCTCCGGTGCTGAGGTCCCGAAGACCCGCCTCGAGCCGGGCCGCGCCCGCCGCGGCGCCCGAGTCGCCCGCGAGCCCGTCGCGCAGGGCGGACGCGCCGGTGACGAGCCCTCCGGCCCCGGCGTCGACCCTCGCCGCGCCGTCGCGCACCGAGCCCGCGGCACCCGCGAGGGCGTCGAGCCTCGCCTTGAGAGCCGGGTCGTCGGTCGCCGCGGCCAGCCCCTGGAGCTGTGCCGCGAGGGAGTCCGCTCCCGCGTGGACCTGGTCGGCGCCCTCGGCCACCGAACGCGTCCCGTCGGCCAGGCGGACGGCGCCGTCGCGGGCCGTGGAGAGACCTGCGGCGAGTCCGGACGCGCCGTCCCGGAGCTGGGCGGACGCCGCCGCGACCTGCTGCGCGCCCGGCGCCAGGAGCGCCGTGCCGTTCCGCAGCGAGCCCGCTCCCGCGGACAGCTGCTCGGCGCCCGCCGCGACCGTCGCCGCGCCCGGTGCGAGCGAGCCGGCGCCCCGGGCGGTGGCGGCGACGCCGTCGCGCAGGGTCGAGGCGCCCGCCGAGACGCTGCTCGCCCCGCTCGCCAGGTCGCGCGCGCCGGACGCGGCGCCGGAGAGGCCCGTCGTGACCGTCGACGCGCCGTCCGCGACGGTGCTCGCCCCGACGGCGAGCCGCGCCGTGCCGTCGGCGAGGTCGGACGCGCCGGTGGCGAGCGCCGAGGTGCCGTCGGCGAGCAGCCCGGCACCCTGCGCGGCCGTCGTGTTCCCGGCGGAGAGCTCGGCAGCGCCGTCCTTCAGGGTGCCCGCACCCGTCGCGATCTGGGACGCGCCGTCGGCCGCCCGGGCGTTGCCCGCGGCGAGGCGTGCCGCCCCGGAGTCGAGGTCCTTGCTGCCCGCCGCGAGACGGGCCGCGCCGCTCGCCGCGTCGCCCGTCCCGGCGGCGAGGCGTGCCGCGCCGGCGTTCAGCTCGTCGGCACCGGCGGCGAGCTCGGTCGCGCCGCCGAGCGCGGTGGTGCCGCCCGTGGCGAGCTGGGTGGCGCCGTCGGACGCCTTCCGCGCACCGGCGGAGAGGTCGTTCGCACCCGCCTCGAGGTCGCCCGCGCCGTCGGCGAGACGCTGCGCGCCGGCCTGGGCCTCGGTCGTGCCGTCGGCGAGGGTCGCGGCGCCGGCGTCGAGCGCGGCGGCGCCGTCGTCGAGGCGGGTCGCGCCGTCGGCGACCTTGCCGTTGTACACGAGGAGGAACGCGACCAGGCCGGCGACCGCGAGGGCGAGCACGGCGAGCGCGACGGAGGTGAGGACCGTGTGCGTGCGCGACGGTCGGAGAGCGTGCTGCGTCATCTGTCGTCCTTCCTCACGCCCGGCGTCGTCGCGGGGCGTTCGGCACGAGGGGAGAGGTGCGGGAGAGGCGGGTACCGGTCTGCTCGGCGCGGGAGTGCGCCGGTGCGCCCACCACCGTTGGCGGGACGTGGAGTAGCAGGTAGATCCCCAGCGACGCTAGCAACGCCCCGGACACCACGGACAGCGAGTACTAGGTACTTTCGCCGTCACGATTCGGTCACGGGCCCGAAGTATCAGGTACTCCGCGCGCGAGTCCGTCGCTCGGAGCAACGGACGGCCGTCCGGGCCGTCGCAGACGAGCCCGCGCGCGCCCGCCGAGTGTTCACCCAGCGGTCATCCCACCGCCCGCGGCCCGTCGTCGTCCCGCCACGGCGTCGCACCACCCTCTGCTCGACCCTCGTCGAAGGAGAGACATGCCACCGATCACCGAGCGGACGCCCGCGGGGGCGCCGGAGCGCGCCCTGGCCCGTCGTCCGCGCCTCGCCGCGCTCGTCGCCACCGGCACGACGCTCACCCTGGGCCTGGGCGCGCTGCCCGCGCTCGCGGCCGTGCCCGCCCACGCCCCGAGCGGCACCGCCGCCGCCCCGACGGTCGCCGACGCCTGGCCGACCCCGGCGCCGGCCGAGACGTTCCACCGGCTCGCGACGTACCCCGTCTTCGACAACCGCCCGGCCGGCGAGGACGCCGCCGCGGAGACGGTCGCGGAGATCTCGGCGGTCAGCGAGGACGGGCGGACCCTCGTCCACACCGACGCCCTCGCGCGCCGCATCGGCTTCCTCGACCTCACCGACCCCGGCGCGCCGCAGGGCCTCGGCACGCTGAGCCTCGCCGAGCTCGGGTCGGAGCACGACGAGCCGACGTCGGTCGCGGTCGTCGGCGGGTACGTCCTCGTCGTCGTGGACACGTCCGTGAGCTTCACCGAGCCGAGCGGCCGCCTCGACGTCGTCGACCTCGCGACGCGTGAGCGCGTGCGGTCGCTGGACCTCGGCGGCCAGCCCGACTCGATCGCCGTCACGCCCGACGGCGCGCACGCCGTCGTCGCGATCGAGAACCAGCGCGACGAGGACGCGACGCCGGAGGGCGGCGACGAGGGTGACCTCCCGCAGCTCCCCGCAGGGTTCGTGCAGATCCTCGACCTGCCCGGCGACGACCCGGCCGCCTGGTCGACGCGCGCCGTCCCCTTCGTGGACGAGGCGGGCGCGCCGCTGCCCGTCGTCGCGGCCGCGGGCCTCGACACGCCCGAGGACCCGGAGCCGGAGTACGTCGCGATCAACCCCGCGGGCACCAAGGCCGCGGTGACGCTCCAGGAGAACAACGGCGTCGCCGTCGTCGACGTCGCCTCGGGCGAGGTCGAGAGCGTCTTCTCCGCGGGTGCGGTCGCCGTCTCGGGGATCGACGTGAAGAAGGACGGCACGATCGACCAGACCGGGTCGATCCCCGCGACGCCCCGCGAGCCGGACGCCGTCGGCTGGGTCGACGACGCGCACGTCGCGACCGCCAACGAGGGCGACTGGAAGGGTGGCTCCCGCGGCTGGTCGGTGTTCGACGCCGTCACGGGCGAGGTCGTGTGGGACGCGGGCGCGGAGCTGGAGCGCCTCGCCGTCCGTGTCGGCCTGCACACCGAGGACCGCGCGGCCAAGAAGGGCGTCGAGCCCGAGGGCCTGGCCGTCGCGACGCTCGGCGGGACGCGGTACGCGTTCGTCGGCTCCGAGCGCTCGAACTTCGTCGCCGTCTACGACGTGACCGACGCGTCCGCCCCGCGGTTCGTCCAGGTCCTCGCGACGACGAACGGTCCCGAGGGGCTGCTCGTCGTGCCGCAGCGCGACCTGCTCGTGGTGTCGAGCGAGGAGGACGACGCCGCGGCGGGCGTGCGCTCGGCCGTCACGGTGTTCGGGCGCGGGGACGCGTGGGCCGACGCCGCGGGGTCGCCCCGGTTCCCGAGCGTCGTCTCCGCGGACGCGACCACGGGCCCGCAGGCCGGCGCGCCGATCGGCTGGGGCGCGCTCGGGGCGCTGAGCGCCGACCCGACCGATCCCCAGCGCCTGTGGACGGCGACCGACGCCGCGTACTCCCCGACGCAGCTCCTGTCGCTCGACGTGCGGGGCTACGGCGACGGTGCGCCCGCGGTGATCGACCGCACGGTCACGGTCACGCGCGACGGCGCACCCGTGGGTCTCGACGTCGAAGGGGTCGCGGCGCGCCCCGGGGGCGGGTTCTGGCTCGGTGTCGAGGGCGCGAAGGGCGCGGAGAACGCGATCGTGCACGTCGACGCCGCGGGCGCGGTCGTCGAGTCCGTCGCGCTTCCCGACGCCGTCGTCGCGGGCCTCGGGAAGCAGGGCATCGAGGGCGTCGCGGTCGGTGCGCCGGCCGGTGCGGGCGCACGCGGGCCCGGGGACCAGGCCACGGGCGAGCAGGTGTGGGTCGCCCTCCAGCGCGGCCTGACGACGGACGCGGGCGGCACGGCGGGCACCGCGCGGATCGGGCGCTACGACGTCGCGACGCGCACGTGGGACTGGTTCGCCTACCCGCTCGAGCGCACCACGACGGACGGCGACTGGCTGGGGCTGAGCGAGGTGACCGTCGTCGACCACGACACGCTCGCCGTGATCGAGCGCGACAAGCTCAACGGCCCCGCCGCCGCGGTGAAGCGCGTGTACGCGGTCGACGTCCCGGACGTCGCCGTCGGCGCGGCGTCGACCACCCCGGTCCCCGTGACGAAGACGCTCGCGCACGACGTGCTGCCCGACCTGCGTGCCACGAACGGCTGGACGCAGGAGAAGCTCGAGGGCCTCACGGTCGGCGGCGACGGCACGGTCTGGGCGATCACGGACAACGACGGCCTGGCCGACGCGACCGGCGAGACGGTGCTGCTGGGCCTCGGTGCGGCGTCCGACGTGTTCGACGGCCACCTCGACGAGGAGACGCCGGGCGGCCCGGGTGAGCCCGGCGAGACGCCCGGCGCGGGGGAGCAGCCGCCGTCGGCCCCCCGGCACACCGTGGGGGTGGACGACCTCACCGCGGCGAACCACGGCGGCGTCAGCCTCTCCCCGACGCGCGTGCGCGCGGGCGAGCAGGTCACCGCGACGGCCGACGGCTTCGCGCCCGGGGAGTGGGTCTCCGCGACCCTCTTCTCGACGCCTGCGGACCTCGGCATGGTCCGGGCCGACGCGTCGGGCCGGCTCACGGCGACCGTCACCGTCCCCGCCGACACGGCGGCGGGCGAGCACCGGTTCGCGCTCGTCGGCCAGGTGGACGGCCGCGTGCTGTGGACGGAGCTCGAGGTGCTCGCGACGGACGCCGCGACCGGCGGGCCCGACGGCGCCGCGCCGACGGGGCCGGACGGGCTCGCCACGACCGGGTCGCACGTCGGCGCGCTCGTCGGGCTCGCGATCGTGCTCGTGGCGGGCGGCGTGACGATCGTCGTCGCCCGGCGCCGCCTGCGCGGGCTGCCGCGCTAGGGGAGCCCGTCCCGCTGCCCGGTGCGGCAGCGGGACGGGTCAGTCGCGGTCGTTCGGCATGAGGGCCCACAGGACCAGGTACGCGATGACCTGAGGGCCCGGGAGCAGGATCGAGACCGCGGCGACGATGCGCACGACGGTCGGGTCCCAGCCGAACCGGCGGGCGATCCCGGCGCACACGCCCGCGATCATCCGGCCGTGGCGCGGGCGGGACAGCGTCGGGCGGAACGCGGCTGCGGAGGCGTCTGAGGTGCTCATACCTCGACGGTAGGCACGGCCCGGCCTCGCCGGTATCCGGTGGTCCCCCGACCTGACCCTGATCCTCGGGGCGGCGACCCCGAGGGTCAGGGTCGGGTCGGGGCCTCAGCGGGCGAGGGCGGTCTGGAAGGCCGCGAGCGCGCGCGGCGTCGCGAGGGCGAACGTCACCGCCGCGACGCCCGGCCCGGGGCGCGAGGCGTCCGGGCCCCGGTCCGCCGTCGGTCCCGAGGTCTCGTCGAGCGGGTCGGGTGCGGACCAGCCACGGACGGCGTCCACCGCCACGCGGGCGACCTCCTCGACGTCCCAGCCGTACGCGCCTGCGCTGATCGCGGGGAAGGCGACGGTCGTGGCCCCGAGGTCGTCCGCGACGTCGAGCGAGCGGGCGAAGCACGACGCGAGGAGCGCGGGGTCCGTCTCGCCGCGGTAGCGGTTCGGCCCGACGGTGTGCACGACCCAGCGGGCGGGGAGGTCGTGGGCGTCGGTGGCGACGGCGTCGCCCACGGGCAGGCCGTCGGGGAGGGTCGTGCGCCGGAGCCGGCGGCACTCCTCCAGGAGCCGCGGCCCGGCCGCGGCGTGGATCGCGCCGTCCACCCCGCCGCCGCCCAGCAGCGACGAGTTCGCGGCGTTGACGATCGCGTCGTCGTCGAGCGTCGTGATGTCGGCGAGGCGTGCGTCGAGGTCCATCTCCCCATCGTGCCCGGGGACGGGGTCAGTCGCGCGAGACCACGACGCTCGAGCTGTGCCCGCCGAACCCGAACGCGTCGACGAGCGCGTGGCGGGCCGACGTCGTGGCCGCCTCCCGGACGACGTCGAGGTCGATCGCGGGGTCGAGGGTGTCGACGTTGAGCGTGGGCGGCACGCGGCCGTCGCGCAGGGCGAGGAGCGCGACGAGGACGCCCAGCGCGCCCGACGCGCCGAGGAGGTGGCCCGTCGCGCCCTTCGTGCTCGTGACGGGCGGCGGCATCCCGAGGGCCGCGCGCAGCGCGTCCGCCTCGTTGACGTCCCCGACCGGGGTCGCCGTCGCGTGCGCGTGGACGAGCCCCACGTCCTCGGGGGCGAGGCCCGCCGACCGCAGCGCCATCGTGATGGTGCGGGCCTGGTTCTCCGGGTCGCCGCCGACGATGTCGTACGCGTCCGACGTCAGCGCCGCACCCGAGACGACGCCGTGCACGACCGCCCCGCGGGCGCGCGCGTGGTCCTCGCGCTCCAGCACGAGGAGCGTCGAGCCCTCGCCCATGACGAACCCGTCCCGGTCCACGTCGAAGGGCCGGGACGCGCGCTCCGGCTCGTCGTTGCGCGTCGACATGGCGCGGGCCGCGGCGAAGGCCGCGAGCGAGAACGGCTGGACGCCCGCCTCGACGCCCCCGCACACGACGACGTCCGCCGACCCGGCGAGGATCATCTCTCGACCCATCGTGATCGCCTCCGAGCCCGCCGCGCACGCGCTGATCGGGGCGCGCGCGCCGGCCTTGGCGCCGAGGTCGATCGACAGCCAGGCGGCCGGCCCGTTGGCCATGAGCATCGTGACGGTGTGCGGGGAGACGCGCCGGTGGCCCTGCTCGTGCAGGACGCGCGACTGGTCGAGCGTCGTCGCGATCCCGCCGTTCGCGGAGCCGACGACGACGGCGAGGCGCGTCGGGTCGACGTCGGGCGACCCGGCGGACGCCCACGCCTCCCGGCCCGCGACGAGCGTGAGCTGTTCCGCCCGGTCGGTGCGACGCCGCTCCCGGACGGAGAGCGCCTCGGCGAAGGCGTCGTCGACGCGCGCGGCGATGCGCACGGGCAGCTCGGCCGCCCAGTCGTCGTCGATCGCCCGCACGCCCGGCTCCCCGCGCAGCAGCGCCTCCCACGTGTCGGGGGCGGTGCGCCCGACCGGGGTCACCGCCCCGTACCCGGTGACGACGACTCGTGTCATGGTGTGCCCCTTGCAGCCGAGCCGCCGAGAACGGCGACGGGTGTGGTCGATGGGTCTTATTCCAAGTCATCGCAGCGGTCTTTGTCGCCCTCGCAGGTGTGACGGTGCGCACGCCCACACCCACGCGTACGCCCACGCCCACGTCCGGACCCACGAGATGCCCGCGGTCGACGCCGTGAACCTCTACCCCTCGCCCACGCGGCGCCTCGCCGCGGGAGGCCGCGCTGCCGTGAGGCGGCGGGTCAGTCCGCGTCGAGCCCGAGCACCCGGCACGCGTTCCCCGCGTAGAGCGCCGGCAGGAGGTGCGCCGGGAGGTCGGCTCCCGAGATGGCCCACCGACCCTGCGGCGGCACGGGGTCACCGGGGGAGTAGGCGAAGTGCTCGTCGGCCGTCTCGAGGAACCGGAAGTGCGTCTCGAGCTGCTCACGCGACAACGGGAACGCGTCGGTGCCGAACAGGACCCGGTCCGGGAAGTCCTCGACGAGCCGACGGAAGCGTCGCGGCTGCCGCCCGAGCTCGCCCAGCCTGCCCGCGATGTCGACGACCAGGTTCGGTGCGGCCCGCAGGAGCCGTGAGACGTGATCCAGGTCCTCGGCGACGCAGCCGACGTGCGCGCCGACGTAGGTGGTCCCCGGAGTCGCGGCGAGCAGACGTCCGAACGCGTCGAGCAGGTGCTCGAACGACGGGAAGCGGGAGCGGTCGGCGAACGACCACGACGGCTGCGCGGTGAGCTCGTCGACGCGTTCGTTGTACCGGTCCGGCGGGTCGAAGAACGCCTTCGGGTCGGCGACGTGGATCAGGACGGGCAGCCCGAGCTCGCCCGCGAGCGCGAGCGTCTCGACGACACGAGGGTCGTCGGGCGCGACGAGCGCGCCGTCGGGGCCGGTGACGGTCAGGCCGAGGTTCTTCCACACCTTGAGGCCGCGCGCCCCGCGCGCCGCGGCGTCGCGGAGCTGCCGCTGCACCTCACGCTCGCCCCCCACGCGGGCGAGCGCCGTCCAGTCGACCTGGCAGAAGGTGAGGAACCGACCCGGGTGCGCGCGGTCGTACCGGTCGAGGTTGGCCTCGAGCTCGTCGTCCCACAGGCCGTCGAGGTTCACGACCGCGCGCACGTTCGTGCGGTCCAGCAGGTCGAGCAACGCGGGGACGTCGGGCGCGCACCAGTCGGCGGTGAGCCAGCGGCCCAGGTGGTTGTGGACGTCGACGGCGGGCACCGCGGCCCGGGGGACGTCGGTCCGGGGGAGCCGCACGCGGGCGCGGGGCTCCCAGTCGACGAGCCGCAGGTCGGGTGCGGGCGGCGCCGGGGGCGGGCCGGCGTGGTGGAGGGGATCGATCACGTCACGAGCATCGGTCGTCCACGCCCAGATTTCGCGGATGTTACGCGAATCGATCATCCAGAGTGAGTGAACATGCCATTCTGCGTGACTATCGCGCAGATGCTGAGCAGGATCTCTCGCATCGGGTCCGCACCTCGCGGCACCTGACCACCGCTGGACCGGGGTCACGGCCCCGCCGACGACAGGACAAGCACGTGAGCCCGAGCACCGTCACCGAGCGAGAGATCCACAGCCAGCCCGAGGTGTGGGCCAAGGCCCTCGCGGGCGGGCCCACCACCGGCTCCGTGCTCGGCGCACCCGGCGAGCGCGTCCTCGTGCTCGGGTGCGGGACGAGCGCGTTCGTCGCCGAGGCGATCGCCGTCCTCCGGGAGGACGCCGGCCTCGGCGAGACCGATGCCGCGTACGCGTCGGAGTGGCACCCCACGCGTCCCTACGACCGTGTCGTCGTCATCAGCCGCTCCGGGACCACGAGCGAGTGCCTCGAAGCGCTCGCGGCCGTCCCCTCCGGGACGCGTACCGCCGCGGTCGTCGGTGTCGCCGGAACGCCCGTCGCCCTCGCGGCGGACGACGTGCTCGTGCTCGACATCGCCGACGAGGAGTCGGTGGTCCAGACGCGGTTCCCGACCACCGTGCTCGCCGTCGCCCGCCAGGCGTTCGGGGAGAACCTCTCCGGCCTCGTCGAGCAGGCCGAGCAGGCGCTCGCGGCACCGCTTCCCGTCGAGCCGGGCGCGTTCGAGCACTTCGTGTTCCTCGGCCGTTCGTGGGCCTACGGCCTCGCGCAGGAGGCGGCGCTGAAGATCCGTGAGGCCGCGCAGGCGTGGTCCGAGTCCTACCCGGCGCTCGACTACCGGCACGGGCCGGTCGCCGTCGCGACCGACGCGACGCTCGTGACCCTGCTCGGCGACGACGACCCGGCGCTCGCCGAGGACGTCCGGCGCACCGGCGCGACCGTCGTGCACCTCGACGGGGACCCGCTCGTCCAGCTCGTGCAGTGCCAGCGCCTCGCGGTCGCCCTCGCCACCGACCGCGGCCTCGACGCGGACGCGCCGCGACACCTCACCCGCTCCGTCGTCCTCGGCTGAGGGCGACCCGCGACAGCCCGTCACCGACGGGGACGCAGTACCCGGACACTCGACGAAGAGACCGCCCAAGAGACAAGGCCGACAATGTTCCGTCATCCCACCCGCCGCCGTCCCGACCGTCCTCTCACCGTGGCCCGGGGAGCCGCCGGAGCGGTCGTCGTCTCCGGCGCGCTGCTGCTCGCGGCATGCTCGTCCGGGACGCAGGGCGCCACGACCCTCGACCCCGAGGCCGACGTCACGCTCACGTGGTGGACCGGCCAGGCAGACCAGGCCCAGACCATCCTCACGGGCCTCGCCGAGGAGTTCGAGGAGCTCCACCCCAACGTGACGATCGAGGTGTCCTCGGGCGCGCCGTCGACGGAGGACCTGCTGCAGAAGCTGTCGTCCTCGTTCGCGGGAGGCACCTACCCGGACATCTCCTACGCGTTCGGCTCCTGGGCGAGCGAGCTCGCCGAGTCGGAGCGCACGCTCGACATCACCGACGAGGTGAGTGACCCCGACGTCGGGTGGGACGAGTTCTCCGGGGCCGCCCGCGCCACCGCCCAGCCGGACGGCGAGACGACGATCGGCTTCCCGGCCGTCGTTGACAACCTCTCCCTCCTGTACAACAAGACGGTGTTCGACGCCGCCGGCGTGGACTACCCGACCGAGGACTGGACCTGGGACGACTTCCGCGCCGCGGCGAAGGAGCTCACGGACCCCGCGACGAGCACGTACGGCTACGCCTACGGTGTCTCCGGCTCCGAGGAGACGACGTGGCAGTTCTGGCCGCACCTGTGGCAGCGGGGCGGGGAGATCCTCGACGAGTCCGGCACGACCGCGACGTTCGACTCCGACGCCGGTGTGGACGCGTTGACGTTCCTGCGCGACATGGCGGTCGAGGACGGGTCGGTCTACCTCGACCAGACCGACACCAAGTTCACGCAGATCTTCGCGAGCGACCAGATCGGCATGGTCACGTCAGGGCCGTGGACGCTGTACGACCTCCAGGTCGCGGGCACGCAGTACGGCGTCGTCCCGCTGCCGGCCTACGACGGCGAGCACACGACGATCTCCGGGGCCGACCTCTGGGTCCTGTTCGACCACCAGGACGCGAACCGCGAGCACTGGTCGTACGAGTTCACGAAGTGGCTGACGGACCCCGAGCAGGACGTGCGCTGGAACGTCGTCTACGGCAACCTCCCGCTGCGCGAGAGCGAGATCGGCTCGCCGGAGTTCCAGGCACAGGTCGAGGCGATGCCCGGCCTGGACGTCATGGCGCAGAACAGCGAGAACGCGACGATCCCCCGCCCGACCGTGCCGGGGTACGTCAACCTCTCCGAGGCGGTCGGCACAGCGGTCTCGGAGGTTCTCCAGGGCAAGGGAGAACCGCGCGAGGCGCTCGAGCGGGCCGCCGACCGGTCGGACGAAGCGCTGGCGGACCAGTGACGACGACGATCGCGCCCACCCCCGTCCGGCGGCCCCCGCGGCGCCGCCGGACGGGGGAGGCGCTCGCCGGGTGGGGCTTCGTCGCCCCCGCGACGCTCCTCGTCGTCGGCCTGTCGATCTTCCCCGCGGTCTGGGCGTTCCTGCTGTCGTTGCAGGACTGGAACGGCTTCTCCACGCCGGAGCCGGTGGGCGTGGACAACTACCGCCGCATGCTGACCGACGCCGAGCTGGGCGCCGCCGTCGGGCACACGCTCCTGTACACCGCGCTGTTCGTCCCGGCGTCGCTCTTCCTCGGGCTCGGCCTCGCGGTCGCGCTCAACCGCCGACTCGTCCTGGTCGGGGTCTACCGCACCCTCGTGTTCCTGCCGTTCGTGGTCTCCGCAGCGGCCACCGGCATCCTCACGACCTACCTGTTCAACCCGCAGTTCGGGTTCGTGAACAACGTGCTGCGCGTCCTCGGCCTCCCCCAGCAGGGCTGGCTCGAGAACCCGTCGCAGGCGATGGTCGTCATCACGATCATGTCGTTGTGGGGGCAGGCCGCGTTCACGACCGTCATCTACCTCGCCGCGCTCCAGGACATCCCGGTCGAGCTCGCGGAGGCCGCCCGCGTGGACGGCGCGAACCGGTGGCAGTCGTTCTGGCACGTGACGTTCCCCCAGCTCGCCCCGGTCACGGTGTTCGTCGCCATCTGGCAGACGATCCAGGCGATCCAGCTCTTCGACCTCGTCTACACGACGACGCGCGGCGGCCCGCTCGGCTCGACCGAGACGATCGTGTACTTCCTGTGGAAGGCGGCGTTCAAGGAGCTCGAGTTCGGGTACGCCTCGGCCGTGGCGTACGGGCTGTTCGCCGTGACCCTGCTCATCACCATCGCCGTGACGCTCTACTCCCGCCGCACGAAGGTTGGTGGACTCTGATGCCGACGACCGCTCCCGGCCCTGCCGCTCACGCCGCGGCGCCCGGCGGACCGCAGGCGGCGCCCGCCGGCGCCCCGGATGGTCCGCTCCTGGCCACCACCACCGCCACCCCCGCGCCGCGGCGCCGGCGTCGACGCGCCTGGCTGTGGCACCTGCTGCTCGTGCCCCTCGCCGCGCTGTTCGCGACGCCGTTCGTGCAGATGTTCCTCACGTCGCTCACGCCCGAGGCGGAGATCAACCGTTTCCCTCCGCGGTTCTGGCCCTCGCAGCTCACGCTCGACGGCTACGTCAAGCTCTTCACCGAGACGGACGTGCTGCGCTGGACGACGAACACCGTCCTCGTCTCGGTCGTCGCCGTCGCGTCGCACATCGTCTTGTGCTCGCTCGCCGGGTACGGGTTCGCGCGCCTGAAGTTCCCGGGCCGCACGTTCGGGTTCCTCGCGATCATGGCGACGATCATGATCCCGACCCAGCTCCTCATGGTGCCCACGTACGTCCTCTTCGCGCGCATCGGCATCATCGACACGCTCGCCGCCGCGATGGTCCCGTGGCTCGCGTCGGCGTTCGGGATCTTCCTCATGCGCCAGTTCTTCCTGTCGCTCCCGCCCGAGCTCGAGGAGGCGGCCGTCCTCGACGGGTGCTCGCGGCTCTCCACGTTCTGGCGGATCATCCTCCCGCTCGCGCGGCCCGCGCTCGCGACGCTCGCGATCTTCACGCTGCTCGGCTCGTGGAACGACCTCGTCTGGCCGCTCATCGCGATCAACGACCCGTCGTCCTTCACGCTCCAGCTCGGGATCACGAACTTCCAGGGCGCGCGCCGGACCGACTGGTCGCTGCTCATGGCGAGCAACGTCGTCGCGACCCTCCCGCTGGTGCTGTTCTTCCTGTTCGCCCAGCGCCAGTTCATCGCCACCATGACCTTCACGGGAGTCAAGGGATGACCACGCCCCACGCCCTGCCCGCAGCAGCCGACCGGACCGCTGCACGACCCGTCGTCGTGGTCGGGGACGCGAACGTCGACCTCGTGCTGCGCGGCGACGTGATCCCGCGATTCGGCCAGGCCGAGCAGCTCGCCGACTCCGGCGACCTCGTCGTCGGTGGCTCGGCCAGCATCGCGGCTGCCGGCGTCGCGCGCCTCGGAGTGCCGACTCGGCTCGTCGCGCGCGTCGGTGCGGACGCCTTCGGGACCTTCACCCTCGACGCGCTGCGCGCTGCCGGGGTGGACGTGTCCGCGGTCGAGGTCTCCCACGACGAGCCGACAGGGCTCTCGGTCGTCCTCTCCACGCCGGACGACCGGGCGATCCTCACGGTCGCGGGCACGATCCCGACCCTCACCGGCTCCCACGCGCTCGCCGTGCTCGACGGCTGGGACGGGCCGCCCGGCGTCGTGCACGTCGCGTCGTACTTCCTCCAGCCGCGTCTCGCCGCGGACCTGCCCGCAGTCCTGGCGTCCGCCCGTGCGCGAGGGTGGAGCACGAGCCTCGACACGAACTGGGACCCTGCCGAGCGCTGGGCCGGGCTCGCGGACCTCCTGCCCCACGTGGACGTGCTGCTGCCGAACCGCAACGAGCTGCGCGCAGTCGCGGGCGCGCTCGGCGCGGGTCCGCGGGACGCGCCGAGCACCGGCGACCCCGACGTCGCGCTCGCCCGGGCGGTCGCCGCGCGCGGCCCCCGCGTCGTGGTCAAGGACGGCGCGCGCGGCGGGTGGTCCGTGGGACCGGCGGGAGCCGCCGTGCACGCCCCGGGGCTCGACGTGGACGTGGTCGACACGACGGGCGCAGGGGACAGCTTCGACGCCGGCTACCTCGCGGCCCTCGCGCACGGGATCGAGGACGAGGCCGAGCGGGTGCGCTGGGCGGCCTGCGCCGGCTCGTTGTCGACGCTCGGCCCGGGGGGCACCGGGGCGCAGGCCACGCTGGCCGCGCTGCGGGCCGCGCTCGCATGATCTCCGCGCTCGCCCTCAGCCCGTCGCTCGACGTCACGTACGTCGTCGACGCGCTCGAGGGGATCCAGCGCCCGCGCGAGGTCCGTCGCGTCGGCGGGGGGAAGGCGCTCAACGCGGTCCGCGCCGCGGCGTCGCTCGGTGCCCGCACGACCGCCGTCGCGGTCCTCGCCGGAGGGTCGGGCGAGGACGTCGCGGCGGGGGCGAGAGCCGACGGCGTGGACCTGCGCGTCGTGCCGGGTGAGCACCCGACGCGCACGTGCGTCTCGGTGCTGGCCGCGGCGACCGGTGCGCTCACCGAGATCTACGAGCGTGCCGTCCCGGTGGGGCCGGGCACGCTCGACCGTGCCGTCGGGCTCGCGCTCGACCTCGCCGCGCGCCGGGGCGGGTGGTGGCTGCTGTCCGGCGGGCTCCCCGGCACCATCGCGCCGAGCGTGGTCGGCACCGTCGTCGGTCGGCTGCGGGCGGCGGGTGCCCGCGTCGCTGTGGACAGCCACGGTCCGGCGCTCGCGGGTGCCGTGGGGGAGGGGCCGGACCTGGTCAAGGTGAACCGGGTCGAGGCGGCAGAGCTGCTGGGCGTCCCCGCGGACACCCCGGGTGCGGGGCTCGTCACCGGGCTCCGCGACCGGTCGCGCGGACTCGTGGTCGTCACGGACGGCGCGGAGGGGGCGTGGGCGAGCGACGGCACGAGCGTGCTGCGCGTCCGGCTCGAGGGCCACGTCGGCCGCTTCCCGGTGGGGAGCGGCGACTCCTTCCTGGGCGGGATGCTCGTCGCGCTCGACGGCGGGGCGTCCCTCGCCGAGGCGGTGGCGCTCGGTGCCGCCGCGGGCACGGCCAACGCCCAGGTCCCCGGTGCTGCGGTCCTCGACGCGGGGCTGGCCCGCCGTCTCGTCGGCGAGGTCACGGTCGAGACCGTGGCCCTCCCGGTGCCCTAGGACCCTGCGGGATCAGCGCGGTGCGGCCGGTCCCTCGGCCGGCCGCACCGGGGCGACCGGACCGTCGTCGGCCACGACCTGGACGTCGACGCCGGCAGCCGCGATCGCGTCGAGGGCCGCCGGGTCGGCGGACGAGTCCGTCACGAGCACGTCGATCTCCTCGAGGTCCGCCATCTTGGCGAGCGTCACGCGCCCCACCTTCGACCCGTCCGCGACCACGACGACGCGCTCGGCGTGCGCGACCATCGCGTGGTTGGTGCGCGCCTCGGTCTCGTCGTGCGTCGTCGCACCGCCGCGCACGCTGATGCCGTCGGTGCCCAGGAACGCCGTGCCGACGTTGATCGCGTTGAACGTGTGCTCGGCGAGCACGCCGACGGCCTCCAGCGAGCTCGACCGGACGAACCCACCCGTCATGATGACCTGCAGGTTGCTGCGCGCGGCGAGCTCGGTCGCCGTCGTCAGGGCGTTCGTGGCGATCGCGAGGTCGGGTCGCGTCGCGAGGGCGCGCGCGACGGCGGCCGCCGTCGTGCCGCCGCTGATCGCGACGGAGTAGCGCCCCGGCGGGAGCAGCCCGGCGGCGTGCTGGGCGATGCGCAGCTTCGCCTCGCGGAACCGGGAGTCGCGCAGCAGCACCGGGACCTCCGTCGTGGGGTCGAGGGCACGCACCCCGCCGTGCGTGCGCAGCACCAGGCCCTGCTCCTCCATGTCCGCGAGGTCGCGCCGCATCGTGGCCGAGGAGACGCCGAGCTCACGGACCAGCTCCGTGAGGCGCGCCGTGCCGTGCTCGTTGACGTACGTCAGCGCCCGCATCATGCGGTCGCTGCGCTTGTGGGAGATCGCGCGGGGCGCGGCGTCCGGTGCGACAGGCATGCGCTTCCTTCCGGCGGTTGCTGGGTGAGGTGTGGGTCTCTCTCTCCCGGACGAGGCAAATCGCTCAATAAGAGTGAGTGTTATCGGCGGAATCTGATCGTATTCTTGCACAGTGCGCTCGACGACGCCGAGGATCGTCGACATGGTCAGCATCGCGTTCGTCGGCGCCGGGAGCGTCGTCTTCACCCGCCAGCTCGTCGCCGACATCCTGCGCTACCCGGAGCTCGCCGACGCGCGCCTCGTGCTGCACGACATCGACCCCGAGCGGCTCCGCGTCGCCGAGGGCACCGCGCGTCAGGTGAGCCGCCAGCTCGGGGCGTCGGCCACCGTCGAGGCGTACGCCGACCGTCGCCGGGCTCTCGACGGGGTCGACTTCGTCGTCAACATGATCCAGGTCGGCGGCATCGACGCGACGTTGAAGGACCTCGAGATCCCCGCGCGCCACGGCCTGCGCCAGACCATCGGCGACACGACCGGCGTCGGTGGCGTGTTCCGCGCGCTGCGTACGTTCCCGGTGCTCGAGGGCGTCGCGACCGACATGCGCGAGCTGTGCCCGCAGGCGTGGCTGCTCAACTACACGAACCCGATGGCGATGAACGTGTGGTGGGTCTCCACCGTCGCTCCCGACCTCAAGGTCGCCGGCCTCTGCCACTCCGTCTACTGGACCGCCCACGACCTCGCAGAGCTCGTGGGCGTCCCGGTGGGGGAGACGCGCTACCGGGCCGCGGGCGTCAACCACCAGGCGTGGCTGCTCGAGTGGGAGCACGAGGGCGAGTCGCTGTACCCCCGGCTGCGCGAGACGATCCGCCGCGACCCCGGGCTCGAGCGTCGCGTCCGGGTCGAGATCTTCCGCCGCCTCGGCTACTACCCGACGGAGACGAGCGAGCACTCCTCCGAGTACCTGTCGTGGTTCCTCCGCTCCGACGAGCAGATCGCTCGCTACCGCCTGCAGCCGCTCGAGTACGTGGGCATCAGCCGGGAGAACGTCGCGGAGTTCGAGGCGGCGCGGCGCGCGCTCGCCGCCGGCGAGGACCTCGCGCTCGAGGACGGCGCGAGCGAGTACGCGCCCCAGATCATCCACTCCCTCGTGACCGGCACGCGGCGCGAGGTGCACGTCAACGTCCCCAACCACGGCCTGATCGACAACCTGCCCCAGGGTGCGGTCGTCGAGGTCCCGGCGGAGGTCGACGGCGACGGCCTGCGCCCCGTGCCGATGGGCTCGCTCCCGGCACAGTGCGCGGCGCTCAACCAGCCGTACGTCTCCGTCGGGGCGCTGACCGTCGAGGCGGCGCGAACCGGCGACCCCCGGCTCGTGCGCCAGGCCGTGCTCATGGACCCGAACGCGTCCTCGACCCTGACGCCCGCGCAGATCTGGGCCCTGTGCGACGAGCTCGTCACCGCGCACGGCGACCTGCTCCCCGAGCCGCTGCGCGCCCTCGTGCCGGCGGGTGCGCTGTGACCCTGGCCGCCACGGGCAACCTCGTCGCTGCGGCGGCGCGCGACGGCGGCGCCGTGCTCGCGTTCAACGTCATCACGCTCGAGCACGCCGAGGGCATCGTCGCCGGCCTCGAGGGCGCCGGGGCTCCCGGCATCCTGCAGATCAGCGAGAACGCCGTCCGCTACCACGAGGGCCGCATGACGGCGCTGGTCGCGGCCTGCCGCGAGATCGCCGTCGCGGCACGCGTCCCCGTCTCGCTGCACCTCGACCACGTCCAGGACGTCGACCTCGCGCGCCAGGTCGTCGACCAGGCGTGGCGACTCGGGATCACGTCGATCATGGTCGATGCCGCCCACCTCGACTACGCGGACAACGTCGCCACGACCCGCGACCTCACCCGGTCCGCGCACGACACCACGCTGTGGGTCGAGGCCGAGCTCGGCGAGATCGGCGGCAAGGACGGTGCGCACGCGCCCGGCGTGCGCACCGACCCCCACGAGGCCGTGTCGTTCGTCGCCGCGACCGGCGTCGACGGTCTCGCCGTCGCCGTCGGCAGCTCCCACGCGATGACGAGCGCGACCGCGGAGCTCGACCTCGACCTCGTCGAGCGGATCGCCGCCGAGGTGCCCGTCCCGCTGGTGCTGCACGGGTCGTCCGGTGTCCCTGCCGCGATGCTGCGCGACGCCGTCGCACGCGGGATCCGCAAGATCAACGTCGGGACCGCGCTCAACGTCGGCTACACGCGTCAGGTGCGAGACTTCCTCGACGCGCACGACGCCGTCACCGACCCCCGCACGTACCTCGCCCCGGCGCGGGGGGCCGTGCGCGACGCCGTCGACCGGCTCTGCACGCAGGTGTTCGCCTGACACCTCGAATCGTCCGGCATCTCCTGATCGGCACCCCCACCATGGCGCGCGGGCAGCGTGTCACGACGAGAGGAACGAGCACATGAGACGAACGACGACCGGCCTGGCACTCGGCTCGGCGCTGGTGCTGGCCGCGTGCGCGGGCAGCCCTGCCGTCGGTGGCACGAGCCCCGTCCCGGACACGTCCGGCGCGGCCGGGACCGACGCGACGGCCGCGGCCGCGGTCGATCTGCCGCCCACGAGCGGGATCCTCGACTACCAGCTCGGTGGTGCGTACGACGAGGTCGACGCCGGTTCCGGTCCGGTGACCCCCGACGTCGTGGTGCGCGACGCGACGGCGACGCCGCTCTCCGGCGCGTACAACGTCTGCTACGTGAACGGCTTCCAGACGCAGCCCGACGACGCCGCCCTGTGGCTCGCGCACGAGGACCTGCTGCTGCACGACGCCGACGGCGTGCTCGTCGTCGACCCGGACTGGCCGGACGAGTTCGTGCTCGACCCGTCGTCCGCGGCGCAGCGCGAGGGGATCCTCGACATCCTGGGTCCGGTGGTCACCGGCTGCGCGGACGACGGGTTCGACGCGGTCGAGATCGACAACCTCGACACCTGGACCCGTTTCGCCGAGATCGACAAGGCCGGCGCGCACGCGCTCGCCACGGCGTACGTGGACCTCGCTCACGACGCCGGGCTCGCGATCGCGCAGAAGAACGCCGCGGAGATCACGCAGGTCGCGCATGACGACCTCGGGTTCGACTTCGCCGTCACGGAGGAGTGCGCCGTCTGGGACGAGTGCGCCGCGTACACCGACGTGTACGGGGACCACGTGCTGCAGGTCGAGTACCCCGGCCCGCTCGCGGGCGAGGGCCTCACGTTCGCCGACGTCTGCGCTCTCGGCGACCGCGCACCCCTGACCGTGCTGCGCGACCTCTACCTCGTCACGCCCGACACAGACGTGAGCGGGTTCGACCCCGTCGAGGAGACGGGCGAGCCGTACTCGTACGTGTTCGAGACCTGCTGACCGCGGGGCGGGGGGCGGCGCCCACGCCGTGCGCCGCCCCGTGTCACCAGCCGTCGGGCGCGAGGAGCTTGCGGATGCGCTTCTCGCTCACCGGGCCGTCGGTGCCGAGCTGCTGCGCGAACAGCGACACGCGCAGCTCCTCGATGAGCCACCGCACCTCGGCCAGGTCGGCCGCGCGGACCGGGTCTGCGGGCCCCTGCGCGGAGGCGGCGCGGGCACGCTGGTACGCGTCCTCGACGTCGTGCACGCGCCACGCGAGCTCGGCGTCGCGGTGGGGGTTCGACTGCGCCTTCTCCAGCCGGTACGACGCCGCCCGCAGGTAGCGCGTGAGGTGCGGCAGGCGCCGCGGCGGGGTCTGCGAGACGAAGCCGTCGTGGATCAGGCCCGCCGCCTGGTCGCGCAGGTCCGTGAGCGTGTTGAGCAGCGCGAGGCTGTTCGACGCGCGGATCTCCGCGTCGAGGTTCCGCGACGCGGTGAGGGCGGCGACCACGTGCCCGACCACCTGGTGCACGTGCTCCTCCAGGTGCGCCCGGACGAACGTGCGCGCGGCCGCGTAGGCCTCGGCGTCGCGGATCGTCGCGGCGTCCGGCTGCGCGCCGTAGGGCCCGCTGCCTCCGCTCGTCAGCGCGATCACCGCGGCGAGCTGCAGGTCCGCGACGAGCGCGTCCGTGTTCCGGTACGGGCCGGCGGCCAACGTGAGGGACTGCGTCCCGTTCCACCGGCTCGTGATGCGCCCCGTCTGGAGCGCCGTCTCGGCCAGCAGCAGCCGCCGCACGCCCCGCGCGTGCTCGCGCGCCTGAGCGGTCGCGTCGGCCAGCACGCGCAGCGCGACGACCGGCTTCCCCTTCGCGTCCTGCTCCTCGACGACCGCCGGGTACCCGCGCACCACGACCCCGCCCCCGAGGTCGGTCGACACCGTCGCGGGCAACTCGCCGTTCGGCAGGCCTTCGGGCCACGTGGTGAGCCCGCTCTGCTCGGTGACGAGCACGCTCGTGGTCGGGCCCGCAGCGCGCTCTCCATGTCGCTCCGGCGAGCCGGTGGCCGAGGCCGACCCCTCGCCGTCGGGCGCCGCGGTCCGGCCCTCGGCGCCGGGTGAGCCGGACGCGGAGGCGGGGGAGGGGGCGTCGGATGCGAAGGGCGTGGCGGGCCTGGCGGGAGCGCCGTGAGGAACGAGCGGCGCGGATGGTAGCCCGAGCACCGACGCCCCCTCCGCCGGCGGACCCGACCCCGAGACCGACGCACCCGACCCCGAGACCGACGCACCCGACCCGGGAACCGATCCCGAAGCGGCCTCACGAAGAGCAGCACCCACCGCTCCCTTGACCGCCGCGCGGACCGCGGCCTGGTTCTGGGCGGCGAGACGGCGCTGGAGAGCGAGGAGGTCCTTCGACTCGTCGAGCACGACGGAACCGCCGCGGCCTCGGGTGTCCTCGACCCGGAACGTCATGCGCAGGTGCGCGGGCAGGCGTGCTTCCTGCTCGGGGCCCCACGCGTCGTCGGGGATGACGACGTCGCGCAGCGCCCGCACGGCGCGCGTGAACGCGACGTGGAACGGCTCGGCCATGTCGCCCGCGCGGGCCATGTCCTCCCAGGCGGGCGTGTGCTCGCGGAGCCAGGCGACGACGTCGCGCGCGACGTCCGGCGCCGGCACGAGCTGGACGCGGACCGGCTTGGGCAGCGAGCGGATCGTCGCGGTGGCGAGCTCGTCGAGGAGTCCGGGCACCATCCAGTCGAACCCGTCGGGGACGACGCGGTTGAGCACGGAGATCGGGACGTGCACGGTCACGCCGTCGGCCTCGGTCCCGGGCTGGAACTGGTAGGTGAGCGGGAGCGTGAGCTCGCCCTGGGGCCAGGTCTCCGGGAACTGCGACGTGTCGACCTGCTCGGCGTCGGGCACGAGCTGTTCGAGCGTGAAGGTGAGCAGGTCGGGGTCGCGGCGCTGCGCCGTCTTCCACCAGCGGTCGAAGTGCGCGGCGGAGACGACGTCGTCGGGCACGCGCTCGTCGTAGAAGTCGAACAGCACGTCGTCGTCGACGACGAGCCCGCGCTGGCGCGAGCGCGCCTCCAGCTCCTCCGCCTCGGCGAGGAGCTTGCGGTTGTCGTGGAAGAACCGGTGGTGCGTCGTCCACTCGCCCTGTACGAGCGCGTGCCGCACGAACATCTCGCGCGCGGCCTCGGGGTCGACCTTCGCGTACAGGACCTTGCGGTCCGCGACGATCGGCACGCCGTACAGCAGCACCTTCTCGGTCGCGATCGCGGCGCCGCGCTTGGTCGACCAGTGCGGCTCGGAGTACGTGCGCCGCGCGAGGTCGCCGGCGAGGTCCTCGGCCCACTCGGGCTGGACGCGGGCGACGTCGCGCGCCCACAGCCGCGACGTCTCGACGAGCTCGCCCGCCATGATCCACGCCGGCGGCTTCTTGCTGAGCGGCGAGCCGGGGAAGATCGCGAACCGCGCGCCGCGCGCGCCGGTGTACTCGTTGCGGGCCTGCTTCTGCGCGCGCCGCAGCGCCTTGGCGCGGGCCTCGCCCTTGAGGTGCGCGACCGACGACGCCTTCACCTCGCCCGTGTCCTGCATCCCGATCTGCGACAGCAGACCGGACAGCAGCGCCTTGTGGATCGTGTCGCCGTCCCAGGCGCGATTGTAGGCCTGGGTGTCGGGGGTTGCGTCGGGAGCGGTGGTAGGGTCCGCGGCGGCTGCCCCCGAGGTGCTCGGGCTACCATCCGCGCCGCTCGTTCCTCGCGTCGCTCCCGCCAGGCCCGCCACGCCCTTCGCATCCTCGGGCGCAGCCGCCGCTCGTCCTGGACCTCGCCGCGGGGCGTCACCGGCCGCGCCGCGTGCGCGCGGCGTGTAGGACATGTCGATGCCGAGGGGCTTGGACATCTCGCGGAGCTGGGCGACGACGTCCTGCCACTCGCGGATGCGCAGGAAGTTGAGGTACTCGGCCTTGCACAGGCGGCGGAAGGCCGACGACGAGAGCTCGTGCTGCTGCTCGCGGACGTACTCCCAGACGTTGAGGTAGGTGAGGAAGTCGGAGTGCGGGTCGGTGAAGCGCGCGTGCGCCTGGTCGGCCTGCGCGCGGACCTCGGCGGGGCGCTCGCGCGGGTCCTGGATCGACATGACGGCGGCGATGATCGCGACCTCGCGCGCGACGCCGAGCCTCGAGCCCTCCCAGATCATGCGGGCGAGGCGGGGGTCCATGGGGAGCTGCGCGAGGACGCGCCCGACCTCGGTGAGGCGCGTGACGCCGTCGGACGTGGCGAGGGCGCCGAGCTCGGTGAGGAGCTGGACGCCGTCGCGCACGGCGCGGGTGTCCGGGGGCTCGACGAACGGGAAGCGCGCGACCTCGTCGGGGGTCTCGACGACGCCGACGGAGATCATCTGGAGCAGCACCGACGCGAGGGAGGTGCGCAGGATCTCCGGCTCGGTGAACTCGGGCCGGGAGAGGAAGTCGTCCTCGGAGTAGAGGCGCACCGCGATGCCGTCGGCGACGCGGCCGGAGCGGCCGGAGCGCTGGTTCGCGCTCGCCTGCGAGACGGGCTCGATGGGCAGGCGCTGGACCTTCGTCGCCTTGGAGTAGCGCGAGATGCGGGCCGTGCCGGGGTCGACGACGTAGTGGATGCCCGGCACCGTGAGCGACGTCTCGGCGACGTTCGTCGCGAGCACGATGCGCCGCGAGGAGTGCGCCTGGAACACGCGGTGCTGCTCGGCCGACGACAGCCGCGCGTACAGCGGCAGGATCTCGACGCGCTGCGGGTGCTTCGGGTCGGTGACGCGGTCCTTGAGGTGCCCGGTGAGCGCGTCGGCGGCGTCGTGGATCTCGCGCTCGCCGGAGAGGAACACGAGGATGTCGCCCGGTCCCTCGCGCATGAGCTCGTCGCACGCGTCGACGATGCCGGTCACGAGGTCCTTCTCCTCGGCGCCGGAACGACCCTTCGCCTTCCCGGAGCCGGGGTCGACGTCGGGGGACAGCGGCCGGTACCGGATCTCGACCGGGTAGGTGCGGCCGGACACCTCGACGACGGGCGCGGCGTCGGGCAGCGCGTCGACCACGTACTCCGGCGCGCCGCCGAGCTGGGCGAGGTGCGCGGGGGAGAAGTGCTGCGCGAAGCGCGCGGAGTCGATCGTCGCCGACGTGATGATCAGCTTGAGGTCGGGCCGGCGCGGCAGGAGCCGCGCGAGGTAGCCGAGCAGGAAGTCGATGTTGAGGGACCGCTCGTGCGCCTCGTCGACGATGATCGTGTCGTACGCGAGCAGCTCCGGGTCGCGCTGGATCTGCGCGAGCAGGATGCCGTCCGTCATGACCTTGACGAGCGTGTCCTCGCTGGAGGTGTCGGTGAACCGCACCTGGTACCCGACGACGCCGCCCAGCTCCGTGCCGAGCTCCTCCGCGATCCGCTCGGCGACCGTGCGCGCGGCGATGCGGCGAGGCTGCGTGTGCCCGACCTGACCCGTGCGGCCACGGCCCAGCTCGAGCGCGATCTTGGGGAGCTGCGTCGTCTTCCCGGAGCCCGTCTCGCCCGCGACGATGACGACCTGGTGGTCACGGATCGCGGCGGCGATGTCCGCGCGTCGGGCGCTGACCGGGAGCTGCTCGGGGTAGGTGATGGGCGGGACCGTCACGTTTTCGCGCGCCTGCGCGGCCCGGTCGAGCTGCGCGCGGCTCACCTGCCGCGGGCCCGACGCCGCCCGCTCGCCCCGGCCACGACCGCGGCGGTTCCCGCGGCGTCGGCGACCCTCGCGCGGGGTGCCCTCGGCGGCACCCTCCCGCTGGGGAGGGCGCGCGTCAGGCTGGTTCGCTGCGGGCTCGGTACTCACGACGGTCCATTCTCTCAACTCGCCGCAACTTCATTGCTCCCGGTCCTGACCGTCGCCCTCGACCGGCGCCGAGCACGGGATCAGCGACCGTTTTCGTCGAGAAGAGGTCGCCAGCCCCGTGTTCGACGGCGCCCGGGGGGGGGCGTGGGGGGCGGCGGGGGCGGGGGGTGGGTCACGGCGGGGTTGCGCGGGCGTAGCGGGTGGCCAGGGTGCGCACGTGGTCGACCAGGGCCGGCGGCTCCGTCACGTGGAAGTCCAGGCCGAGCATCCCGACCCACACCGCGACGACCTCGACGCTGTCGCCGCCGGTGACGAGGACGCAGCGGTCGTCGGCGAGCGGCTCGACCGTGCCGACCGTCGGGTTGATGCGCCGCAGGACCTCGTCGGCGGGCGCGTCCACGACGATCCGGGCGTGCACGGCCCAGCCCGCGCGCGCGACCTCCCGGACGACGAGCTCGGTCAGGTCTCCGGGAAAGTCCACCGGCGCGAACCGCCGCCCGCCCGGCACGCGCAGCACGAGCCAGTCGACCCGGTAGGGGTCCCACCCGCCGGTCGCCGGGTCGCGCGCGACGAGGAACCAGCGGCGCTGCCACGCGACGAGGCGGTACGGCTCCAGCTCGAGCGGCTCGTCGCGGTAGAAGCAGCGCAGGCTCTGGTGGTCGCGCACGGCGTCGGCCAGGGCGGTCAGGGTGTCCGGGTCGACGACCGGGTCCTCGACGTTCGAGTCCGTGTTCGCGGGGCCGGCGGTGCTCGCGGACCGGAGCGCGGCGAGCCGACGGCGCAGGCGGTCCGGCATGACCTGCTCCAGCTTCGCGAGCGCGGACGCCCCGGACTCCTCGAAGCCCGCCGTGCCGGTCGCGGCCCGCAGCCCGACGGCGACCGCGACGGCCTCGGCGTCGTCGAGCAGGAGCGGGGGCAGCCGGGCCCCGGCGCCGAGCCGGTACCGGCCGCCCGGGCCGCGCACCGCGTCGACGGGGTAGCCGAGCTCGCGCAGGCGGGCGACGTCGTTGCGGACCGTGCGGTCGCTGACGTCGAGGCGCTCGGCGAGCTCGGCGCCCGACCAGTCGGGGCGCGACTGGAGCAGGCCGAGCAGCGCGAGCATGCGGGCCGAGGTGGAGGCCATGGGCCCCTCCTGAGGTCGACGGACGACGCGGGAGAACTCCTCAGAGCACAGCCAGAATAACGGAAGGAAGCGTTCCTGAACCCTTCCTAGAGTCGGGAGCAGAGCAGGGCACGAGGCCCCGCCCGACCGAGGAGACCACCATGACCGCGTCCCACCTCTCCCCGTCCCTCGAGCACCGCCCGTTCTCCGTCGCCGTCCCGCAGGCCGACCTCGACGACCTCCGGTCCCGGCTCGAGCGGACCCGGTTCGCGCCCGCGGCTCCCGGCGACTCCTGGGACTACGGGACGCCCGAGTCCTACCTGCGCGACATGGTCGGGCGCTGGACCGCGTTCGACTGGAGGGCCGTTGAGGACCGGGTGAACGCGTACCCGGGCTTCCGCACCGAGATCGACGGCCAGCCGATCCACTACCTCCACGTGCGCTCCCGGCACGACGACGCGACGCCGCTGCTGCTCGCGCACACCTACCCGGGCTCGTTCCTCGACTTCCTCGACATGATCGACCCGCTCGTCGACCCGGTCGCCCACGGCGGCCGGCCCGAGGACGCGTTCCACCTCGTCATCCCCTCCATGCCGGGCTTCGGCTTCTCCACCCCGGTCGTCGGTGACACGGACTGGACGATGGCGCGCGTCGCCCGCGCGTACGACGTCCTCATGCGCGACCTCGGGTACGCGTCGTACGGGATCCACGGCAGCGACGGCGGCGCGATGGTCGGGCGCGAGCTCGCGGTGCTCGACCCGGAGGGCTTCCTCGGCGCCCACGTGCTCCAGCTCTTCTCCTTCCCGTCCGGTGCTCCCGGCGAGATGGACGGCTTCGGCGAGAAGGAGCTCGCCGCGCTCGGGCACCTCCAGTGGTTCCAGTCCGTGGGCGCGTACAACACGATGAACGCGTCGCGGCCGCAGACGATGGCCGCGGGCCTCGCCGACTCGCCCGTCGCCGTCCTCGCGTACCACGAGCTGTTCGAGAGCTTCGGCAACGGGACGAGCCTCGTGACCGCCGGCCAGGTGCTCGCGCAGGCGACGCTCTACTGGCTGACCAACTCCTACGCGACCGCCGCGCGCTACCACTACGCGGAGCAGCGCTCGGGCGCCGAGCCGGAGGTGAGCCGGGGCCGGATCGGCGTGGCCGTCTTCGCCGACGACTTCCAGACGATCCGCGCGTTCGCCGAGCGCGACAACGCCCGGATCGAGCACTGGACCGAGCACCCGCGCGGCGGTCACTACGCGGCGCTCGAGGTCCCGCTCGACGTCGTCGCCGACCTCCGGGTCTTCTTCGCCTGACGCCCGCGACCGTCGAGAACGGGGTACCGCGCGCTCGACCACGACGTCGCCGTCGTCATCCGGCCGATGACGACGGCGGCGTCGTGCTCGGCGCAGAATGGGGCCGTGTTCTCCCGACCCGTGACCCGCCTCGACCTCGTCCCGCGCCGCGTCCGCGTGCACGCCGTCCGGGAGACGTCCGGCGCGCTGCGCCGCCTCACGTTCCGCGACGCCGCCCCGGCCGCGCCCGACGACGGACGGCCGAGCGAGGCCTCGCTCGCGACGCTGCGCGTGCCCGGCCCCGACGACCACGTCAAGGTGTTCCTCCCGGACCCGGCCACCGGCGTCCTGCACGCCCCGACGCTCACCGACGACGGTGCCCTCCAGCGCCCGACGGGCGCCGTGTCGATCTCGCGCGAGCTGACCGTCCGGGCGACGCGGACCGTCGACGGGGTTCCCGAGGTCGACGTCGACTGGGTGCTCCACGGCGGCACCGGCCCGGGTGCGCCGCCCACCGGCGAGGGTGGCCCGGCGTCGGCGTGGGCCGCAGGGGCGGCGGTGGGCGACGAGGTCGTGCTCGCCGGCCCGACGACGAGCCGCGCCGTGCCGGACGGCGTCGGGCGGCTCCTGCTCGTGGGGGACGAGTCGGGCCTCCCGGCGCTCGCGCGCTGGGTGGAGGCGATCGGGGCCGACGTGCCGGTGACCGCGATCGTGGAGATCGGCGACGACGTCGACGAGGCGTTCGTCGAGGACGAGCTCGGGCGCGCGACGACCGAGCTCCTCTACCGCACCGACGGGCCGGGGCAGCTCGCCGAGGCCGTCCGCGCGCTGGGCCCGCTCGACGCCGACGAGTACGTGTTCGCCGCGGGCGAGGCGACCGACCTCGTCGCGGTCCGCCGCGCGCTGCGCGGCTCCGGGGCGCGGCCCGACCAGCTCGCCGTCCACGGCTACTGGCGCCGCGGCGTCGTCAACCTCGACCCCGAGGCACCCCTGGACCCGACCGACCCGGACTGACCGCTCGCCCCTGGGTCAGTCGCCGTGCAGGACGTCGACGGCGAGCCCTCGCCCGGCGACGGCGAGCCGCGAGTCGTTCGTCCACAAGGCTGTGCACCCGTGGACCTGCGCGGCAGCGAGGTGCAGCGCGTCGGGCGTCCGGAGCGACGAGGAGGCGCGTAGGCGTGCAGCCCGCTCGAAGGCCGTGGCATCGAGAGGAAGCTCGACGAACAGGTCGAGCGCGCCCCGGTACCGGTCCTCGAGCTCCGGGTCCCGGGACCCCAGCGGTCCCACGAGGCACTCGAGCCGGACGAGCGGGCTGATCGCGAACTCCTCGTGCCCGTGCCGGGCCAGCAGCTCACGCACGTGCGGACCACGCTCGGCGTCCTCCACCAGGTAGATGACGAGGCACGTGTCGAGGTAGATCACTCCCAGCCCTCGCGCGCGGCCTCGATGTCGGCGTCGATCTGGCTCGCCGAGCGGGCGGTCCGTCGCGACGGCGGGTGGTCGTCGAGCCACTCGACGATCGCCGCCCCGGTCCCGTGCGCGAGGTCGGCCCGGACCGGCACGAGTCGCACGAGCGGGACGCCACGCCGCGCGATGACCACGTCCTCGCCGGCCGCGGCACGGCTGACGAGCTGAGAGAGGTTGTTCTTGGCCTCGAGCACGTTGACCTGCATCGCCGCTCCTCGGGTGGGGTGTCCTGGCCAGGATACCTGGCCAGTGTGCTCTGCGGAAGGCTCGCGAGGTCGTGAGGTCCCCTCCCGCGGCCGTCTGCGGGCGGCGTAACGGGCTGCAAGCGGACCGACGGCGCGCCACAGTGGGCCCATGACCCGACTCCTCGTGCTCGGCGGCTCCGACTTCGTGGGGCGCGCCGTCGTCGACGACGCCCTCGCCCGCGGCTGGGACGTCACCGTCCTCAACCGGGGCACCACGCCCGTGCCCGACGGCGTCCGGCAGCTCGTGGGCGACCGCACCCGGCCCGACGGCCTGGACGCGCTGCGCGCGGACGACGTCCCGCAGAAGTGGGACGTCGTCGTCGACACGTGGTCCTGGGCGCCCGGGGCGGCGCGCGACGCCGCCCGGCTCCTCGCCGGTCGGGTGCCGGGCGACGACCGGTACGTCTACGTGTCGTCGCGCTCGGTGTACCCGTTCCCGCGGCCGCGCGGAGCCGACGAGACGTCGGAGCTGGTCGACGGCGACCCGGACGACACGACGTCCGACGACTACGCGCGCGCCAAGCGCGGCGCCGAGATCGCCGTGACCGACGCGCTCGGCGACCGGGCGATCCTGCTGCGCGCGGGCCTGATCCTCGGGGCGCGCGAGAACGTGGGCCGCCTGCCGTGGTGGCTGCGGCGCGTCGCGCGCGGCGGCCCGGTGCTCGCCCCCGGGCCCGCCGACCTGCCGCTGCAGTACGTCGACGCGCGCGACCTCGCCGCGTTCGCGCTCGACGCGGCGCTCGCAGGCGCGTCCGGGCCGGTCGACGTCGTCAGCGCGCCCGGCCACACGACCATGGGCGAGCTGCTCGCGGCGTGCGTCGACGCGACCGCCGCCGACGCGGCGGCGGCAGGCAACCCGCCCGCCGAGCTCGTGTGGGTCGACCCGGAGGTCGTCCTCGAGGCCGGGATCGAGCCGTGGACCCAGCTCCCGGTCTGGCTGCCTCCGGGCGAGCTGCACGACGCGCTGCACGGTTCCGACACGTCGCGCGCGGCGGCGCTCGGCCTGCACCCGCGCGACGTGCGCGAGACGGTGCGCGACACGTGGGCGTGGCTCCGCGCCCTCGACGCCGCGGGAGAGGCGACGCCGCAGCGCGCGGACCGCCCCGCCGTCGGGCTCCCGCCGGACCTCGAGGCCGCCGCGCTGCGCGCCGCCGGCCGCGGCTGACCGGCTGGCCGGGCCGGGTGGGGGTCAGCTCTCCGCGAGGAGCTCGCGGACGCGCGGGATCACCTGGGTGCCGTAGAGCTCGATGCTGCGCAGCATCGTCGAGTGGGGGAGCGTGCCGGTCGAGTACTTGAGGTCGAACCGGCCCGCGCCGAGGAGGCGGACGGTGCGGGCGATCTTGCGGGCCACGGTCTCGGGCGAGCCGACGTAGAGCGAGCCGTCGCGCACGTCGTGGGCGAACCGACCGCGGTGGTAGGCGGGCCAGCCGCGCTCGCGCCCGATGCGGTTGTTCATCGCCGCGAAGTGCTCGTAGACCTCCTCCTGGGCCTGCTCGTCGGTCTCGGCGACATGGCCGGGCGAGTGCACGCCGATCGGCAGCACGGGCGTGCCGAGCTCCTCGACCGCGCGGTGGTAGAGGTCCACGTAGGGGCGGAACCGCTCGGGCTCGCCGCCGATGATCGCGAGCATGAGCCCCAGCCCGTGCCGCGCGGTCCGCACGACCGACTCGGGCGAGCCGCCGACACCGACCCACGTGCGCAGGCGCCCGCTCTCGGTCTTGGGCCAGACCTCCTGGTCGGCGAGCCCGGCGCGCGTCGTGCCCGACCACGTGACCGGGCCCTCGTCGAGCAGGTGGACGAACAGGTCGAGCTTCTCCTCGAACAGCACCTCGTAGTCGGCGAGGTCGTAGCCGAACAGCGGGAACGACTCGATGAACGACCCGCGCCCCAGGATGACCTCCGCGCGCCCGCCGGACAGCGCGTCGAGCGTCGAGAACCGCTCGAAGACGCGCACCGGGTCGTCGGAGCTGAGCACGGTCACCGCGGAGCCGAGGCGGATGCGCGACGTCCGCGTCGCGATCCCGGCGAGCACCACCTCGGGCGCGCTGATGGCGAAGTCCGCGCGGTGGTGCTCCCCGACGCCGAAGAAGTCGACGCCGACCTGGTCCGCGAGCTCCGCCTCCTCGACGACGTCGCGGATGGTGCGCGCGCCGCTGAGGAGCACGCCGTCCGCCCCGGCGGTCACGTCGCCGAAGGTGTCGAGCCCGAGCTCGACCGTCGTGGGGTCCGGTGCTGCTGTCCCGCGCTCGGCGGGGATCGAGGAGGTCGTCTCGTCGGTCATCGTCTGCTCCTGCGGTCGGGCGACCGTCGGGGGACCGGTGCTCTCACCGGCGGCGCGGTCGTGCGCCGTCTCAACCGTGCCCGGCCCGCGGATCTTCCGCGACCCGTGCGCGAGCGGCCCCGGCGGGGACGACGACGGCCGCCGCCCCGGGTGGGACGACGGCCGTCGGTGCCGCCGGCGGACCGGCGGGGACGTCAGTACGTCGCGACGTCGCCGCTCGCGACGAGCGCCGCGATGGCGACGATGTAGATGATGAAGCCGATGGCGCCGAGCACGGTGAAGACGATGCTGAGGATGAGGCCCCACTTGGCGAGCTGGTTGTCGAAGCCCGCCTCCTTGCTCTTCTTGCGCGCGATCGCGCTGACGACGATGCCCGCGATCGCGAAGACGAACGCGAGGACGAAGCCGACGATGCCGAGGGTCTTGCCCGGGTCCTCGATCGGGGCCGAGTAGCCGGCGGGGGCCTGCGGAGCGGCGGGGTACTGCTGGGCCATGGTTCTTCTGCTTTCTGGTGGGGCCGACGTGGTCGAGTCCGGACGGGGCGCGGACGGGGTGCCGTCCGCGCGACTGCGGGGCTCATTGTGGGGCATGGCGCATGTGCCTGAACAGGGGGAGTTCTCCCCGGCTGCCGTGAACACAGGACATACCGGACAGGGCGGACGGATCAACCCGCCGTCGGGTCGCTCGGGGCGTACAGGCGCAGCGCCCCGCGCCGCATAGTGAGACGCACCGTGACCGGCCCGCCGGGCGTGACGTCGTCGAGGGAGAGCGTCTCGCCGTCGTGCGCGAGCACCACGGGCGGCGACCCGGGGCGCCCGTGCTCGGCGTCGGGGGAGCGGTCCGTCGTGACGGCCTCGCCGTCGGGCCCGACGACCGCGCCGCGCGCGGGGAAGCGGAGCTCGAGGGCCGGGACGGACGTCGCGTCGACCACGAGGTGCCCGCGCACCCCGGGCACGCGCCGCGCGACGCGCGTCCCCGCGTCGCCCGCGGCGACCTCGAGGAACGTGCGCAGCCGGCTCGCGCGCCGCTCGGCCCGGGCCGTGCGGACGTCGAGCACGCCGTCGTCGAGGCGGTGCCGCTCGACCGGCGCGAGGCTCTGCGGGTAGTAGCGGTTCACCCCGGCGAACAGCGACCAGTACTCGCCCTCGTGCCCGTCGACGGTCATGCGCACGCGGTGCGCGCGCCGCAGCACGCGTGCCGCCGCGAGGACGGCGGCCGGCCACTTGCCCAGCCGGTGCTCGTGCTTCTCGCGCTCGGTGACGAGCTCCGGGTACACGCCGGCCGAGAACGTGTTGAGCACCGTGCGGGGCGGCCCCTCGACCCCGTCGACCTCGAGGTCCGCGACGTCGATCGTCACGCCCGAGCCGGTGCGGACCGCCTCGATCGTCGCGCGCATCGACGTGAGGTCGGCCGCGCGCGCGAAGTGGTTGAGGGTGCCGCCGGGGAGCACGGCGAGCGGGAGGTCGTGCGCGCGCGCCGCCGCGGCCGCGGTCGACACCGTGCCGTCCCCGCCGCTGATGCCGAACGCGCGGGCGCCCTGCGCGGCGGCGTCGTCGTACAGGCGACGGAGGTCGTCGCCCTCGGCGAGCACGTGGACGTCGGCGCGCGGGAGCCCGTCGCGGACCGCCGCGAGCGGGTCCTCCTTGAGGATCCGGCCCGAACCCGCCGCCGGGTTGACGACGACGAAGAGGCCCGCGCCGTCGTCGAGCGCGGGGACGTCCGCGGGCGGACCCGCCGGGACGTCGGGGCGCTGCTCGGCACGGCCGGGGATGAGCACACGACCCGCGAGCGCGACCCCGACGCCCAGCGCCGCGCCCGCGGCGACGTCCGAGAACCAGTGCGAGCCCGTGTGCAGGCGCGAGTACAGGACGGCCCCGGCGAGCGGCGTGAGCGCCAGCCCGACCGTCGGCCACTCGATCGCGACGCCCGTGACGAACGCGGCGGCCGACGCCGAGTGGCCCGACGGGAACGACGGCGAGGTCGGCGGGTCCGCCACACGGCGCCACAGCGGGAGGCCGTCGAGCGACGGACGCACGCCCCCGAACACGGTCTTGCCGACGACGTTCGCGAGGACGCTCGACACGAGCAGCGAGCCGTAGCCGCGCAGGGCGGCGTCGCGCCCGCGCCGCCCGGTGGCGGCGATCCCGACGGCGGCCCCGGCCCACAGCACGCTGTGGTCGGCCCACGTCGAGAGGCGGGAGAGCGCGGTGTCGGCGGCGGGCCCCAGCGCGCGGCGGTTCGTCCAGCGGTTCACGGCGCGGTCGAGGCGGGCGACGCCGGGGAGCGCCTCGTGCGGCTTGACGATCCCGGTGACACGAGGCATCTCGCCATCGTAGGAAGGGTGGTCGAGGACCGCGCGGCGACGGCGCTCCGGTGCCGCGGCGGCCGGGTGGTCGGGCTCAGGCCCCCGCGCGGCTCGTCTCGCCGCGGAGCGTGTCGATGTGCGCCTGCAGGCGCTCCAGCGCGACGGCCACGCCCTCGCCCGCGTCGTGCGCGAGGTCCGTCACGTGGCGGAGCTGGGCGGACGCCGCGTCGAGCGCGACCTGGGCGTCGGCGAGCGCGACGGCCGCGCGACCGTCGGCCGCCTCGTCGTCGTCGGTCGCGCGCTCGAGCGCGGAGCGGGCCTCGTCCGTCGCCGCCTGGACCGACTCCACGGCGTCGAGCACGTCGTTGCGGAGCACGGGGTGCAGGGCGGGGAGCTGGGCGTGCACGCGGTCGAGGTCGTTCCCGATGGTCTCCGTCTGGACCTGCGCGTCGGCGATGAGCTGCTGGACCTCGGCGGCGCTCGCCGTCGAGCACATCGGCAGCATCATGGACAGCGCGAGCAGGCTCGCCGCGGCGAACCGGGCAGACGTGCGCGTGCGCTGCGGCGTCGTGGGCTCGCTCGTCCTCGCTGACATGGCCACAAGTCTCCCGGGCGAACCTGAGAAGCACCAGGGAATCGAGGGCGAATTCATGGAGATTTCGCACACAGCGCACGCAGGAGACGTGGTCCGGCGGCCCGGACCGGGTCCGGGCCGCCGGGCCCGGCCGCTCAGACGCGCGCGAGCCGACGGCGTCGGGCCGCCGCGACCCGCGTCCCGACGAGCCCGTGCCGCGGGCTGAACAGGTACGCGAGCGCGAACGCCACGCCCAGCGCGACGACGACCGTCCCGCCCGACGCCGTGTCGAGGTAGTAGCTGACGTAGATGCCCACGACCCCGCACACCGCCGCGACGAGCGGCGAGATCCACAGCATCCGCGAGAAGCGGTCGGTGAGGAGGTACGCCGTCGCGCCGGGCGTGATGAGCAGCGCGACCACGAGGACCACGCCGACGGCCTGGAGCGCGACCACGACCGTGAGCGCGAGCAGGCCGAGCAGCAGCGCGCCGAGCCGTCGGGGCGAGAGCCCGATCGCGTGCGCGTGCGTCGGGTCGAACGCGTAGAGCGTGAGGTCGCGCCGCTTGAGCACGACGACCGCGAGCGTCACCGCACCCAGCGCCAGCACCTGGAGCAGGTCCGCGCGCGACACCCCGAGCAGGTTGCCGAACAGGATGTGGTTGAGGTCCGTCTGGCTCGGCGTCACGGAGATGAGGACGAGCCCGAGCGCGAACAGCGTCGTGAACACGACCCCGATCGCGGCGTCCTCCTTCACACGGGACGTGTCGCGCACCGCGCCGATGAGGAGCACCGCGAGCAGCCCGAAGACGAGCGCGCCGAGCGCGAACGGCGCCCCCACCACGTACGCGAGCACGACGCCCGGCAGCACGGCGTGCGAGACGGCGTCGCCCATGAGGGACCAGCCCACGAGCACGAGCCAGCACGACAGCACGCCGCACACGATCCCGGCAGTCACCGTGACGGCGAGCGCGGTGCGCAGGAACTCGAACGACAGGGGCTCCAGGAGGGTGGCGAGGAGGTCGGTCACGGGGCCACCTCCACGCCGAACGCGAGCGCGAGGTTCTCGGGCCGCAGGACCTCCGCGGGCGTCGAGCGCAGCAGGACGCGGCGATGGAGCAGCACCGCCTCGTCGGCGAGCTCGGGCAGCGCGTGCAGGTCGTGCGTCGAGACGAGGACGGTCGCCCCGCCGGCCGCGAGCTCGCGCAGCAGCGCGGTGATCGTCGCCTCCGTGCGCTTGTCCACGCCGGCGAACGGCTCGTCGAGCAGGAGGATCGTCGCGCCCTGCGCGAGCCCCCGGGCGACGAACGCGCGCTTGCGCTGCCCGCCCGAGAGCGCGCCGATCTGCCGGTCGGCCAGGTCGGTGAGCTCGACGCGCTCCAGCGCGTGCGCGACGGCGTCACGGTCCGCGGGCCGCGTGCGCCGCGTGAAGCCCTGGTAGCCGTAGCGGCCCGTCATGACGACGTCGCGCACGCTCAGCGGGAACGCCCAGTCGACGTCCTCGCTCTGCGGCACGTACCCCACGGCCTGGGCGCGCCGGGCGCGCGCGGGGGGTGCGCCGTCGACCAGGACGGTGCCGCGGTCCGGCCGGACCATGCCCATGACCGCCTTGAACAGCGTCGACTTGCCCGAGCCGTTCATGCCGACGAGCCCGCACACCGTCCCGCGCCCGCTCGACGCCCCGAGCGTGAGCGTCGCGCCGTCGAGCGCGAGGACGTCGCCGTAGTGGACGGTGAGGTCGCGCACGTCGATCGCGGGCGTGCCCGACGGCGCGCGCCCGCCCGCGCTCACGCGTCACCGCCCGCGGTGGTGCCGGTGAGGCCCGCGACGATGGTCTCGGTGTCGTGGCGCAGGAGGTCGAGATAGGTCGGCACGGGGCCGTCGGGCGCGGAGAGGGAGTCGACGTAGAGCGTCCCGCCGAACGCCGCGCCGGACTCGCGCGCGACCTGCTGCATCGCGTCGTCGGAGACGGTGGACTCGCAGAACACGGCCGGGACGTCGTGCTGCTCGACGAACTCGATGGCGCCGACGACCGACTGCGGCGTCGCCTGCTGCTCGGCGTTGACCGCCCACAGGTACTTCTCCGCGAGCCCGGCGTCGCGCGCGAGGTACGGGAACGCGCCCTCGCACGTGACGAGCGCGCGGTGGCCCTCGGGCAGCGCGTCGAGCGCCGTCGTGAGCTCGTCGTGCACGGCGGCGAGCTCGGCGGAGTAGGCCGCGGCGTTCGCCGCGTAGTCGTCGGCGTGGGCCGGGTCCAGCTCCGCGAACGCGTCGGCCATGTTCTGCACGTAGACCTGCGCGTTGACCGGCGACATCCAGGCGTGCGGGTTCTCCTTGCCCTGGTACTCCTCGGCGGTGTCGTCGCCGAGTGCGATGGGCTCGACGCCCTCGCTCACGACGACGTGCGGCACGTCCAGCCCGTCGACGAACCGCCCGAACCACGCCTCGAGCCCCATGCCGTTGTCGAGGATGAGGTCGGCGTCCGCCGCTTTGCGGACGTCGCCGGGCGTCGGCTCGTAGCCGTGGATCTCCGCCCCGACCTTGGTGATCGACTCGACGCGCAGGTGGTCGCCCGCCACGTTCTCTGCCATGTCGGCGAGCACGGTGAAGGTCGTGAGCACGACGGGCCGGCCGTCGTCGGGCGGGGTCGCCCCCGCGTCCGTGGCGCTCGAGCAGCCGCTCAGCGTCGCTGCGGCGAGGACCGCGACGGCGGCTGCGGCAGCACGGGATACGGACATCCGCGTGAGAAAGTTCGGCACACCGAAAAATCTAGCCCGCGCGCGGGTCCCTCGCAACGCCCCTCCCACCGACCACGGCTCTACCTCGGCGGACCGGGGCTCTACCTCGGGGAGGTCGGGCGGGTCGGGGCGGCCCGGGCGCCCAGGCGGCGACTCACCTCGGCGGCGGCGTGCCCGACGGCGGCGGCCAGCTCCGCGCGGCGGGCCGGCGGGGCGTCGTCGGACCAGAAGGTGAGGGCGATCCCGGCGACGGGGAGGCCGGTGTGGTCGACGGCCGCGTGCGCGACGGACGCGAGGCCGGGGGTGACCTCGCCGTCCTCCTCGGCCCAGCCGCGCCGTCGGACGCCGCGCAGCACCTCGCGCAGGGCGCCGAGGGACTGCGGCCCGACGCCGGTGCGGTCGGCGAACGCCGCGGCGCCGGGGAAGAGGGCGCGGACCTGGGCCGCGGGGAGCCCGGCGAGGACGGCGCGCCCGCTCGCGGTGAGGTGGGCGGGGAGGCGGACGTCGACGTCGGTCACGAGCGTGGGGCGGCGCGGCGCGCGCTGCTCGACGAGGTAGAGGACCTCGCGCCCGTTCAGCACGGCGAGGTGCGCGCTCTCGCCCGTGGACTCGACGAGGCGCGCGACGACGGGCCGGGCGAGCCGCGCGAGCGGCGCCTGCCGCGCGTAGGCCGACCCGAGGGCGAGCGAGGCCGTCCCGAGCCCGTACCGGTGCTCCTCGGGCAGGTGCGTCACGAAGCCCTCGTCGACGAGGACGGACAGCAGGTGGTAGACGGTCGAGCGGGGCAGCCCGAGGCCCTGCGCGACGGCGGCCGCGGGCGACGGGCCCGCCTGCGCGGCGAGGAACGTGAGCACGCGCACGGCCTGGCGCGCGGCGGGGACGTCGCTCGGCATGGAGGCCACGGTAGGCCCGTGGCACGATCGAGGCGTGACGACGACGCCCGACGACCAGCGCCTGCGCGACCTCGCGCGCCTGCGGCGCGTGCGCGACCGGATCGACCGGGAGTACGCGCAGCCGCTCGACGTCGCGGCGCTCGCGTCCGGCGTGCACGTGTCTGCCGGGCACCTGAGCCGCGAGTTCAAGGCCGCCTACGGGGAGTCGGTGTACGCGTACCTCATGACGCGGCGCATCGAGCGCGCCAAGGCGCTGCTGCGCCGCGGCGACCTGAGCGTCACGGACGTGTGCTTCGCGGTGGGGTGCTCGTCCCTGGGGACGTTCAGCACGCGCTTCACCGAGCTCGTCGGCGTGCCGCCGAGCGTGTACCGACGGCGTGCGGCCGAGTCCGACGCCGGCTCCCCGGCTGCCGCGGAGTCGCGGGCGGCCGCGGCGGCGGGCACCGCGCGCGGCGCTGCGCCGGGCACTTCGCCCGGCACTCCGCCGGAGGCCACGGCAGGCACCGACCCGGGCGCCGTCCCCGGCGCGGAGCGGCTGGACGGGATGCCGGCGTGCGTCGCCCGGCGCGTCACGCGACCGGTCAGGAATCGAGAAGCGCAGGCCGGACGGCGGTCCTAGCGTCGTTCTCATGAACCTCACCATCAACTCCAGCTTCCTGCCCCAGACCGACCCCGACGCGTCGCTCGCGTTCTACCGCGACGTGCTCGGCTTCGAGGTCCGCAACGACGTCGGCTACGAAGGGATGCGGTGGATCACCGTGGGCCCGGCCGACCAGCCGGACACCGCGATCGTGCTGCACCCGCCGGCCGCGACGCCGGGCCTCAACGACGACGACAAGCGCGCCCTCCTGGAGATCGTGGCCAAGGGCGCGTACTTCGGCGTCAACCTCGCGACGCCCGACGTCGACGAGACGTTCGCCCGGATCGAGGCCGCGGGGGCGGAGGTCGTGCAGGAGCCGATCGACCAGCCCTACGGCGTGCGCGACTGCGCGTTCCGCGACCCGGCGGGCAACGAGATCCGCATCCAGCAGCGCTCCTGACCCCAGCACGCCGCGAGTCCGCCCTGACCACCCGGTGTCGCGCCGCCGTCGTGCACGACGCGATGAGTCCCGACCGCGCGGCCGGTCCTCACCCCCGGGACGCCCACGCACCGCACCCATCCACGCGCCGACCGTCCGGCTCTCCGGCAGACTCTCCCCGGGCTGCCGGGAGCGGGCGGTCGGCGCCGTCGACCGGTCGCCCGACCGCGCGACGAGGCTCGACGACGAGGAGACACGCATGAGCACGGCCACGACGACGGGAACGTCGACCTCGGAGCGCCAGGACCCCGACGCGCACGACGTCATCCGGGTCCAGGGGGCGCGGGCGAACAACCTCCAGGACGTGAGCGTCGAGATCCCCAAGCGGCGCCTCACGGTGTTCACGGGCGTCTCCGGGTCGGGCAAGAGCTCGCTCGTGTTCGACACCGTCGCGGCCGAGTCGCAGCGCCTCATCAACGAGACGTACCCGGCGTTCCTCCAGGGCTTCATGCCCACGCTGGACCGCCCCGACGTCGACGTCCTCGAGGGGCTCACGACGGCGATCGTCGTGGACCAGGAGCGCCTGGGCGCCAACCCGCGGTCCACGGTGGGCACGGTGACCGACGCGAACGCGATCCTGCGGGTGCTGTTCAGCCGCTTCGGCGAGCCGCAGGTGGGGCCGCCCACGGCGTTCTCGTTCAACATCCCGGCGCGCAAGGCGAGCGGCATCATGACGTCCGCGACGGGCGAGAAGACGATCGTCCGCAACGCGATCTACCACGGCGGCATGTGCCCGCGGTGCGAGGGGCGCGGCGCGGTCTCGGACCTCGACCTCACCGAGATCTTCGACGACTCGAAGTCCCTGCTCGACGGCGCGATCAAGGTCCCGGGGTACACCGCCGACGGGTGGATGGTGCGCGGGTTCGCCGAGTCGGGGTTCTTCCCGGCCGATCGGCCGATCCGGGAGTTCACGGAGCAGCAGCTCGAGGACTTCCTCTACAAGGAGCCCACCAAGATCAAGGCGATGGGGATCAACGTCACCTACGAGGGGCTCATCCCCAAGATCCAGAAGTCGATGTTCTCCAAGGACGTCGACTCGCTCCAGCCGCACGTCCGCGCGTTCGTCGAGCGCGCGGCGACGTTCGCGCCGTGCCCCGACTGCGGCGGCACGCGCCTGTCCGAGTCGGCGCGCTCGTCGAAGATCCGCGGGGTCAACATCGCCGACCTGTGCGCGATGCAGATCACCGACCTCGCCGCGTGGATCCGCGACCTCGACGACCCGCACATGGCGCCCGTCGTCAACGCCCTCGGTGAGAACCTCGCGTCGTTCGTCGAGCTCGGGCTGGGCTACCTCAGCCTCGACCGGCCGTCGGGCACGCTGTCGGGTGGCGAGTCGCAGCGCATCAAGATGCTGCGGCACCTCGGGTCGTCGCTCACCGACGTCACGTACGTGTTCGACGAGCCGACCATCGGCCTGCACCCGCACGACATCGACCGCATGAACGGCCTCCTGCTCCAGCTGCGCGACAAGGGCAACACCGTCCTCGTCGTCGAGCACAAGCCGGAGACGATCGTCGTCGCGGACCACGTCGTCGACCTCGGCCCGGGTGCGGGCACGGCCGGCGGCCGGGTGACGTTCGAGGGCACGGTCGACGGACTGCGCGCGAGCGACACCGTCACCGGCCGCCACCTCGACGACCGCGCGACGCTCAAGGAGGAGGTGCGCTCGCCGTCGGGCGCGCTGGAGATTCGCGGCGCGGACGCGCACAACCTCCAGGACGTGGACGTCGACGTCCCGCTCGGGGTGCTCGTCGTCCTGACCGGGGTGGCCGGGTCGGGCAAGAGCTCGCTCGTCGAGGGGTCGGTGTCGCGGCGCGAGGGCGTCGTGACGATCGACCAGAGCGCGGTCCGAGGCTCGCGCCGCAGCAACCCCGCGACGTACACGGGCCTGCTGGAGCCGATCCGCAAGGCGTTCGCCAAGGCCAACGGCGTCAAGCCCGCCCTGTTCAGCGCGAACTCCGAGGGCGCGTGCCCCGAGTGCAAGGGCGCGGGCGTCATCTACACCGAGCTCGGCTTCATGGAGACCGTCTCGACCCCGTGCGAGGACTGCGGCGGACGCCGGTTCCAGGCCGCGGTGCTCGACTACACGTTCGGCGGGCTGAACATCGCCGACGTGCTCGACCTGCCGGTCGCCAAGGCGCGCGCGTTCTTCTCGTCGGGCGAGGGCAAGGTGCCGGCCGCCGCGGCGATCCTCGAGCGTCTCGACGACGTCGGCCTCGGGTACGTGAGCCTCGGCCAGCCGCTCACGACGCTGTCCGGCGGCGAGCGCCAGCGCCTCAAGCTCGCGACCCACCTCGGCGACAAGGGCGGCGTGATCGTGCTCGACGAGCCGACGACCGGCCTCCACCTCGCCGACGTGCAGAACCTCCTCGGGCTCCTCGACCGGATCGTCGACGCGGGCAAGTCCGTCATCGTCATCGAGCACCACCAGGCGGTCATGGCGCACGCGGACTGGATCATCGACCTCGGCCCCGGCGCCGGGCACGACGGCGGTCGCGTCGTCTTCGAGGGCACCCCGGCCGACCTCGTCGCGGCCCGCTCCACGCTCACGGCGGAGCACCTAGCGACCTACGTGAACGCCTGACCCGCCGCCGCCCCGCCGCCGCCCGACCCTCCCGCCCCCCCGCCCGGTGCCCAACAGGTGATCGTGGCGCGTCCAGAGCGGCTGACGCGCCACGACCGCCTGCTCGGCTCGCCGGGGTGGCCTGGTCGGCGTCGGCGGCGTCGGCGTCGGTAGCTGCGGTAGAGGGCCGGCTTCTGCGGTCGGGGAGGGAACAAGGGACCCTGTCTGGGATCCCAGACTGAATCGGTCCCAGCGGGCTCCCGGCGCGTCGGGCCGCGGTGTGTCCTGAGTGCATGACAGCGACGACGCACTCCCCGGCCGTCTCCGACCCGGCCCGCGCCGCGCGCGTCGTCGTCGTGGGCGACGGCCCGCTGACGATCGACGACGTGGTCGACGTCGCGCGGCACGGCGCGCGCGTCCGGCTCGCCGACGCGGCGGTCGAGGCGATGGCGGCGAGCCGCGCCGTCGTCGAGGGGCTCGCGGACGACGACCGCCCGCACTACGGCGTCTCGACCGGGTTCGGTGCGCTCGCCCGCCGCCACATCCCGGTCGAGCGGCGCGCGCAGCTCCAGCTCAGCCTCGTGCGGTCGCACGCGGCGGGGTCGGGGCCGGAGGTCGAGCGCGAGGTCGTGCGGGCGCTCCAGCTCCTGCGGCTCGGGACCCTGGCGACCGGGCGGACCGGGGCGCGCCCCGTCGTCGCGCAGACGTACGCCGCGATGCTCGACGCCGGGATCACGCCGGTGGTGCGGGAGTTCGGTTCGCTGGGCTGCTCGGGCGACCTCGCGCCGCTCGCGCACGTGGCGCTCGCCGCGCTCGGCGAGGGCGAGGTCCGGGACGCGACGGGAGCCGTCGTGCCCGCTGCCGACGCGCTCGCTGCGGCCGGGATCGTGCCGCTCGCGCTGCGCGAGAAGGAAGGCCTCGCGCTCATCAACGGCACCGACGGCATGCTCGGGATGCTCGCGCTCGCGCTGCACGACCTGCGGTCCCTGCTCACGACGGCCGACGTCGCGGCCGCGGCGAGCGTCGAGGCGCTGCTCGGCTCGGACGCGCCGTTCGCGGCCGACCTCGTGGCGATGCGGCCGCACCCCGGCCAGGCGGCGTCGGCCGCGAACCTGCGCGCGCTGCTCGACGGCTCGCCCGTCGTGGCGAGCCACCGCACGCTCGACGCCGACGGCCGGCCCGAGTGCACCCGGGTGCAGGACGCGTACTCGCTGCGGTGCGCGCCCCAGGTGCACGGCGCCGCGCGCGACACGCTCGACCACGCGGCCGCCGTCGCGCGCCGGGAGCTCGCGGCGGCGATCGACAACCCGGTCGTCACCGTGGACGGGCGCGTCGAGTCGAACGGCAACTTCCACGGGGCCCCGGTCGCGTACGTGCTCGACTTCCTCGCGATCGCCGCGGCCGACGTCGCGAGCATGAGCGAGCGCCGCACGGACCGGTTCCTCGACAAGGCCCGCAACGAGGGCCTGCCGCCGTTCCTCGCCGACGACCCGGGCGTCGACTCCGGGCTGATGATCGCGCAGTACACGGCGGCGGGGATCGTCTCGGAGCTCAAGCGGCTCGCGGTGCCGTCGAGCGTCGACTCGATCCCGTCGTCGGCCATGCAGGAGGACCACGTGTCCATGGGCTGGGCCGGGGCGCGCAAGCTCCGCCGCGCCGTCGACGGGCTGGGCCGCGTCCTCGCGATCGAGCTGCTCACCGCGTCGCGCGCCCTCGACCTCCGCTGCGACGCCGGGTCCCTGCACCCCGCGCGGGGGACCGGCGCCGTGCGCGACCTCGTGCGCACGGCCGCCGCGGGACCCGGACCGGACCGCTACCTCGCGCCCGAGATCGAGGCCGTGACCCACCTCGTCGCGACGGGTGCCGTGACCGCGGCGGCGAGCGCCGCCGTCGGGCACCTGGCCTGAGACCCACCCGACCCGAAGGAGCGAGACGACCATGGCCCACGAGCCGACCCACCGCCTCGGCACGCCCGTCCCCGTCCGCGCCCCGCGCGGCACGACCCTCACCGCGCGGTCGTGGCAGACCGAGGCGCCGCTGCGGATGCTCATGAACAACCTCGACCCGGAGGTCGCGGAGCGGCCCGACGACCTCGTCGTCTACGGCGGCACGGGCCGGGCGGCGCGCGACTGGCCGAGCTACCACGCGATCGTCCGCACCCTCACGACGCTCGCGGACGACGAGACGCTCCTCGTGCAGTCGGGCAAGCCGGTCGGGGTGCTGCGGACGCACGAGTGGGCGCCGCGCGTGCTGCTCGCGAACTCGAACCTCGTGGGGGACTGGGCGACGTGGCCCGAGTTCCGGCGGCTCGAGGCGATGGGCCTGACGATGTACGGGCAGATGACGGCGGGGTCGTGGATCTACATCGGCGCGCAGGGCATCCTCCAGGGCACGTACGAGACGCTCGCCGCGGTCGCCGCGAAGCGGTTCGGCGGGACGCTCGCCGGGACGCTGACCCTCACCGGCGGGTGCGGCGGCATGGGCGGCGCGCAGCCGCTCGCGGTGACGCTCAACGGCGGGGCGTGCCTCGTGGTCGACGTCGACCGGTCGCGCCTCGACCGGCGCGTCCGGGAGCGGTACCTCGACCTGGTCGCGGACGACCTCGACGCCGCGGTCCGGCTCGTCGAGGACGCGCGGCGCGAGCGCCGGGCGCTGTCGGTGGGGGTCGAGGGGAACAGCGCGACGGTCGTGCCGGAGCTGCTGCGGCGCGGGGTCGAGGTCGACGTCGTCACGGACCAGACGTCGGCGCACGACCCGCTGTCGTACCTGCCGGTCGGGGTCGACCTCGCGGACTGGGCCGACTACGCCGCCGCGAAGCCCGACGAGCTCACCGACCGCGCGCGCGAGTCCATGGCCCGGCACGTCGAGGGCATGGTCGGGTTCCTCGACGCGGGCGCCGAGGTCTTCGACTACGGCAACTCGATCCGCGACGAGGCGCGCCGCGGCGGCTACGACCGGGCGTTCGACTTTCCCGGGTTCGTGCCCGCGTACATCCGGCCGCTGTTCGCGCAGGGCAAGGGCCCGTTCCGGTGGGCCGCGCTCTCGGGCGACCCGCGCGACATCGCCGCGACCGACGCCGCCGTGCTCGACCTGTTCGACGACGACCACCTTCACCGCTGGATCCGCGCCGCCCAGGAGCGCGTCGCGTTCCAGGGCCTGCCCGCGCGCATCTGCTGGCTCGGGCACGGCGAGCGCGACCGCGCGGGCCTCGCGTTCAACGACCTCGTCGCGTCGGGCGCGGTGCGCGCGCCGGTCGTCATCGGCCGCGACCATCTCGACGCCGGGTCGGTCGCGTCCCCGTACCGCGAGACGGAGGCCATGGCCGACGGCTCCGACGCGATCGCCGACTGGCCGCTGCTCAACGCGCTCACGGCCGCGTCGTCGGGCGCGACGTGGGTCTCGATCCACCAGGGCGGCGGCGTCGGCATGGGCCGCTCGATCCACGCGGGCCAGGTGTCCGTCGCGGACGGCACGCCGCTCGCCGCGGCCAAGCTCGCGCGCGTGCTGTCGAACGACCCGGGCCTCGGGGTGCTGCGCCACGTCGACGCCGGGTACGACGACGCGGTCGCCGCCGCCGAGCGCGGCGGGCTTCGCGTCCCCGCGCGGGAGACGCCGTGACGGGTCGCCGCGCGGCGGGCACGTCGTCGGTGCCCGGGTCGACGCTCGTCACCGGCATCGGCGAGCTGACGACCAACGCCCCGGGCGGCCCCGGCACGCGCGACGGCGACCCGACCGGCCTGGTGACGGACGCCGTCGTGCTGCTCGACGGCGGCCGGGTCGCCTGGGCGGGCCCCGCCCGGGAGGCACGGGACGCCGTCGGGCCTGCATTGGACGGACGGGAGCCGGACGCGACGGTCGACGCGGGCGGGCGCGCGGTGCTCCCGGGGTTCGTCGACTCGCACACCCACCTCGTGTTCGCGGGCGACCGTGCCGCCGAGTTCGAGGCGCGCATGGCGGGGCGCCCGTACGAGGCGGGCGGCATCCGGGCGACCGTCGCCGCGACGCGCGCCACGTCCGACGACGTCCTCCGCTCCGGGCTCGCCCGGCACCTCGACGAGGCGGCCCGGCAGGGCACGACCACGGTCGAGGTGAAGAGCGGCTACGGCCTCACCGTCGTGGACGAGGAGCGGTCCGTGCGGCTCGCGCGCGAGGCGACGTCCGAGGTGACGTTCCTCGGCGCGCACGTCGTGCCGGTGGAGTACGCGGGCCGGGCCGACGCGTACGTCGACCTCGTGTGCGGGGAGATGCTCGCCGCGTGCGCGCCGCACTCCCGGTGGGTCGACGTGTTCTGCGAGACCGGCGCGTTCACGCCCGAGCAGTCGCGCCGCGTCCTCGAGGCCGGGGCCGCCGCGGGCCTCGGCGTGCGCGTGCACGCGAACCAGCTCGGGCCGGGGCAGGGGGTGCGCCTCGCCGTCGGGCTCGGCGCCGCCGCGGTGGACCACTGCACGTACCTCACCGACGACGACGTCGCGGCGCTCGCGGGCTCGTGGACCGGCGGCGGGGCCCTTTCGAGCGGCGCCCCCGGCACCGTCACGACCCTGCTCCCGGGCGTCGAGTTCTCCACCCGCCAGCCCTACCCCGACGCGCGACGGCTGCTCGACGCGGGCGCCGTCGTCGCGCTCGCGAGCGACTGCAACCCCGGGTCGAGCTACACGTCGTCGATGCCGCTGTGCGTCGCGCTCGCGGTCCGCGAGATGCGGATGACCGTCGCCGAGGCCGTGTGGTCCGCGACCGCGGGCGGTGCGCTCGCGCTGCGGCGGGACGACGTCGGGCACCTCGCCCCCGGCGCCCGGGCCGACGTCGTCCTGCTCGACGCCCCGAGCCGCACCCACCTCGCCTACCGCCCCGGCGTCCCGCTGATCGCGAAGACCTGGAGAGCCGGCCACCCCCACCCCTGACCCAACCCCCACCCCGACCCCCGACCTCTCGGCCGAGCAGGTGGTCCTGGCGCGTCCGGGTCGCGTGTCGTGCCGGGACCACCTGATGGGCCGGCCTGTATCGCCTGCTCGGCGGAGGCGCCTACGCCCGCACCGGTTCCGGGGTCCGCGGGTGGAGGGCTCGGCCCGCCGCGAGCTCCAGGACGCAGAGCGCGGCGAGGCGGACGGTGCGGCCGTCGGGGGCGTCGGCGGTCGCGTCGACCTCGACGACGTCGGCGGAGCGGAGCCGGTCGTCGCGCGCCGCGGCGCGGACGAGGGCGCGCAGCTCCCACGCCGCGATCCCGCCGGGGACGCTCGCGGGGCAGCCCGGGGCGACGGAGCGGTCGCACACGTCGACGTCCACGTCGAGGTGCACCGGGCCGCCCGCGGCGCCCGCGACCTCCATGGCCGCACGCATCACGTCCTCGGGCCCGCGCCGGCGCAGCTCGTCGACGTGCACGACGGTGATCCCCAGCTCGACGGCGCGGCGTGCGTACTCGGCGGAGTTCGCGAAGTCCGCGATGCCGACCTGCACGACCCGCCGCGGGTCGAGCCCCGCCTCGACCAGCCGCCGCACCGGGGACCCGTTGGACACGCCGTCGCGCAGGTCGTGGTGGGCGTCGAGCGTGACGAGACCGGCGGTGGTGAGGTCGTCGCCCCACGCGCCGAGCGCGGTCGCGACGGTCACGGAGTTGTCGCCGCCCAGCGCGACGAGCAGCCGTGCGCGCTCCAGCGCGGCGCGGACCGCCGCGCGCGTGCGGGCCTCGCCCTCCGCGCCGTCGGGCTCGTCGACGTCGCCGAGGTCGGCGAACGTGAGCTCCGCGAGGTCGACGGGATCGGCCCGCCCTCCCAGGCCTCGAGCGCCGACGACGGCGGGCCGGACGCGGGCGGCGGGGCCGCCGTCGGGCAGGGGGCGGTCGGGGACGAGCGCGGGGCTGAACCGGCGCAGCGCGGCGCGCACCGCAGCGGGCGTCGCGTGCGCGCCGGTCGGCGAGAGCGACGTGCGCCAGGCCGGGACGCCGAGCACCGCGACGTCGACGGCGTCGCCCGTCGGCCCGGGCCAGTCGCCCGCCCGGGGCCACGACGGGTCGTGCGGGAGGGGCTGCGCGTCGTCGCTCACGGTCCCGACGCTAGCGGCCCGACGGCCGCCCCGCCCCGCGCGCGGCCCTAGTCCCGCGCCGCGTGCACGACAGCGACGGGGTGCGTCGCGTGGTGCAGCACCTCCTGGCTCACGGAGCCGAGGAGCATGCCGCGCAGGTCGCCGCGGCCGCGCGACCCGACGACGGTCAGCGCGGCCCCCGCCGCGGCCTCCCGGAGGGCGACGGACGGCTCGCGGTCGACGACGAACGTCTCGACGAGGACGTCGTCGTGCTCCGCGGTGCGCACGCGCCCGAGCGCGGCCTCCACGGTGCGCGACGCCTCGGCGCGCGCGTCCCGCTCGGCGGCGGTGTAGAACGCGGGGTTCTCCTCCCACAGCGGCCCGGCGGGCAGCCGCCAGGCGCACACCGCGACGACGCGGGCGCGGGTGCGCGCGGCCTCGTCGAGGGCGAACCGGAGCGCGGCGTCGCCGTGCACGGACCCGTCGACGCCGACCACGACGTCGGTGGTGCGCTCGACGTGCTCGACGGACGGCGGCACGACCACGACCGGCACGGGCGCGCGGGCGGCGAGCCGGGTCCCGACGGACCCGAAGAACATCGACCCGACGGACCCGAGCCCGCGCGACCCCACGACGACGAGGTCGGCGTCCTTGGCCTCGTCGAGCAGCGCCTCCGAGGGCGGGCCGGAGCGCAGCAGAGTCCGCACGGGCACCGACGCGTCCACGCGTGCGGCGCGCTCGGCGGCGGCCGAGAGGATGGGGCCGGCGATCTCGCCGAGCTCCTCGACGCTCGGGTAGTACGCGCCGCCGACGAACGGCGTCGCGACGACGGGCACGTACGCGACGTGCAGCACGCGCAGCTCGGCGCCCCGGCGGGCCGCCTCGTGCACCGCCCAGTCCAGGGCCTTGCCGCTCGTCGTGCTGCCGTCCACACCGACCAGCACGACCTGCTGCGTCGATCCGCTCACCATGACCACCTCGGTCCTCGATCCCCTTCGTGGCGGTCGTCCCGCCACCTGCCACACCTCCTGGATACCTCGGACGGGCGGTCCGCCGCACCCGGCGACCGCCCCGGACGCGCGGGTCGCACGGCACGACGCACCGGGACGAAGGTCCCGCACCTGCGGCACGACGGGCTCGCGCGCGCGAGAATCCCCCTGCGACCGGCTACGTTGAGGGCATGGGCTCTCCCCACCCGATCCGCGTGTTCCTGCTCGACGACCACGAGGTGGTCCGCCGCGGCGTCGCCGCTCTCCTCGAGGCCGCCGGTGACATCACCGTCGTCGGCGAGGCCGGCACCGCCGCCTCCGCGCTCGCCCGCATCAAGGCGACGCGCCCCGACGTCGCGATCCTCGACGTGCGCCTGCCCGACGGCTCGGGCGTCGAGGTGTGCCGCGAGGTGCGCTCCGAGCTGCCCGAGGTCGGCTGCCTCATGCTCACGTCCTTCGCCGACGACGAGGCGCTGTTCCAGGCCGTCCTCGCCGGGGCGTCGGGGTACGTGCTCAAGCAGATCCACGGGTCCGACCTCGTCGGCGCGGTCCGCACGGTCGCGGCGGGCGGGTCGCTCCTCGACCCGGCGAGCACCGCGCGCGTCCTGGAGCGCCTGCGCCACGCCGCGGACGAGACGCCGGACCGCCTCGAGGGCCTCTCGCAGCAGGAGCGCCAGATCGTCGCGCTCATCGGCGAGGGTCTGACGAACCGCGAGATCGGCAAGCGCCTCTACCTCGCGGAGAAGACGGTCAAGAACTACGTCTCGCACGTCCTCGCGACGCTCGGCCTGCAGCGCCGCACGCAGGTCGCGGTCCTCGCGACCGAGATGCGCCAGGAGGAGTCGTCCCGCCAGGGCGCCCCGGGTGCGGGCGGCGCGGCCGGGGACCGGCAGCACGGTGGCCCGGCGCAGCGTCCCTGACGGGCCCGGCCCGCGGGACGGGGCGGGGCCCGAGGGCTCGCCCGCGCACGGACCGGGGACCGGCGCCCCGGGACCGGGCGACCGCGCGGCGTCGGGACCTTCGGCACTCCCGGATCTGACACCGCGGCGCGACGATGTGGAGATGGACACAGTCGAGCGGACCGGGACAGGGGCACCGGTGGGGAGCGGGGGGCTCGCGACGGCCGAGCGCCCGCGCGCCTCGGCAGGGCTCGCGGAGCTCACGCCGGAGGAGAGCTACGCGCTCCTCGCGACCGTCCCCGTGGGCAGGATCGTCTACACCGACCACGCGCTGCCGGCGATCCAGCCGGTGAACTTCGTGCTCGACGGCCCGGACGTCGTGTTCCGGACCGCGGAGGGCTCGAAGCTCGCGGTGGCCGCGAGCCGCGCCGTCGTCGCGTTCGAGGTCGACTCGTTCGACGCCGACGCCCGCTCGGGGTGGTCCGTCGTGCTCGTCGGCCGCACGTTCGAGGTCACGGAGCCGGTGGAGCGCGCGCGGCTCCTCGCGCTCCCGCTCGTGACCTTCGTGCCGGGCACGCGCGACCGCGTCATCAAGGTCGTGCCGCGCATCGTCACGGGGCGGCGGATACTGCGCTGAGCCGCGGGCCGCGCACTACGCTCGCCGGGTGACTGCGACGATCGAGGTGCGCACCGCGACGCCGGCGGACTGGCCGGGCATCTGGCGGGCGCTCGAGCCCGTCTTCCGCGCGGGGGAGACGTACACGTACCCGCGCGACATCACCGAGGCCGACGCCCGGACCGCGTGGCTCGACGCCCCGGGGGCACGCGTCCTCGTGGCGGTCCCGGCGGAGGACGGTGCCGCGGGCACGGTGCTCGGCACCGCGAAGTACCTCCCCAACCATCCCGGGGCGGGCTCCCACGTCGCGAACGCGAGCTTCGTCGTCGGGCCCGACGGCGCGGGGCGCGGCGTCGGACGCGCGCTCGCCCGGGCCGTGCTCGACGGTGCGCGCGCCGACGGCTACCGGGCGATGCAGTTCAACGCGGTCGTGGAGACGAACGAGCGCGCGGTCCGGCTCTGGGAGTCGCTGGGGTTCACGATCCTCGCGACCGTCCCCGAGGCGTTCGACCACCCGGTGCACGGGCTCGTCGGCCTGCACGTCATGCACCGGACGCTCTGAGCACCCGGCCGGCGAGCCGCACGACGGGCGCGTCAGCCGAGCGGCACCCACCACTCGAGGCGCGTGCCGCCGTCGGGCTGGGCGGTCGCGGTGCTCGACCCGCCGAGCGCGGCGGCGCGCGCCTGCATGTTCCGCAGGCCGGAGCGCCGGCCGCCGGGCTGGATGCCCACGCCGTCGTCGGTGACCGTGAGGCGCGCCTCGTGCGCGGTCACGGCCAGGTGCACGACGACGCGGCTCGCCTGCGCGTGCCGGGCGACGTTGGTCAGGGCCTCGCCGAGCACGACGACGAGCTGGTCGGCGACCTCGGCCGGCAGGCTGGGGCCGCCGTCGGTCACGCCCGCGCCGGACCCCTCGGACGCCACCTCGACGTCGACCTCGGGCGCGAACCCGAGGACGGTCGTCGCCGCCTCGGCCTGCGCCCGGAACCGGTCCTCTATCGAGGGCGCGTCCGGGTCCGTGGCCGTGTGCAGCGCGAAGATGGTGGAGCGGATCTGCCGGATCGTCTCGTCGAGGTCGGAGACGGTCTCCTCGATGCGCGTGCGCGCGTCCGGGTCGCTGACGAGCGGCTGCACGCTCATGAGCGTCATCGCCGACGCGAAGAGGCGCTGGATGACGACGTCGTGCAGGTCGCGCGCGATGCGGTCGCGGTCCTCCAGGACGCCCACCTGCTTCGCGCGGCCGTAGAGCCGCGCGTTCTCGATCGCGACGCCCGCGGCGGCGGCGAGCGCGATCACGGCCGCCTCGTCCTCCGGGGAGAACTCCTCGCACCCGCCCCCGGGGACCTGCTTGTCGGTGAGGTAGAGGTTGCCGAACACCGTGTCGCGCACCCGGACCGGGACGCCGAGGAACGTGTGCATGGGCGGGTGGCCCTCGGGGAACCCCGCCGAGCGGACGTCGTCGGCGATCTCCGGGACGCGGATGGGCGCCGGGTGGTCGATGAGCTCGCCCAGCAGCCCCTCGCCGTGCGGCCAGTGGTCGATCGCGGCGACCTCGTCGTCCGAGAGGCCCAGGGGGATGAACTGCGCGAGGCGCTCGCGCCCCGACGCGTCGAGCACCCCGAGCGCGCCGTACCGCGCGCCCGTGAGCTCCATCGCCGCGTCGACGATGCGCCGCAGCACCTGCGGCAGGTCGAGGTCGCTCGTCACCGCCACGACGGCGTCCAGCACACGTTGCCCGGCGCTGCCCGGCAGGTCGGTCGTTCCGCTCACCTGATGCAGTCTCCCAGACGCCGGCGGTCGGGGGGCACCCGGTCCGCCCCGGGGGTGTGACGTGGGCGACACCGCCGCGCTACTGTGCGTCCACATCTCGGGACGTCCGACGCCGTCCTGCCGCCGGCCGCACGTCGCCGTCGCGCAGGTCCGGACCACCGGGCCGTCGACGCAGGGGGCCGAAGGGACGCGGTGCCGCATGCCGACCACCGACCAGGGCGCGGACGTCGCCCCGCGCTCCGGAGCGCCCGCCGAGGCCGCGGCGCTCGCCGACCTGCGGTCCGCCGTCGGGCACCTGCACCCCGACGACCCGGCCGAGCTCGTCGCGATCGCCGACGACCTGCGCGCGCTCGGCAGCCCGGCTGCCGCGGTCCCGTTCTACGAGGCGGCCGTCGAGCAGGGCGTGCCGGGGGCGGTGTACCGGCTGGGCGTCGCGCACCACGAGGCGGGCGACGCCGCGGAGGCGTTCCGCTGTTTCGAGCTCGCCGGTCTCGCGGGCGACGCGCTCGGGGCGTTCATGGCGGCGCAGGTCGCCACGGAACGCGGGGACCTGCACGCGGCCCGCCGCTGGTACGAGCTGGCGCAGGGCGTCGAGGGCGCGGCCGTGCGGCTCGCGCAGGTGCTCGCCGAGCTGGGGGAGCGCGACGCCGCCGACGGCCTCCTCGCGGCGACGTCGGGCGAGAGCTGGGAGGCGGCGGTCGAGCTCGTGCGCAGCGGCGCCCTGAGCCCGGACGACGCCGTCGCGCTGCTCGAGGGGTGGGCCGGGACGGGCGAGGCGCGCGTCGCCGCGACGCTCGCGGACCTCTACGTGCGCGCGGGGCGCGGGCCCGACGCCGAGGACCTGCTCGAGCAGGCGGCGCTCGCCGGCGAGCCGACCGCGCGCACGAACCTCGGGGTGCTCCGGCTCCGGGCGGGCCGCGTGGCCGAGGCGATGGCCCTGTGGCACGAGGCCGCCGCCCAGGGCGACGCCCAGGCGGCGGAGCTGCTGGCCCGCTTCGGCTGACGCCGCGCCGCGCACGCAGAAAGGCGCCCGGCGGGCGACCGGCTCCGTCGAGCTGTCGGTCGCCCTGCCGGGCGCGGAGGGCGGGACGTGCGGGTGGTCTCCCCACCGCCCGCACGCCCCTCTTCCCCCGGGAGCGACTCCCTGCAGCGACGGCCTCAGATCGTCGCGCGGTATCGGTCGCCCCGTGGCCCGCCGCACACGGCGGGCGGTCGAACCGTCAGACCAGCCAGGCGTTGCGCTGGACGAACGGGATCTTCTTCCACGTCTTGCCGAGCCCGACCACGCTGCCCGCCCCGAGGAGGGTGAGAGCGATGATCGTGAGCGACATCGTGATGTGGTCGTCGATGATCGGGTTGGTCACGAGCGGGAGCTCGGCCAGGTACATGAGCAGGAGCAGGAGCGTGCCGCTCACCGCGGCGATCCGCATCCCGATGCCCAGGATCAGGGCGAGCCCGATGCCGAGCAGGCCGACCATGAAGAGCACGTCGATGAACGCGTTCCCGGCGAGGCCGCTGAAGAAGCCCGAGAACGTGCCCTCGAGGTTCGACAGGAAGCCGGTGGTCGGGCTGTTCCCGTTGATCCACGACCGCTCGGCGGGGGTGGCGAACCCGAGCCCGAACGTCTTGTCGAGGAAGGCCCAGAGGAAGTAGAACCCGATCGTGATCCGCAGGACGCCGAGGACCACCTGGGTGGGCCGCGTGGCGCGCTCCGCGAGGCTGAGGGTCTCCGGCTCGGTGCCTTCGACCGTGGGGAGCGGCGCGTTGGCGTTCCGCTCGATCGTCCCCTTCATCACTGTCCCCTCTCATCGACCCGTCCGGTGCGGTCGGGCTCCTGAGACCAAGCAAACCCCTGTGAAGGAAGGGTGGACGTCAGGCAAAAGTCGCCGGGCCCGGGGACCTAGGTCCCCGGTGCGGACGAGGGCCCGGGGGTACCGGGCGCGTGCCGATCGCGCGCGGCCCGCCCGGTCAGGAGCCCGAGGCGTCCTCGAGGTCGGTGCGGAGCTCGTCGACCCGGGTGCGCAGGCTCTCGATCCCGTCGCGCACCGCGGCGTCGGCACCGGAGAGGGAGCCCGCGACGTCGCCCAGCTCGGTGGACGCGTCGTCGAGCGCGGCCTCGGCGTCGGCCAGGCGCTGCTCGGCCTGCGCGCGCGTCTCGTCCGTGGCGGACGCCGCCTCGTCCGCCGCGGCGCGGGCCTCGTCGGCGGCCTCCTGCGCGGACGCGACGGCCTCCTCGGCGCGGGCGCGCGTGTCGTCCGGGAGGGTGCCCAGGTCGTCGGTGAGCGACCGGACGTCCTCGCCGATCGTCTCGACCTGGGAGCGCGCGTCGTCGAGGAACTGCTGGACCCCGTCGCCCGTCAGGGTGAATTCCGGCACGCTCACCGAGCCGTCCTCGGCGCACCCGCCCAGCGCGACGGTCGCGGCGACGGCTGCCCCGAGCGCGAGCGCGCGAGACGTTGACCTGCGGTGACGTGTCGGTGAACTCATGGGGCGATTGTCCACCGCGAACATGAGACGGGGGTGAGAGCCTCGTGGAGGCGGTGTACGGTAGGCGGACGAGGGCACTGTGGCGTGCAGCACACCGATCGTGGGCGCGCGCAGCCGTGACGTCGGGCGCGACGACGCGCACATCCGGCGTGCGGGACCGCAGGTCCGTGGCAGGGCACGAAGCACGGGAGTGAGCGGTGAGCACCACGGCGGAGCACGAGGGCGCGGACGACGCGCCCGTGACGCCCGAGCCCGCGCCCGCCGCCGGTGCGGTGGGCCCGGAGCCGTTCGGACGGCGCGCACGCGCCGTCTCGCACGTCCTCATCTCCTCGGCGCTCGCCATCACGCTCGCCGCGGCCCTCTCCGGCAGCGTCCAGCCGCGCCCGGGCGCGTCGTTCTTCGCGCAGGAGGCCGCCACGGCGACCCAGGTCGCGGCGCTCTCGAGCACCCTCGGGGCGGGCCTCGACGAGAACCAGCAGCTCGACGGCGCGATCGAGGTCCTCGCGACGGCCAACGCGCTCGACGACGGCCACGTCTCCCCGACCGTCGAGCAGGCCCGCGCCGAGCTCGGCATGCTCCTCGCCACCTATCTCGCGCAGCAGGACGCGGCCCGCCGCGTCCCGGCTCCGCTCGTGCCCGACGGCGACCTCGACCTGGACGAGTCGCTCGACGACGCGCAGGTCCCCGAGCTCCCGGAGCCGCTCGGCCCGGGTACCGGTGCGGGCCCGGGCGCCGGTGCGGGCACGGAGACGGGCACGGGCGCCGACGACACCACGACGGGCCCGGACGGCGAGGCACAGGACCCCGCGACCGGTGGCCCGGCGCAGCAGCCCGCGACGATCGACGCCGCCGGGGACGCCGTGGCGGACGCGGTCCGGACCGCGGCGGAGCGGACGGCGCCCTCGCCGAGCCCGACGAGCAGCCCGTCCCCGAGCGCGTCCACCAGCCCCGCGCCGGGCGACACCCCGAGCCCCGGCGGCACACCGAGCCCGGCACCCGGCGCGAGCACGCCCGTGGACCCGTCCGCCCCCGGCGGCGCAGGGTCCCCGGGCGACGCGGGAGGACCGGGCGACCGGACGCTGCCCGAGGACGAGGTGCCCGCGCCCGACGGGGTCGCCCCCGGCGAGCTGGACGGGTCCCAGGACCCGGCCGACGGCTCGGCTGACAGCGGTGACGGCGACCACGCCGAGGGCGACGACCACGCGCACGGTGACGTGACGCTCGAGGACGTCCTCGCCTCCGCGACGACGCTCGCCGAGCTGCTCGGCACCGACCTCGTGCCGGTCGGCGTCGTCCCGGCCGCCGGGGCGACGGCGCTCGCGGGCACGACCCTCGCGGAGCGGCTCGCCGAGGTCGTCGAGCGGTACGCCGGCTCGACGGCGCAGTACCAGAACGGCCGCATCCCGCCGGAGGCGCTGTGCGCGCTCGACTTCGCGCCGGGCAAGACCCTGCGCTGCGACGCCGCGGAGCAGCTCGAGGCCCTCGCCGCGGAGTTCGAGACGGAGTTCGGGTACGCGCTGAAGATCACCGACGCGTACCGGCCGTACGACGAGCAGGTGCGCCTCAAGGCGGTCAAGCCGTACCTCGCGGCCGTGCCCGGCACGTCGCAGCACGGGTGGGGCCTCGCGATCGACGTCGGCGGGAACGTGCCGTCGGGGACGTCGCTCGAGTACGTCTGGCTCCGCACGCACGGCCCGGACTACGGCTGGGACAACCCCGCGTGGGCGCGGCCCAACGGGTCCAAGCCGGAGCCGTGGCACTTCGAGTTCTTCGCGGCGGGCAAGATGCCGACGCGGTACACGCCTGCCGAGGGCAGCGCGCCGTCCACGCCGCAGAAGCCGACGGCACCGAGCGCGCCCGCGCCGAAGCCCACCCCGACGACCCCGCCGGCGCCGCAGCCCCCGGCACCGACTCCGACCCCGACCCCGACGCCGACGGACCCCCCGCCGACGAAGCCCACGACCGTCGCCGTCCCGGCGAACCTCGTCGGCAAGCAGCAGGCCGCGGTCGAGGCAGCGCTCCAGGGTGCCGGGCTCAAGGTCAGCGTCACGACGAAGACCGACCCCGCCGCAGCCGGGACGGTGCTCTCCGTCGCGCCGGGCTCCGGCACCCAGGTCGCTCCGGGGAGCACGGTCGCGATCGTCGTCTCGTCCGGCCCGGCGCCGGACCCGGAGCCAGAGCCGGAGCCGACCGAGCCCGAGCCGTCACCCGAGCCGACGGACCCGGCGCCCGAGCCCACGACCGCGCCGACCCAGGCCCCGACGGCCCCCGGGACGGAGCCGACCGCTCCCTGAGGCGGGGGACGCCGTCAGGCGTGGGGCGGAGCCGCGGTGGTGCCCGGTTCGCGGGCGCCACCGGGACCGGTCTCGTGGCGCCGCCGGAAAAAGCCGTGCGCCTCCGGTCCCGGCGGCGTAGCGTCGGGCGCGATGTGATCCTCACCCGCCCCGGCCGCTCCGTCCCGTCGAGCCCGTCGCCGTGGCCCCCGCCGCCGTCCGCGGCGAGCGCGCGCCGCCCGGGCACCTGGTAGGTGATCACCCATGGCACGTCTCACCCCTGTCCTGCGCGCGTCCGACGTCCGCGTCTCCTTCGCGGGCCGCGCGGTCCTGCGCGGCGTCGACCTCGCCGTCGACCCCGGCCACCGCACGGGTCTCGTCGGCGAGAACGGCGTCGGCAAGTCCACGCTCCTGCGGGTGCTCGCGGGCACGCTCGCGCCCGACGACGGCAGGGTCAGCCGGCCCGCGGACCTCGGGTTCCTGCACCAGGAGTTCCCGTACCCGCCGACGACGACGGTCCGCGCGGTCGTCGACGACGCGCTCGTGCGCGTGCGCGGGATCGAGCGTGAGCTCGAGGAGGCGGCGCTCGCCCTCGCCGGCGACCCGGGAGGCGAACCCGTCCCCGGTGCCGAGGAGGCGTACGCGCGCGCCCTCGCGCGCGCCGAGCTCGCCGACGTCTGGGACGCCGACGCGCGGGCCGCGCGCACGCTCGCGGGTCTCGGGCTCGACGTCGACGGGGTCGCCGGCCGCGAGGTCGGGTCCCTGTCCGGCGGCCAGCGCACCCGGCTCGGCCTCGCCGCCCTCCTCGTGCGCCAGCCCGGCGCGATGCTGCTCGACGAGCCGACGAACCACCTCGACGACGCCGCGGCGGAGTTCCTCGCCGCGGCGCTGCGGGCCCTCCCGGGCGCCGTCGTGCTCGCGAGCCACGACCGCGTGTTCCTCGACGAGGTGTGCACCGAGATCCTCGACCTCGACCCGGTCGCGGAGCTGCTCCGAGGCGCGGGCGACGCGGCGCGCGCCGGGGGAGCGGGGACCCTCTACGGCGGCACGTACGGCGACTACCTCGAGGCCAAGCGCGTCGAGCGCGAGCGCTGGGAGCAGCGCTTCGAGGCGGAGCAGGCCGAGCTCGCGGAGCTGCGGCGCGGCGTCGCGGTGACGGCGCGGGACGTCTCGAAGAACCGCGAGCGGGGCAACCAGGCGAAGATCCTCTACGACTTCAAGGGCGAGCGGGTCCAGAGCCAGGTCGCGCGGCGCGTGCGCAACGCGCAGCAGCGGCTCGACGCGCTCGAGCGCGACCAGGTGCGCAAGCCGCCCCCGCCCCTGCGCTTTGCGCCGCCGAGCGGGGGGACCGGCGTCGCCCCGGGCGGCGGCGACGTGGTCGCGTGGGCGCGAGGCGTCGTCGTGCACCGGCCCGGGCGCGGCGGGCCCGGGACCGCCCCGGGCGAGCGTCCGGACCGGCTCGACATGGCGGCGTCGGGCGTCCCGTCGGTCGAGGTCGCCCGGGGGAGCCGGCTGCTCGTCACCGGGGCCAACGGCGCCGGGAAGTCCACGCTGCTGCACGTGCTCGCGGGCGACCTCGTGCCCGACGCCGGCACCGTGGGCCGGGCGCGCGGGGTCCGGGTGGGGCTGCTCGAGCAGGACGTGCACCTGCACGACGACGACCGCACCCCGCGCGAGCTGCTCGCCCTCGCGCAGGGCGTGGACCCGGCGGACGCGCGCGACGCGGCCGTGGACGCGCACGGCCTCCTCGCGCCGCGCGACCTGGGGCGGCGGCTCGCGGAGCTCTCCGTGGGGCAGCGCCGGCGCGTGGTGCTCGCGATGCTCGTCACGCAGGCGCCCGACGTGCTGCTCCTCGACGAGCCGACGAACCACGTCTCGCTCACGCTCGCGGGCGAGCTCATGGAGGCCGTGGAGGAGTGGCCGGGCGCCGTGGTCGTGGCGTCGCACGACCGGTGGCTGCGGCGTCGCTGGCAGGGCGACGCCGTGCACCTCGACTGACGTCCCCACCGCGCCCGCGGGGTCCGGGCGCGGGGCGGGGCACCGAGGCGCGAGGGGTCCCGGGGACGCGGTGGCCGCGCGCGGCGCGGCGTGCGTAGGGTCGGGCGGTGGACGAAGACCGGACGGGTACCCCGGTGCCCGACAACGCGTGGAAGCAGGTGGTCGCGTCGCTCGCCGACGCGGGGCGCCTCGAGGTGCTCGCGCGCGTCGTGCGCGAGGGCCCCGCGGAGGCCGTGCTGTCGGCCGACGAGCGCCGTCGGCTCGCGCCGCTCCTCGCCGCGGGCGTCGTCGTGCGGGAGGAGACGGGGTTCCTGCGGGCGGCGCCCGAGCGGTTCGCGGAGCTGCTCACGACCGTCCCCACGCCGCGCCCCACGGGACCCGACCGCTTCCTCACGGACGGACGCCTGCTGCGCATGCCGAAGCGGCTGCGCGACCGCGAGCTCGTCGTGCGGTACCTCGCGGCGCAGGTGCTCCCGCTGGAGGACCCCGTCACCGAGCTCACGCTGACCAGGCGGCTCGCGGCGCGCGCGGCGGACCCGGTGTCGCTGCGGCGCGCGATGGTCGACGCGGGCCTCGTGCACCGCACGCGCGACGGCGCGGAGTACTGGCGCACCGTCGTGACGGAGTTCGACGACGTCTGAGACGACGTCCGGCGGGCGGCGGTCCCGCTACGGCAGCCCGTGCGTCGGGGGCGAGGGCTAGGGTCGGTTCTCATGAGCAGCGAGCGCGCCGTGGCGGCGCTGGAGGCGTCGGGCATCGACTTCACCCTCACCCGGCACGGCCGGGTGGGGTCGCTGGAGGAGGCGGCCGCCGCACGCGGCGTGGACCCGGCGCGCGTCCTCAAGACGATCGTCGTGCGGCGCGCGGAGGACGACTACCTGTTCGTGCTCGTGCCGGGCGACCGGCAGATCTCGTGGCCCAAGCTGCGCGCGCTGCTCGGGGTGTCGCGCCTGTCCATGCCGGACAAGGAGGTCGCGCGCGACGTCACGGGGTACGAGCGCGGCACGATCACGCCGTTCGGCGCCACGCACCCGTGGCCCGTCGTGGCGGACGTGCGCGTGGTCGCCGTGCGCGGCGAGGACGAGGTGGACGTCGCGGGCGACCTGGCCGCCCAGGAGGCCCCGGGCGGCGGGGACCACCTCGTCTCGATCGGGGCGGGCGAGCACGGCGTGGCCGCGACGGTCGACGGGCAGGCCCTCGTGGCGGCCCTCGGGGCCCAGGTCGCCGACGTCACGGACCCGCTGTAGCGGGTCCTGCGGCGAGCCCTGTGGCGATCCCTGCGGCGAGCCCTGCGACGGTCCGGGGCGCGTGCGCTCGCGGTGCGCGCGGGCGCGCGGGAGGTGCGCGCGGGCGCCCGCGCGGTCCGGGTTGTGTGGGTTCGGAGGAAGGTCGCGGACGACCCCCGCGCGGGCTGGTGTGCGCCCCGCGCCGGGTGCAGACTCTGGGGTGCTCCGGTCACGGTCGCCGGTCCGAGCCACCGCCCGACGGCGACGGCGAGCGGCCGGACGGAGCCGATGAGGTGCGCAGGGAACAGGTCACCTCCCCCGGACGTTGTCCGGAGGGGCGGCCGACAGCAGGCAGGACGACTCGAGAGAAGCGGGAACCGTGGACACAGGCAGCGCGATCGACCGGACGAGCGGGATCGTCTACGCCCCGGCGGACGGCGGCGTGGTCGTGACGATGTGGGGAGAGGTCGACGCGGCGCTGCGCGACCGTGCGAGCGAGGCCATGTCCTACGTGCTCGACACCCGCGGACGCGTCGTCGTGGACGTCGCCGACGTCACCTTCATCGACTCCTCGGGCATCGCGTTCATCATCCAGCTCTACATGCTGGGCGAGGAGGACGGCCGCGAGGTCGTGCTGCGGGACCCGTCCCCGAGCATCGTCGAGCTGCTCGACATGATCGGCATGGGCGGGCGCATCCCCGTCGAGCGCAGCGGCGCGTCGACCGGCCCGATCCAGGTCGTCAGCGCCGTCTGACACCCGCGCGCCCGCCCGCCGCGTCGGGTCCCCGAGGGTGTGGGAACCGGCCGGTACGGTGCGGGCATGCGCATCCTGCACACCTCCGACTGGCACCTCGGGCGCACGCTGCACGGGGTCGACCTGCTGGAGCACCAGGCCGCGCACCTCGACCACCTCGTCGAGCTGACCCGCTCCGAGGCGGTCGACGCGGTCGTCGTCGCGGGCGACGTCTACGACCGCGCGATCCCGCCGGTGGACGCCGTCTCCCTCCTCTCGGACGCGGTGACGCGGCTCGCCGAGCACGCGCACGTCGTCGTCACGCCGGGCAACCACGACTCCGCCGTCCGGCTGGGGTTCGCCGACCGTCTCCTGCGCCCGGGCGTCCACGTGCGGGCGCGCCTGGCCAACGTCGGCGCTCCCGTCGTCCTGGGGCCGCGCCCGGGTGCGGCGGGCGGCGACGGCTCCCCGCTGCTCGTCTACGCGCTCCCGTACCTCGACCCGGACACGGCCCGGCACGTCCTCGCGGACGCCGCGGACGCGTCGGACGCTCCGGGCACCGAGGGGGTGGGCGGTGCCCCGGTGAGGCAGCGGCCGCTCGCGCGGTCCCACGAGGCCGTCATGGGGGCGGCCCTGCGCCGGGTGGCCGCCGACCTCGCGCGGCGCCGCGCCGCGGACCCGGAGGTGCGGGCGGTCGTCGTCGGGCACGCGTTCGTCGTGGGCGGGCTGGCGTCGGACTCCGAGCGCGACATCCGCGTGGGCGGCGTGGACGCCGTCCCGGCCGCCGCGTTCGCGGGCCGCGGGGTGGACTACGTGGCGCTCGGCCACCTGCACGGGCCGCAGCGCGTCACCGTCCCGGACGTCGGCGGCGGCGCGTCGACCGTCGCTCGCTACTCGGGCTCGCCCCTCGCGTTCTCCTTCTCGGAGCTGCACCAGCGCAAGTCCACCGCGCTCGTCGACGTCGACCGGCTCCGCGCGGACGCGAACGCGGCGGTCGAGCTGGTCCCCGCTCCCGTCCCGCGCCGCCTCGCGGAGGTCACCGGCACGCTCGACGAGCTGCTCGGGGAGGCGGGCGAGCCGCACGTCGACGACTGGCTGCGCGTCGTGGTGACGGACGCGGTCCGGCCCGCCGAGCTGTACGCCCGCGTCCGGTCCCGGTTCCCGCACGCGCTCCAGGTGACGCACCGCCCCCCGCGCCTCGCCGAGCGCGAGGTCGTGGCCGCCGTCGGGCCGGGGCACGACCCGCTGGACGTCGCCCGCGACTTCGTCGAGCACGTCTCCGGGCACGCGCCCAGCGAGGCCGAGGTCGTCGTGCTGCGCGAGGCGTTCGAGCTCGCCCTCGCCGAGGAGCGCAGCGCCTGATGCACCTGCACTCCCTCACCTTCCAGGCGATCGGGCCGTTCGCGGGCCGTCACCACATCGACCTCGCGGCGCTCGGCGCGTCCGGGATATACCTCCTCGAGGGGCCGACGGGCGCCGGCAAGTCCACGATCATCGACGCGATCGTGTTCGCGCTCTACGGGAAGGTCGCCTCGGACGCCGCGAGCGACGACCGCCTCCGCTCCGCGTTCGCGGGACCGGACGTCGAGTCGTACGTCGACCTCGTGCTCGAGGTCCCGGCAGGGGTGTTCCGGGTCCGGCGCACGCCCGAGTACCGCCGGCCCAAGAAGCGCGGCACCGGCACCACGACGCAGCAGGCCTCCGTGCGGCTCTGGCGGCTCGCCGAGGTGCCGCCCACGGACGCGCCGGGCGCGGTCGAGGACGCCGCGGGGGAGCTCCTCTCCGCGCGGCTCGACGAGGCGGGGGACGAGATCCGCCGGCTCGTCGGGCTCGACCGGCGCCAGCTCGTCCAAACGGTCGTGCTGCCGCAGGGCGAGTTCGCGACGTTCCTGCGTGCGAAGCCCGAGGACCGGGCCGTGCTGCTGCAGAAGGTGTTCGGCACGGAGCTCTACCAGCGCGCCGCGGCGCGCCTGGCCGAGCTCGCGCGCGCGGCGCGCTCGCGGACGGACGCCGCGCGGCAGGGCGTCGTGGGCGCGGTGGAGCGGTTCGCGGGAGCCGCCGGGCTCGCGTCCGACGACGCACGACGGCTGCGCGAGGCCGCGGACGACGACGACCGGCTGCGGCGAGCCGACGAGGACGATGTCGCCCGGGCGCTCGCCGGGGCGTCGGTCCCGCTCGGGGTGGACGAGCCGTCGGTCTCGCTCGCGGTCCCGGCCGCGGAGGGGGAGGCGGCGGTCCTGCCGGAGGTGGACGAGCCGGTGGCCCCGGCCGCTGCGGAGGCGGTGCCGGGCGTGCAGGCGCTCGCCGTCGCGCACGTCGCGCGCCTCGACGCCGAGGCCACGGCGCTGGCAGAGCGTGCGGCGGGTGCCGACGCGACGCTCGCCGCCGCGCGCGACCAGTTCGAGGGTGAGCGCGCGCGCCACGACGCGCTCGAGCGGCGTGCCCGGCTGCGGCTCGAGGCGGCCCGGCTCGACGAGGCGGAGCCCGCGGTGGCCGAGGACCGCCGTCGGGCGGAGGCGGCGGCGCGCGCCGCGGTCGTCGCCCCGGCGGCCCAGGGCCTCGCGCGGGCCGAGCAGACCCTGCGCGCCGCGCTCGACCGGCTCGCGCTCGCGCGCACCGGGGCGCCCGCCGTCCTCGCGGACGCCGACCCGTCGACGCTCGAGGCGCTGCGTGCCGACGTCGCGACGGCGGCCGTGCGCGTCACGCGGCTCGTCCCGGTGGGCGAGTCCCTGCCCGGGCGCGAGCGCGAGCTCGCCGACGGCCGCAAGGAGATCGCGCGGGCGACGGAGGAGCGCGGTCGCGTGCTGGCGGAGCTCGACGGGCGCCCGGCGCGCCGGGAGGCGGTGCGAGCGCGCGTCGCGTCCCTCGCGGAGGCCGCGGGCGCGCTCGGGGTGCTGCGCGAGCGCGCGGACCGCGCCCGGGTGGTCGAGGAGGCGGCACGCCAGGCGGCGGCGCTCGAGACCGAGGTGGCCGCCGCGCACGCCGAGCGGTCACGGGTCGCGGCGCGCGCGCACGAGGCGCTGGAGCGTGAGACCCGGCTCCGGGGCGCGCGCATCGCGGGTCTCGCCGGAGAGCTGGCCGCGGGGCTCGCGGCAGGTGAGCCGTGCCCGGTGTGCGGCGGGGCCGAGCACCCGCACCCGGCGCCGCTCGCCGAGGACCACCCGACGGCCGAGGACGTCGAGCGCGCCGAGCGGGCGCGCGCGGACGCCGAGCGCCTGCTGCACGACGTCGCGGCCCGTGCCGAGGTGCTCGCCGAGCGTTGCGCGGCCCGCCGTCGGGACGCCGACGGCCTGACCCCGCGGTCGGCCGCCGAGCAGGTCGCGCAGGCGGAGGAGCTCGTGGCCGCCGCGCGCGACGCGGAGCACGGGCGGGCCGAGGCCGAGCGGGAGCTCGAGGAGCTCGACGCGCAGACGCGCGCGCTGCAGGCCCGGGCGGCGGAGCTCGCCGAGGCGGTCGCGGGCACGACCGCGCGGCTCGAGGAGGTCGAGGCGGCGCTCGCGCGCGACCGCGCCGAGATCCGCGCGGAGCTCGACGCGGCCGGTCCGCTCGTGGAGCTCGTCGACCTTCCCGACCCGCTCGCCGACGAGGGCGGTCCGCGCAACCCCGTCGCCGTCCTCGCGGCCGCGCTGGAGGACCGGGTGCGCACGATCGACGCGCTCGCGGACGCCGGCAGCGGGGTTGCCGCGGCACAGCGGTCGGCCGAGGAGCGCGCGGCCGAGGTCGCCGCGCTCGTCGCCCGGTCGGGGTTCGCGGACGCGGCCGAGGCGCTCGCCGCCGTGCTCGACGACGCCGAGCGGCACGCGCTCGCCCGGCGCGTCGCGGAGCACGACGCCGCGCGCACCGCGACGGCGACCGGCCTCGCGGACCCGGCGCTCGCCGACCTGCCCGAAGACGCGCGGGCCGACGTCGCGGCCGCGCGTGCCGCCGTCGCCGAGGCAGAGGCGGTGGCCGGTGCTGCGGCGCGGCAGCACGAGCTCGTGGCCCGGCGGGCCGAGGAGGCCAGGACGGCGGCCGAGGCCGTCGGGGCGGCGGTCGACGGCTGGACCGCGGCACGGGACGCGGCGGGGCCGGTCGCGCGCATGGCGGCGCTCGCGTCGGGCACGGGAGACAACGCGCACGCGCTCTCGCTCGCGACGTTCGTGCTCGTGCAACGGTTCGAGGACGTGGTCGCGGCGGCGAACGAGCGTCTCGCCGAGATGTCGTCCGGCCGGTACGAGCTCGTGCGCAGCGCGACGCGCGAGGACGTGCGGGCGCACAAGCGCGGCCTCGCGATGAAGGTCCTCGACCACGTGACCGAGCGCGAGCGCGACCCCCGCACACTGTCCGGCGGGGAGACGTTCTACGTGTCGCTGTGCCTCGCCCTCGGCCTCGCGGACGTCGTCACGGCCGAGGCGGGCGGCATCGAGCTCGGCACGCTGTTCGTCGACGAGGGCTTCGGCAGCCTGGACCCCGAGACGCTGGAGGCCGTCCTCGCGGCGCTCGGCCGGCTCCGGGCGGGCGGGCGCGTCGTGGGCGTCGTGTCTCACGTCGAGGCGCTCAAGCAGTCCGTCGCGGAGCGCGTCGAGGTCCGTCGCCTCCCCGGAGGCGGCAGCACGCTCACCGTGCGCGCCTGACGGGGCCGTGCCGTCCGTCAGGACCGAGGACGAGGCTCCGAGGCGGGTGCGCACACACGGTCGACGAGCTCGGTCACGGCCGCGCGCACGGGCCCGGGCGCCGCGCCCGCGTCGAGCGCGAGGGCGGCCCGGTCGAACGCCGCGGACAGCAGCAGCGTCAGCGCGTCGAGACGCTGCTCGTCCGCGAGGTCGCGCGCGACGGCGTCGTGCACGCCCTGGTCGACGGCGGACCCGTCGCCCGGACCGCGTGCGGTGCCCGGACCGGGGACGACGTCGTCGCCCGCGCCCGAGCCGTGGCTCGTGCTGCCCCCGCCGGGGTGGGCACCGAGCGCCGCGCCGAGCCCTTCACGCAGCGTGCGGCGCGCGTGGCGGGCGTCGAGCGCGTCGGCCTCCGCGGGGCCGAGCACGGCGGGCGCGTCGACGAGGAGGAGCCGCGTCCGGCCGGGTTCACCCATCGCGTCGAGGTAGGCGCGCGCGCCCTCCACGAGCATCGCACGGGCGTCCGGGGCGTCCGGGGCGTCCGGGGCGTCCGAGATGTCGGGGGCGTCCGGTCGTTCCGCGGCTGCCGTGCCGGGATCCGCGGCGGTGCGCTCCTCGATCTCCCGGGCGACCGCCTCCGCCTCGGCCTCGGCGACGGCGCGGAAGAGGTCCTGCTTGTCGGCGTAGTGGTGGTACAGCGCGCCGCGCGTGACGTTGGCAGCGGCGGCGATCTGCGGCGTCGAGGTCGCGGCGTAGCCGGCGCGCACGAAGAGGTCGCGCGCGGCCGCGACAAGGGCGGCACGGGTCGCGTGGGTGCGTTCGGCGTTGGTCCGGCGGCGCTCTTGCATACCGACAGACTGTAGGCCATCCTCAATACATACAGCCTGTTTGTTTCTGCGACCCCTGCGGTCGCCGACTGCGAGGAGAAGACCGTGCGCATCACGAGCTGGTACCCGGTGCTCATGACCGGCGACGTCGTCGGGACCGTCGCGTTCTACCGCGACCACCTGGACTTCCGGCCGCTCTTCACGAGCGACTGGTACGTCCACCTCCAGTCCGCGCACGACCCGTCGGTGAACCTCGCCGTGCTCGACGGCGACCACGAGACGATCCCGGAGAGCGGCCGAGGTCGTGCGGGCGGGCTACTGCTCAACCTCGAGGTCGAGGTCGAGGACGTCGACGCCGTGCACGCCCGTCTCGTCGCCGCCGGCCTGCCGATCCTGCGCTCGCTGCGCGACGAGGCGTTCGGGCAGCGGCACTTCATCACGGCCGACCCGAACGGGGTGCTCCTGGACGTGATCACCCCGATCCCGCCGACGGGGGAGTTCGTCGAGCAGTACGAGGAGTCCGCCCGCCCGACGGCGTAGCGGGCGCGCGCCCGCGAGGCTTGCTCGGGGCTCGGGGCTCGGGGTCCGGACCGGCCGGGGCGGGATGTCACGAACTCGCCCCGCGTCCGTCCCTCCTCGGGGAGGAGAGCGACGTCCGCGGGCGTCGCGCCGTCCCGGAACGGCCGCGACCGGCGGTGTCGTCCGGGAGCCGTCGAAGGAGAGCAGCAATGTCAGCAGCATCGTCCCCGCTCGAGCGCGAGCTGCGGCGCATGGAGGTCATCGCGCGCCGCGAGCAGCTCCGGCTCGTCGGCCGCGTCGCCCCGCGCGTGGCGGAGCGCCGCCGCTGGGCCGACGCACCGCGCCGCCAGTCCCCGGCCACCGCCGCCCGGTAGCGCGGCGCGCCGCCCGCGCGCGTCCGCCGCATCGCCACCGTCCGCCGTGAGCCCGGCAACCACCCCAGCGACGTCCGGCCTCTTTGCCACCGTGCGCCGCGGGCCTGGCGACCGCACTCCGAGAGCGTCCGGCGGCTCGCCACCGTGCGCGGCGGCGTGCGCGAACGTCAGGCCGGCGCGCCGAGGCCCGCGAGCTCGCGCGCCCGCAGCAGCACGTCGTCGAGCATCTGCGGCGTGAGCCGGCCGGTGAAGGTGTTCTGCTGGCTGACGTGGAAGCACCCGAGCAGGGTGAGGGCCTGCTCCGGGGGCGGGGGGCCGCCGTCGGGCACGTCGCCGGGGAGCGGCGCCTCCGGGGTGGGGCGAGGGCCGGCCCGTCGCAGCGTCACCTCCGCGCCGTGCGCGAACCGGGGCCGCGGACGCGGCACGTCCCAGCCCTGCTCGGCGAGCGTCGAGAGCAGCGCCTGCCACCCGAACCCGCCGAGCACCACGGCGACGCGCACCGTCGCGCCCAGCAGCTCGACCTCGCGCGCGAGGTACGGGCCGCAGCGGCGCCGTTCCTCCGGGGTCGGCTTGTTGTCCGGCGGCGCGCACCGCACCGGCGCGGTGACGCGGATCCCGGTGAGGCGGAGGCCGTCGTCGGCGGAGACCGACGTCGCCTGGTTGGCCAGGCCCGTGCGGTGCATGGCGGCGAAGAGGAAGTCACCGCTGCGGTCGCCCGTGAACATGCGGCCGGTGCGGTTGGCCCCGTGCGCGGCGGGCGCGAGCCCGACGACGACGATCCCCGCGAGCTCGTCGCCGAACCCGGGGACGGGGCGGGCCCAGTAGTCGTCGTCGCGGAACGACGCCCGCTTGACCTCCGCGACGTGCTCGCGCCACGCCACGAGTCGCGGGCACGCCCGGCACTCGACGAGGTGGGCGTCCAGCGCCGCGAGCGTCGGCGCCGTCCGGGCCGCGAGCGGGTAGTCGGGGTCGTCGGGCGTCACCCGCCCATCCTGCCCGCGCCCCCACCTCTCCGCGCCCCCGCCCGCCGAGCACGGGGTCCGCGACCGGAATCGGAGCGATCCGGTCGCCGACCCCGTGCTCGGCGGGCGGCAGGGGCGTGGTCGGCCCTCAGGCCCGGCGGTTCGTCGGCGCCGTCGCGCCGGCGAGCGCCGTGGCGTCGTGGGGCTCGACGGCGGCCGGGACGGTGGCCCCGGCGGGCGCGTCCGGGAGGTCCGTGGCCGGGGCGGGGATGCCGACGGCGGGGTCGGGAGCGCCGAGGGAGCCCGCGGCGTCGGCCGGGAGCGGCGCGCCGAACGTGTGCCGCAGGCCGAGCAGCACCGCGCCCGCGACCACGACGACGCCGAACATCACTGCGGCCATCGTCACCGGCGGAGACCCGCCGAGCAGGCCCGTCACGGGCGCGACGACCGCCCCGACGCCGAACTGGAACGCGCCGATGAGCGCCGCGGCGCTGCCGGCGCGGTGCGCGTTGCGCTCGAGCGCGATGGCCGGCACGGACGGCATGACGAAGCCCGCGGTGCCGAGCGTGAGCACGATGAGCGGGACGAGCCACGCGAGGCCGCCACCGGCGAGCGCGGCGACGAGCAGCCCGCCCGAGAGGACGAACCCGGCCGCGACCGCACCCTGGAGGATGCGCTCGGGTGTGACGCGCCCGACGAGCGCGCCGTTGATCTGGCTGCCCGCCGTCACGGAGACCGCGCCCACGCCGAACACGATGGCGTACTGCTGCGCGGACATCCCGTAGAAGTCCTGGAACACGAACGTCGACGCGGAGATGTACGTGAACATCGCGGCCATGTAGAAGCCGGCGATGAGCGCGAGGCCGATGAACGACCAGTCCCCGAGGAGCGAGCCGTACGAGCGCAGCGCGGCGACGGTCCCGCCGCTGCGACGACGTTCGACGGGCAGCGTCTCGCGCAGCCGCAGGAGCACGAGCACGAAGAGCACGGCCCCCACGACGGCGAGCGCGACGAACATGCCGCGCCACGACCCGAGCCGCAGGAACTGCGCGCCGATGGTCGGCGCGAGGATGGGCGCGACGCCCACGACGAGCATGAGCCGCGCGATGACCTTGCCGATCTGGTAGCCCTCGAACGAGTCGCGCACGATCGCCATGGACAGCACCATCCCGGCGGCCGCGGAGAGGCCCTGCACGAACCGGAGCCCCGTGAGCGCGGCGACCGAACCGGCGAAGACGATCCCGGCCGACGCCGCGACGTACACCGCGAGCGACACCAGGAGCGGAGCGCGGCGCCCGACCGCGTCGGAGACCGACCCGATGAGGAGCTGCCCGAGGGCGAGGCCGGCGAGCGTCGCGGTGAGCGTGAGCTGGACGCGGGACTCGGTCGTGCCGAGCTCGTCGACGATGCGCGGGAACGCGGAGAGGTAGAGGTCGATCGTCAGCGGCCCGATCGCGGTGAGCGCGGAGAGCAGGAGGACGAGCCCCGCGCTGATGCGCCCGGGTCGGGAGGGAGCGGCGAGGGTCGTGGAGCCGGTGCCCGACGGGGCGGCGACGGGCGCGGTCGGCGCCGGGGTCGCGGGGGGAGTGGAGGCCATGACAGCGGCAACCCCGCGCGGGGTCCCGCATGTTCCCGGACGCCGTACGTGATCGGATGCTGAGACGGCGGAGCGGTCTCAGCCGCTGCCGCGCGCCTCGCCGTCATGCTCGCCGTCGCCGTCGCCGTCGCCGTCGCCGTCGCCGCCGCCGAGCCCGTGCCTCGCGGCTGCGAGACCGCGCCGCGCACGGGCTTCCTCGGCGACGTCGTCGATCTCGACGGCGAGCACCTGGGCCGCATGGTGCAGGCGCGCCGCGCGGGAGGTGTCGCCCGCGGCGAGCACGGCCTCCCCGAGCGCGTTCAGCGCCTCCGTCTCGACGAGACGTGCGCGCACGCGGCGCGCCAGGTCGACGGCGGCCTCGCCCGCGGACACCGCCTCGGCGATGGAGCCCGCGGCGAGCAGCGCGGTCGTGAGGGCGCTGCGGGCCTCGGCCTCCGCGTCGGGGTCGCCGAGCCCGACGGCCGCGTCGACCGCGGCACGCAGCTCCAGGACCCCGGCCCCCGCCGCGTCGGAGCGTGCGAGGAGCCGACCCACGTGCACCCGTGCCCGTGTCGCCAGCCCCGCGTCCCCCAGGGAGGTCGCGCTCGCGAGCGCGTCGCGGTGGAGCGCGAGCGCACGGTCGAGCGCGCCCTCCGCCTCCGAGAGGATCGCCGCGTTGCTCGACACGATCGCGACGTTGAGGGCGTCGCCGACCCGGTGCGACAGCGCGAGGGCGCGGTCGTAGCCGGCGCGCGCGTCGTCGTGCCGGCCGAGGATGCGGTGCACGTCTGCCAGGTTCCCGACGGCGCGACCCTCGCTCACCGGGTCGCCCGCGGTCCGCGCCCCGGCCGCTGCGTCGCGGTACGCGGTCTCGGCCTCGTCGAAGCGCCCGAGGCGCTTGTACACGTTGCCGACGCGGTTGAGCGTCTGCCCGGGCCGGGGGTCGTCGCCGCGCTCGAGCGAGCGGACGAGCTGGGCGAGCGCCTCGTCGTACCGGCCGAGCCTCTCGAGCGCGCGCCCGAGGTCGCGCCCGGCCTGGGACCGCCCGGAGGGCCTCCCGTGCTCGACCGCCGCCGTGTGCACCGCGACAGCGTCGTTCCAGCGCCCCGCCGAGTCGAGGTACGGCGCGAGGACGGCGGAGAGGTCGGTCACCGGGTCGGCGAGCTCGTGCTCCGCGGCGAGCGCCGACGTCGCGACGAGCAGGGCGCGGTGCGCGTCGAGCCACGCGACGGCGGCGTCCGCCGTGCGGCCGGGATGCGCCTCGCCCGCCCCTCCGCCCGCCGCTGTGCCGGTCCCTGTGCTCACCCCGACGCCCGGCGCGGCCGCGTCGTGGTGGGGCGATGTCGCGCGCACGGCCGGCCGGGCGTCGTCGAGCAGCCGCGCGGCGAGCCGCCCGACGGCGGACGCCCGTGCCGAGAACGGGTCGTCCGTGCGGGCGAGGTCGGCGGCGAGGGTGCGCACGGCGTCGGGCACGACGACCTCCCCGCGCGGCCCGGCCGCGACGAGGTGCGCGCGGCCCAGGGCGGCGAGCGCGTCGCGGCTCTCGCTCGTCGAGACGCCGAGGAGCACGGGGACCTCGGTGGCGTCGAGCGGTACCGGGACGAGGGCGAGCAGGCGCAGGGCGCGGGCGTGGTCGGCGGGCAGACGGCGGTGCACGGTGGCGAGCGCGGGGTGGAGGGCCGGCCCCGGGAGGTCCTCGACCCGGCGGACGTGGTCGGCGAGCGACCAGCCGGGTCGCGCGCGGACGTCGTCGGCGATCTGCGCCAGCGCCGCAGGGAGCCCTCCGGACGCGCGCACGAGGCGGGCGGTGGCCTCGGGCTCCGCGGCGGTGCGGTCCTGGCCGACGCGCGCCGCGAGCAGCGCGCGGGCGTCGTCCGCGCCGAGCGGCGCGAGGGTCGTCGCGGTCTCCCCGGGGAGCCCGACGACGCGGTGCGCCGCCACCACCACGCGCGCGGTGCCGGGCAGGTGCGCGACGACGTCGTCGGCCAGGGCGGGCTCGGTCACGTCGTCGAGGACGATCGTCGCGCGCCGCCCGTCGAGCGCGGTCGCGAGCGCGGCGGCGAGGGCGGGGAGGTCGCGCGCCTGTGCGTCGGGCGGCGGTGCGCCGAGCGCCTGGAGCAGCGCGTCGAGCACGACGGCGGCCGGGCCCGGGCCGTCCGCCTCCCCGTGCAGGTCGACGAGCGCGACGACGTCGGCCGGGACCTCGCGGGCCGCGGCGAGCGCGACGCTCGTCGTGCCCGACCCGGGCAGGCCCGTGACCGTCACGACGCGCGGCCGCACGTGCGAGGGCTCAGGAGGCGGGGCGGTGAGCGCCGCCGCGAGCCGCGCGACCTCGTCGGCCCGACCGACGAGCGGCCCGTCGGGCCCGAAGGGTCCCAGCCGGACGGTCGGCGGGAGAGCAGGCTCCGGAACGGCCGCGGGGACAGTCGCCGTCCGGTACGCGGCGCGCCACGCGGCGGGCCGGCGGTCGCCGAGGACGTGCGCGACGTCCGCGAGCAGGTCGACGTCGAGCCGGGAGCGACCCGCCCGGAAGACGTCGTAGACGGTGACGCGCCCCGGGCGCGCCTCCGCAACGGGGACGCCCCGGGCGGTGCGGAGCGCGCCGACGCGCCGCGCGATCTCGGTGTACGAGGGGTCGCCGGCCCACGCACGCAGCGCGCGCAGCCGGGCGGCGAGCTCGTCCACCGACCCGGCCCCCACGGGGGACGGCGGCGGGTCGGGGGGCACGGCGCCAGGCTAGCGACGGCCGCCCGCCGCTGCGCGGCGTGCTCGCCCGGCGACGTGACCGTGGCGTGCGGGGCCGCCGGGCGACGAGCCCGGGCGGGTCGGACGAGCGCCCGCCGTTCGGGATCGTTCGGGATGCGTGCCGCGGGCGTGCGCCGTCGTCAGGCTCTCCGCAGGCCGCGACGTCCGCGGCGCGAAGGTCCGCGCGGGGCGCGGCGGGACGAAGGAGCGACCGGTGGGGCTGTTCGACAAGCTCAAGGAGATGTTCTCGACGACGGCGGACCTCTACGCGAAGGAGGACGCCCCGGCGCTCACGCCGGCGCAGCAGCGCGGGCTCGCGCTCGGTGCGGTCTACGCGGTCGAGGGCGTGCTGCCGATCAACGCGCTGACCGTGGAGGCCGACGCGCGCACGGCCGCGAAGCCGCTCGCAGCCGGGTGGGACGTGCGGGGCGCCGACGACGTCGAGCGCACGTACGAGTTCCTCCTCACCCAGGGGCACCGGGGCTACTACGCGATCGCGATGCCGAAGGTCGAGGAGCTGTACTCGGGCCGCCTGAGCCGTCGCGACGCGAAGGGCGCGGCGGACCAGCACGTCGCCCAGGCGCGGCAGGAGGCGACGGCGCGGGGCCTCGACCCCGAGCGCGCGGCGACGTTCTACCAGGGCTGGAGCGCGTCGGCGCAGATGGGCGGGCACGGGGAGCTGGCCGACCCGCTGCCGCCGTCGATCGCGGCGTGGGACGCGGCGCGGGTCGTGCACGTCAGCCGCCTCGCGGTGGACGCCGGGTTCGTCAGCCCGGAGCGGGCGTGGGCCGCGATCGAGGAGGCCGTCGCGATGTCGCGCCCCGCGTACGCGTCGTGGGAGCAGTTCGGCGACGGGTTCCTCGCCGGGCGCGCGTTCTGGTCTGCGGGCAACCGCACCCCGGTCGACCAGGACCTGCCCGACTTCAAGCGCGCGGTCCGACGGCTGCTCGACACCGAGTCGTCGCCCTGGCGCACGCTGTCGTACTGACGGCGGGGGACGAGAACGATGGGAGGGCCGGACGGTGCACCGGTCGCCGTGGTGGTGGCGCGCAGGGCTCCTGCTCGTCGTGGTCGGCGTCGGCGTGGCGGTCGTCGTGGCCGACGACGGTCTGCGCTCGGAGGTCCACGCAGCCCTGTCGAACCTGGCGCGAGCCCTGTTCTGACCGCACCGCCACGCCGAGCACGGGGTTGCTGTCGTGCCGGGGGTCAGAACGACGGCAACCCCGTGCTCGGCGCCGGGGTCAGCGCTGGGGTCAGCGGCGTGGTCAGCCCTGGGCGTCGCGCCAGGCGACCCACTCGCGCACGAGCGACAGGTCGTAGTCGGGCCCGCTCGTGCCGACGGTGAACAGGGTCGCGCCCGCGGCGACGAGCGCGTCCGCGGACTCCGCCGGCGGCCGGGACACGGCGACCGACCGCTCGACGAGCGCGGCGGTGTCGCGTCCCACGGCCTCGCCGTGCTCGTCGAGGATCCCGCTCTTGCGTGCGAGCGTCTCCGCGTCGCCGAACGAGTGCCAGACGTCCGCGTGCTCCGCGACGACGCGCAGCGTCTTGCGCTCCCCGCCTCCGCCGACGAGCACCGGGATGTCCCGGGTCGGCGCGGGGTTCGACGCCGCCCAGCGGGCCTTGATGCGCGGGAGCGCGTCGGCGAGGTCGGCGATGCGCCCGCCCGCGGTGCCGAACTCGTACCCGAACCGGTCGTAGTCCTTCTCGAACCAGCCCGCGCCGATCCCGAGGATCAGACGACCGCCGCTGATGTGGTCGACCGTCCGCGCCATGTCGGCGAGGAGGTCCGGGTTGCGGTAGCTGTTGCACGTGACGAGGGCGCCGATCTCGACGCGCTCGGTCTGCTCGGCCCACGCCCCGAGCATGGTCCAGCACTCGAAGTGCTTGCCGTCGGGGTCGCCCGTGAGCGGGAAGAAGTGGTCCCAGTTGAAGATGACGTCGACGCCCAGGTCCTCCGCGCGCAGCACGGCATCGCGGATCTGGGCGTAGTCGGCGTGCTGCGGCTGGAGCTGGACGCCGATGCGGAAGGGGTGCCGAGGAGAGGTCATGCTCGGAATCTACGTCCGGGCCGAGCACGACGACACCCCGCGTCGAGCACGAGGTCACCGGCGCCACGAGCGCCGGAACGACGGCAAGGTCGTGGTCCGCGGACCTAGGGTGGGCGCATGAAGCGACTGGTGGGCCTGCTCGTGACGCTCGTGGTGCTCGTGGCGGTCGCCGTCGTGGCGGACCGGGTGGCGGTGCGCGCCACCGAGCGCGGGGCGGTCACGGCGTTCGAGCAGCAGGCCGACGACGTGTCCGGCGCGCAGATCGACATCACCGGCTTCCCGTTCCTCACGCAGCTCGTGCGCGGGTCGCTGACGCACGTCACGGGCTCCGCGGACTCCGCGTCGTTCGGCGGCTACGCGATCTCCGACCTCCAGGTCGAGGCCGACGGCGTGAGCACGTCGGAGCCGTACCGGATCGCGTCCGGGACGGCGTCGGGCGTCATCGCGGCGGAGTCGTTGCAGCAGGTCGTCGCCGAGCAGAGCGGTCTCGACGTCGACGTCGCGGCGACCGGCGGCGTGCTGTCCCTGGGCTTCGAGGTCCTGGGCACCACGATCACGGTCGACGTGACGCCGCGCGTGTCCGGTCCGGCCGAGCTCGCGGTCGACGTCGTCGCGGTCCGCACCGGCCTCGGCACGGTCTCGGTCGACGACCTGCCGTCCGGGCTCTCGGGCGCGCTGTCCGACCTGCGCGTCCCGCTCGACCTGCCCGACGGCGTCGCGCTCGACTCGGTGTCCGCGGTCGAGGGTGGCGTGCGCGTCGCGGTGACGGGGACCGACGTCGTCGCCGCGGACCTGGTGGCCTCGTGACCCGGGCCGGGTGACCGCCGTGACCGGAGCGGGGTGGGTGCCCTGAGCGCCGAGGCCGTCGACGGACGTCGCGTCCTCGCGGCGCGCCTCGCCGCGCACCGGCTCCGCGCGCCCGACCTGCCCGACGTGCCGACCGCCGTCGGACATCTCGTCGCGGTGCAGGGACAGGAGTTCCACCCCGCGCTGTGGGGCCTCACGCGGCGGCTGCGGCCGGACGCGCGGCCGGGCGCGGCGGGCGCGGTCGCCGCGTGCGACCGCGGGGAGGTGCTGCGCACGCACGTGCTGCGGCCCACGTGGCACCTCGTCCGGCCCGACGACGCACGCTGGCTCCTCGAGCTCAGCGCGCCCCGCGTGCACCAGGCCAACGGGACGCTGTACCGGCAGGTGGGGACCGCGGGGCACGGGCCGGAGACCGACCTCGTCGTCGCGGCCGTGCAGGAGCGCCCCCGCACGCGCCGCGAGCTGGCCGCGCTGCTCGCCGCCCACGGCCGCCCGCTGGAGGGCATCGCGCTCGGCTACGTGCTCATGCGCGCCGAGCTCGACCGGCTGCTGGTCAGCGGCCCTCTCGACGGCAAGCAGCAGACGTACGCCGCGTTCGACGACCGCGTCCCGCCCGGCTACGGGCCGCTCGGCGAGCGGTTCGACCGGGACGCCGCGCTCGTCGAGCTGCTGCGCCGCTACCTCGCGAGCCGCGCGTACGCGACGGTCAAGGACGTCGCGCAGTGGTCGGGCTTCACGCTCACCGACGTGCGGCACGCGCTCGACCTCCTCGACGGCGAGGTCGTGGCGGTGCCCGGGTCGGGTGCGCTCGACGGGCTGACGCTGTGGCGGCTCGCGGACCCCGGCGACCGGGTGCTCGACCCCGCGCCGTTCGTCGGTGCGCTCGCGCCCGACGGCGACCCGTCCCGACCGGTCGTCGACCTGCTGCAGAGCTACGACGAGCTCTTCGTGTCCTCCGGCGAGACGCGCGGGGTCGTCGTCGCCGACGGCGTCGACCTCGGCGACCGGCTCGGGTCCTTCATCCACGCCGTCGCGGTCGACGGCGTCGTCGTCGGGCGGTGGCGCTGGGTCGTCGGGACGCGCGACGTCGTCGTCGAGCCGCAGTGGCGCCGCGCGCCGTCGCCCGCGGAGGAGGTCGCGCTCGCGGCCCAGGCGGACGCGATCCGCACCCACTGGTCCACGCTGCTCGCCTGACGAGCCCGCCGAGCACGGGATCCCCGACCGGAACGGCGCCCATCCGGTCGCCCACCCCGTGCTCGACGGGGTGGGCGGGGTGGGGTGGGAGGCCGGGGGGTCGGGGGGTCGGGGGGTCGGGCGAAGGGTGGCAGGGTGGGGGCGTGACGAACACCGACGCTCCGCGTCTCGCCAACTGGGCCGGGAACCTCACCTACGCGTCCGCCGGGGTCGCGCACCCCGCGCACCCGGAGGAGCTCGCCGACGTCGTGCGGCGGTCGGCGCGCGTCAAGGCCCTGGGGTCGCGGCACTCGTTCGGGGACGTCGCGGACACGACGGGCACGCACGTCGTCCTCGACCGGTACGACGACGGCCGCGCTCCCGTGGAGATCGACCCGGCATCGGGCGTGGTGTCGGTCGCGGCGGGCTTGCGGTACGGCGACGTGACGCGGCACGTCCAGGCGGCGGGCCGGGCGCTCGCGAACCTCGCGTCGCTCCCGCACATCTCGGTCGCGGGGTCGGTCGCGACGGCCACCCACGGCTCGGGCGACGCTGTCGGCTCGCTGGCGAGCGCCGTCGTCGGGCTGGAGCTCGTCACGGGCGAGGGCGAGCGCCGGACGCTGCGGCGCGGCGACGCGGACCTTCCCGGCGCGGTCGTCGCGCTGGGGGCGCTGGGCGTCGTGACGCGCGTCGAGCTGGAGACGGTCCCGACGTTCGACGTGCGCCAGGACGTGCACGTCGGGCTGCCGTGGGACGCGGTGACGGCGCACTACGACGAGATCACCGCGTCGGCGTACTCGGTGAGCCTCTTCACGGACTGGGGGCCCGACGGCGTCCAGCAGGTCTGGCGCAAGTCCCGCCTCGCGCCGGGGGAGCGAGGCTCGACGCGGGCGGACCTCTTCGGGGCGACGCCCGCGACGACGATGCTGCACCCCCTGCCCGGCATCGACCCCGTGCACTGCACGCCCCAGCTCGGCGAGCCCGGCCCGTGGAACGAGCGGCTGCCGCACTTCCGGCTCGACTTCACGCCGAGCAACGGTGCCGAGCTGCAGTCGGAGTACCTCGTGCCGCGCGCCCGGGCCCAGGAGGCGTTCGCCGCGATGCGCGACCTCGGCCCGCGCGTCACCCCGCTGCTCCAGGTGGGGGAGATCCGCACGGTCGCGCCCGACCCCGAGCCGCTGTGGCTCAGCCCGTTCGACGGCCCGGCCGTCGGCGTGCACCTCACATGGAAGCCCCTGCCCGACGACGTCGCGCGCGTCCTGCCCGACGTCGAGGCCGCGCTCCTCCCGCTCGGCTCGCGACCGCACTGGGGCAAGCTCTCGCACGCGCTCGTCCACGACCCGGGCTCGGTCGCGGCGCTCTACCCGCGCGTCGACGACTTCGGCGCGCTCGCGCAGCGGTACGACCCGGAGGGCCGCTTCCTCGGCGGGTACGTCGAGCGCCTGCTCGCGGGCTGAGCGCGGCCGCCGGCTCGCACGGCGTCCGCGCGATCGCTCGACCGACACGAAGCGCGGGTGCGGTTCGTCACGGTTCGGCGTCGATGTCCCCGCCGGTTTGGTGAGCGGGGCCGAACGGCCCCACACTCGTGCGCAGGTGCCGCGCACCGCCGGGTCCTCTGTTCCCCGTACGTTCCTCTGCCCTCACGGGCCGGGTGCTGACGTAACACGACGGAGACGATCGGTGTCTACGCTGCCCCTGCCCGGCCCCACACCGATCGGAGACACCATGCGTACGACCTCGCGCAAGCTCCCCCTCACCGGTCTCGTCGCGCTCGCCGCGACGAGCACCCTCCTGCTCGCCGCGTGCACCGACGCGTCCCAGACCGGGACGGACGGCAGCGCCTCGGGTTCCGGTGACGAGACGTCGGCGGCGCCGTCGTTCGACCCGTCGACGATCGAGGTGGACGACGCGGCCGCCGCGCTCCTGCCCGAGGACGTCGCCTCCGCGGGGACGCTCGTCGTCGGCTCGAACACCGAGTACGCGCCCGCCGAGTTCATCGACGCCGACGGCAAGACCCCGATCGGGTTCGACATCGACGTCATCAAGGCGGTCGGCGCGACGCTCGGGCTCGACGTGGAGGTCCAGTCGGCCGACTTCCCCGCGATCATCCCCGCGCTCGGCACCAAGTACGACGCCGGGATCTCCTCGTTCACCATCACCGAGGAGCGCATGCAGGAGGCGAACATGATCGCCTTCCTCAACGCGGGGTCGGCCTACGCGGTCGCGTCGGGCAACCCGGACGACATCGACCCCGAGAGCCTGTGCGGCGTGACCGTCGCCGTGCAGACGGGCACGGTCCAGGACGAGGACATCGCCGTCCAGAGCCAGGCGTGCACCGACGCCGGCGAGGAGAAGATCGACATCCTCCAGTACGACTCGCAGTCCGACGCCACGACGAACGTCGCGGGCGGCAAGGCGCAGGTCCTGTACGCCGACTCGCCGGTCATCGGCTACGCCGTCGAGCAGACGGGCGGCCAGCTCGAGCAGCTCGGCGACGTGTTCGACAGCGCGCCGCAGGGCGTCGTCGTCGCGAAGGACGACACCGAGCTCGCCGCCGCGATCCAGGCGGCGCTGCAGTCCCTCATGGACAGCGGCCAGCTCGAGGAGATCCTCGGGGCGTGGGGCAGCGGCGACGCGGCCCTGGAGACCGCCGAGCTCAACCCGTCCGTCGGCTGACGACTCTCTCGCCAGCCCCGTCCGTCCCGCCGTGCCGCGGGCGCCCACCCGGCGCCCGCGGCCGGCGGGCGGGAACGACCGCGCGGACGACGACGACCGTGCGGCCCGGCTCGCCCGCCGAGCCCCGACCCCCCGAGGTGCACCATGACGACCGGTAGCTCCCCCCGCGGCGCCGCCGCCGGACCGGGCGACGACCCGGTCCCCGACCGCATCCACGCCGTCCCCGTCCCCCGGCCCGGCCGGTGGGTCTCCGCCGCCCTGCTGCTCGTGCTCGCCGCGATGGCGGCCAACGCCCTGCTGACGAACGAGAAGTTCCGGTGGGACGTCGTCTGGCTGTACTTCCGCGACGTGACGGTCGTGCGCGGCGTCGGCTGGACGCTCGTGCTGACCTTCGGCTCGATGCTCATCGCGATCGTCCTCGCCGTGCTCCTCGCGATCATGCGGCGCTCGGACAACCCCGTCATGCGGTCGGTGAGCTGGGGCTACATCTGGTTCTTCCGCGGCACCCCGATCTACACGCAGCTCGTGTTCTGGGGCCTCATCTCGGTGCTCTACCCGCGCCTGAGCCTCGGCATCCCGTTCGGGCCGGAGTTCTTCGAGTTCCGCACGGCGGACCTGTTCACCGCGTTCGTGTGCGCGCTCATCGGGCTCTCGCTCAACGAGGCGGCGTACCTCGCGGAGATCGTGCGCGCGGGCCTGGGGTCGGTCGACCCGGGCCAGACCGAGGCGGCGAAGGCGCTCGGCATGAAGGACGGCAAGATCCTCACGCGCATCGTGCTGCCGCAGGCCATGCGCGTCATCGTGCCGCCCACGGGGAACGAGACGATCTCCATGCTCAAGACGACGTCGCTCGTCCTCGCGGTGCCGTTCACGCTCGACCTGCAGTACTCGACGAACGCGATCGGCAACCGCCTGTTCCTGCCGATCCCGCTGCTCATGGTCGCCGCCATCTGGTACCTGCTCATCACGAGCGTCCTCATGGTCGGCCAGCACTACGTCGAGCGGTACTACGGCCGCGGGTTCGGCACCCAGACCGCGACCCGGCGTCGCGGGCGCGGCCCGGGCGGCCGCGGGCGGAAGCCGAGCCGGCAGGACCTCATCGCCGCGTCCGGCACGACCAAGGACGACCCCTTCCTGGAGGTGACCCCGTGAGCGGGACGCACGACACGCCGTCGGGCACGACGACCACGGACGCCACGCCGATGGTGCAGGTCGAGGGCCTGCACAAGATGTTCGGCGACCTGCACGTCCTCAAGGGCGTGGACCTCGAGGTCCCGCGGGGCTCGGTGTGCGTCGTGCTCGGGCCGTCGGGGTCGGGCAAGTCGACGCTGCTGCGCTGCGTCAACGAGCTCGAGGAGATCACGGGCGGTCGCGTCCGGGTCGACGGCGAGCTCATGGGCTACCGCGAGGTCACCAAGGACGGCCGCACGCGCCTGCACCGCCTGCACCCGAAGGTCGTGGCGCGGCAGCGCTCGCGCATCGGCATGGTGTTCCAGCGCTTCAACCTGTTCCCGCACATGACGGCGCTCGAGAACGTCGCGGAGGCGCCCGTCCAGGTGCGCGGGCTGAGCAAGGCGCAGGCGCGGGCTCGCGCGTCGGAGCTCCTGGACCGCGTGGGCCTCGCGGACCGCGCCGACCACTACCCGGCGCAGCTCTCCGGCGGCCAGCAGCAGCGCGTGGCCATCGCGCGGGCGCTCGCCATGGATCCCGAGCTCATGCTGTTCGACGAGCCGACGTCGGCCCTCGACCCCGAGCTCGTCGGCGAGGTGCTGGCCGTCATGCGCGACCTCGCGCGGTCCGGCATGACGATGATGGTCGTGACGCACGAGATCGGTTTCGCGCGAGAGGTCGCCGACACCGTCGTCTTCATGGACGAGGGCGTCATCGTCGAGCAGGGGACCCCGGAGCAGGTGCTCGGGGACCCGCAGCACGAGCGCACGCGGTCGTTCCTCGCCCACGTGCTGTAGGCGGCGTCGCCCCGGCGCGGGGCGCGAGATCGGCCCGGGCGTCCGAGGTCGACCCTCCGTGGGTCGACCGGGGGGCGGTCGGGTCGATCCGGCGCTCAGCCGGCGCGGCGGCGGCGCGGGAGCGCGGGAGCGCCGTGCGCAGGCGCGAGGCGGGGCGAGAGCCCCGTGGGCCGGGCGACCGTGACCATCTCCCCGCTGAGCGCCCGGCCGAGGTGCACGAGCGGCAGCATGTTCTCGTGCTCGACCACGAGGGCGTCGTAGATCGGGGTCTCGCTGTCGGGGGTGGGGGAGGAAGATCGCGTCAGCACGCCTCCCACTGTCGGTGAGGGACGTGTGTTCCGCGACCGGAAGCGGTGACGTGTCCGTGAGGCGTTCGTGGAGACCGCCGGGTCACCAGCCCCAGCCGCCCCAGTCCCAGCCGCCCCCGCCGCCGTCCCCGTCGCCGCCGTCGTTCCCGTTCCCGCCGCCGTTCCCGGGGCCGTTCCCCGGACGGTCCTCCTCCTCGCGCTCGTCCTGCTCCTTCTGGCGGTCGTCGAGCTCCTGCGAGCGCTTCGACGCGTCCTCCTCGGCCTGCGCGACGGCCTCCTCGCGCTCCGTGAGCTGGGCCGTCGCGGCGTCGAGCTCGGCGCGCTGCGACTCGAGGTCGGCCCGCTCGGACTCGAGCTGCTCGCGCTCCGCCGCGACCTCGCTCTGCACGCGCTGCGCCTCGGCCTGCTCGCGCTGCGCCTCGCCCTGCGCCGAGAGCGTGAGGCCGATGCCCACGAGCAGGCCGACCGCGACCCCCGCGAGACCGACCGCCGTCGGGACGACCCACCGCCGCCCCCGGTCCGGCGCGTGGTCGCCGTCGTCGTCGGCCGCGGGCAGGGCGAGCGGCCCCACCGGGACGACGCCGGAGCGCCCGGCCCGGGCGGCGCCCGCCGGAGCCGCGGCTGCCGTGGCGACGGGCGTCGCGCGTCCGACCGGGACGGGCGTCGGGCGCGCGGCGGGGTCAAGGCCGGACGACGTCGGGCGCGCGGCCGGGCCGTCGAGAATCCCGCCGAGCGCGGGGAGGATCATCGTGGAGCTCACCACGGGGTGGTCGTCCGCGGCGCCCGGGACCGGCGGGCCTGCCGGGACGGCGGCCGCGACGCGCGTCGCGTCGGCGTCGGGGCCGGTGCCGACGCCGACCCCCGGGGTCGCGCCCGACGAGCGGGCGCGCAGCGACCGGCGGGTCGGCGTGCCGGCCCCGGCGGGCAGCGGCTCGGTGGTGCGCAGGACGGGTGCCTCCGGGGCCGGCACGGGCCCGGGGGGCGGGGCGGCGTCGTCCGCCCAGAACACCCACCCGGGCGGGGGCGGCGGCCAGGACGGGTCCGGGTGCCACTCGGTCGTCGGGGTGAAGCCCTCGGGCACGGGCCACCCCGGCGGCGGCACGAAGCGCACGGCCATGGGTCCTCCTTCGGTGGCGCCCGCCGCGCGGGGGCGGGACGCCGGGAGCCACGGGGCTCCCGGTCCGGCGTGGACGTGCCGCGGCGACGTCCGACGACGACGCCCGGGCGGGACGTCCGACGGGAACAGTAGGGGAGCCCTGCCCGTCGGCACGAATCGCCCCATCCCGGGCACGGGCCGGTCCGGGGGCGACGGGGCGGGGACGAGGGGGACGGCGGGCGGACGGCGCGGACGCGTGGGTGGCCGCTGGTAGAACGGACGCAGACCGACGGACGGTCGGCGGCGACGGCCGTCGGCGGCCGTCCCGAACCGGAGGTGTGCGTGTTCCTCGTCGACGAGCCGGTGCTGCGGGCCGCGACCGTGGCCGACCGGGCCGGTGCCCGCGTGGCGCCACCCCGCGAGCAGGCGCTCGTGCTGTCGGCGAGCGACCTCGTCGTGGCCGCCGACTGCGAGTACCGGCTCCTGGTCCGGCTCGACGAGCAGCTCGGGCGCGCACCCCGCCGTGACGCGGGCAAGGACGCGATGCTCGCCCGCACCGCCGAGCTCGGCGCCCGGCACGAGCGCGCGGTGCTGGCGGGCTACGAGGCCGAGCACGGCCCGTTCGACCCGGCGACGGGCCGCGGCGTCGTGCACGTCGAGCCGCCGCGCGGCACGTCGTGGGACGAGCTCGTCGCCGCCCAGGCGCGCACGCTCGCCGCGGTCGAGGCGGGGGCGGACGTCGTGCACCAGGCCGTGTTCTTCGACGGCGCGTTCCACGGGCGGGCCGACTTCCTCGTGCGCACGGGCACGGACGACGCGGGCGCTGCGCGCTACGCCGTCGTGGACGCCAAGCTCGCGCGCCGCGCGAAGGTCCCCGCGCTGCTCCAGCTCGCCGCGTACGCCGACCAGCTCGTCGGCGCGGGCGTCCCGGTGGACCCGGACGTCTCGCTCGTGCTCGGCACGCGCGAGCGCACGTCGCACCGCCTGGCCGACCTGCTGCCCGTCTACCGGGACCGGCGCGAGCGGCTCGTGCGGCTCACGGCCGAGCACGTCGCGCGCGAGGGCCGCGCCCCGTGGGACGACCCGGCGGTCCGCGCGTGCGGGCGCTGCGCCGACTGCCGTGCCCAGGTGGAGGCGCGCCGGGACGTGCTCCTCGTGGGCGGCGTGTACGAGTCGCAGCGCGCGGCCCTGCACGCGGCGGGGATCCTCACGATCGACGAGCTCGCCGCCGCGACCGACGAGACGCCGGTCCCGGCGGGGATGAGCCGGTCGAGCTTCGCGCGCGTGCGGCGGCAGGCCGCGCTCCAGCTCGGCACCGGCCCGTCCGACGGCACGGTCGTGTGGGCCGACGCGTCCGGGCCGCACGAGCTGTCGTGGCGTATCGACGACCCGGCGCCGGTGCTCGCCCTGCCGGAGCCGAGCCCCGGCGACCTCTTCTTCGACTTCGAGGGGGACCCGCTGTGGACGGACGCGGGCGGCACGAGCTGGGGGATCGACTACCTGTTCGGGTGGGTCGAGCGCCCGGCGACGCCCGAGGACCGGCCGCCGTTCCACGCCCTGTGGGCGCACGACCTCGCGGCGGAGCGTGACGCGCTCGTCGCGTTCGTCGACCACGTCAACGCGCGCCGCCGCGTCCACCCCGACCTGCACGTCTACCACTACGCCGACTACGAGCGCGCGCACCTGCTCGCGATCGCCGCGCGGCACGGCGTCTACGAGGAGGAGGTCGACGACCTCCTGCGCGACGGCGTCCTCGTCGACCTGTACGCCGTCGTGCGGCAGGCGCTGCACGTGTCCGACCGCTCGCGGTCCATCAAGAAGCTCGAGCCGCTCTACATGGGCGACGAGCTGCGCACCGGCGACGTGACCACGGGCGCCGCGTCCGTCGTCGCGTACGCCGAGTACACCGCCCTGCGCGACGCAGGCCGCAGCGAGGAGGCGACGGAGCTCCTGCAGGGGATCGCGGACTACAACCGGTACGACTGCGTGTCGACGCTGCGCCTCGCCGCGTGGCTGCGCGAGGCGGCCGCGGCGGTGGCCGGGGCAGCGGAGCGAGACACCGGCTCCGCGGCCGCGACGACCGATACGGCGGCCGCGAGCGTCGCGGCTGCCACCACCAGCGCGGCTGCCGCGCCCGGCGCGGGCGAGCGGGAGCGGTCGTCCGCGGTGCTGCTGGAGGAGGAGATCCGGCAGGCCGTCGGCGAGGACCGCGCGCGGCGCACGGCGGACGAGCAGGCGCTCGCGATGTACGGGGCGGCGGCCGGCTACCACCGGCGCGAGGCCAAGCCGTTCTGGCACGAGCACTACTCCCGGCTCGCGCTCCCGCCGGACGAGTGGCTGGGGCGGCGGAACGCGTTCCTCGTCGAGCAGGCGGAGGTCGTCTCGGGGTGGGAGGTCGAGCCGGGCCGGCGCACGTGGTCCCGGCGCCTCGAGCTCGTCGGGCGGCTGCCCGAGGGCAGCGACCTGCGCGTGGGCGTCGCCCCGTTCGTGCTCTACGACCCTCCCTTGCCGCCGTGCTCCCGGACGGCGGTCGACGGCGTGCGGGGCTGGCTCGGCGGCGGGTCGATCCTCGACGTCGGGCGCCGCGCGACGCCGGCGGGCGAGCGCGACGTGCTCGTCGTGCGCGAGCAGCTCCCGACGGGCGCGGAGCCGTTCGACGCGACCCCGGTCGCGCTCACCCCGTCGCCCGGGCCCGGCACGAAGCCGCTCGAGGCCGCGACCGAGGAGGCGGCGCGCCGCGCCCTCGCCACGTGGCGGGCCACGGGCTCGCTCCCGCAGGACGCCGCGACCGACGTCCTCCTGCGGAGGCCGCCGCGCCTCGTGCCGTCCGCTGTCGACGCCGCCGCAGCCGACGCCGCCGCAGCCGACGGCGCCGCAGCCCGCGCAGCCGACGGCGTCGTCGCCGACCGAGCGGGGGGCGGTGCGCTGCCTCCGGCCGAGGACGACGTCGTCGACGCGGTGACGGCCGCCGTCGAGCGCCTCGACGACTCGTACCTCGCGGTGCAGGGACCGCCCGGGACGGGCAAGACGTACGTCGGCGCGCGGGTCGTGGCACGGCTCGTCGCGCAGGGGTGGCGCGTCGGGGTCGTGGCGCAGTCCCACGCCGTGGTCGAGAACCTCCTGCGCGCGGTCGTGCTCGGCGCAGGCGTGCCCCGCGAGCTCGTCGCGAAGAAGCTCGCGGCGGACGGCCCGTCGTCGCGCGCCGTGTACGCCGAGCTCGACGGCGCCCACCTCGCCGCGTTCGCGACCGAGCCGGGGCCGCGCGTCGTCGGGGGCACCGCGTGGGACTTCGCCGCCGAGCGGCTGCCCGCCGGCACGCTCGACCTGCTCGTCGTCGACGAGGCGGGTCAGTTCTCGCTCGCGAGCACGGTCGCGGTCGCGCGGTCGGCCCGCCGGCTGCTCCTGCTCGGCGACCCGCAGCAGCTCCCGCAGGTCAGCCAGGGCCGCCACCCCGAGCCGGTCGACCGCTCGGCCCTCGCCTGGCTCGCCGACGGCCACGGGGTCCTGCCGCCGGAGCGCGGCTACTTCCTCGCCACCACGTGGCGCATGCACCCGGACCTCGCCGCCGCGGTCTCGACGCTCTCCTACGAGGACCGGCTGCGGGCGCACCCGAGCGCCGCGGCCCGCCGCCTCGACGGCGTCGCCCCCGGCGTGCGGCAGGTGCTCGTGGAGCACGCGGGCAGCACCGTGCGCTCCACGGAGGAGGCCGCCGAGGTCGTGCGCCAGGTCGCGGACGTCCTCGGCCGGTCCTGGACCACGACGGTCGACGGCGTCGCGCACGAGCGTCCGCTCGGGCAGGGCGACGTGCTCGTCGTCGCCCCCTACAACGCGCAGGTGTGGGCGGTGCGCGACGCCCTCCGGGACGCGGGCTACCCGGACGTCGAGGTCGGGACGGTCGACCGGTTCCAGGGCAAGGAGGCACCGGTCGTCATCCTCACGCTCGCGGCGTCGTCCGGGCACGAGGCGTCGCGCGGGCTCGGGTTCCTGCTCTCGCGGAACCGCCTCAACGTCGCGGTGTCGCGCGCGCAGTGGAGCGCGGTCGTCGTGCGCTCGCCCGGTCTCACCGAGGCGCTGCCCCGGTCGGCGCGCGGTCTGGAGGAGCTCGGCGCGTTCCTGGCCCTCACGACCTGACGGGCGACGCCCCGGCGTCGGGGCCGCCGGGACCGCCCACCGGAACGACCGTCGGAACGACCGCCGGGACGGCCGCCGGAACCGCGGGCCGGCGCGCGTCGTTGGTCGGGGAGTGAGCCGTACCCGGCCACGACCTCGGCGCGAGCGCACGGCGCAGCGCCCCCACCCTCGGAGGACGACCCATGGGATTCCTGGACCGGCTCCTCGGCCGCGAGCCGCGAGACCACGGCGGCGCGCCGCAGCACACGGGCCCCTACGGCGCCCAGCCCCCGACGCAGGCCGTGAACCCCTACCCGACCCAGTACCCGGCCCAGCAGCCCGCGTACGGCAGCGCCCCGCAGGACGCCCGGCCCGCGGCCGGGCAACGCACGCCGGACCAGGTCGCGATCGACCGGTACCGCTATCTGCTGCGCACCGCCCCGCCGGACGCCGTCGAGCAGGCGCACGCCGAGGCCTTCGCGCGGCTCACGCCCGAGCAGCGCCGACAGGTGCTCGCCGAGCTCGGCGAGCAGGTCCCGGCGGGGGAGCGGGCGACGTCGGACGCCCCGCAGGACCTCGCGCGCATGGCGACGCGGGCGGAGATGCGGCAGCCCGGGACGCTGGAGCGCACCTTCGCGGGCCGGGGCCAGGCGGGCCCCGGCTTCGGCGCGATGGTCGGCTCCAGCCTGCTCGGCACGATCGCGGGCGTCGTCATCGGGTCCGCGGTCGCGAACGCCCTCTTCGGGCCGGCGTTCGCCGACCCGAGCCAGCCCGTGGCCGAGGACTCCGCAGCGGGCGCCGGCGAGGACCCGGCTGCCGCCGAGGACCCGGGTGCCGCCGAGGGCGGCGGTGACGGCGGTGCCGTCGAGGCGTCGGGCGGGGACCCCGCTGGCGGCGCCGACGATGGCGGGTTCGACGGTGGAGGCTTCGACGGCGGCGGGTTCGACGACTTCGGCGGCTTCGGCGAGTTCTGAGGGCGTCTTCGCGCCCGGCGGAGCCTGACCCCGCCCCGCGCTGAGTGCAGGAAACAGTCGCCCTCGAATCGGTGCGGGCGCGACTGTTTCCTGCACTCAGCGACTGACGCCGCCGGGGCGCCCGGAAACGCACGAGTGCCCCCGACCGGACGGTCGGGGGCACTCGGTGAACGATCGATCGGTGCGGCGAGCCGCTACCGAGGAGATCGGGTCAGACCGGGCGGATGTTCTCCGCCTGCGGGCCCTTCGGGCCCTGCGTCACGTCGAACTCGACGCGCTGGTTCTCCTCCAGCGTGCGGAAGCCCTGCGACTGGATCGCGGAGTAGTGCGCGAACACGTCGGCGGAGCCGTCCTCGGGGGCGATGAAGCCGTAGCCCTTCTCGCTGTTGAACCACTTCACGGTTCCGGTAGCCATTGTTACTCCTTCAAGAGTGTGGAAACACCCCCCGCGGGCGCAGGGGAGTACATCACGGTGTTCGTCGTCAACTCTTGGGTAACAAGGTCCGCCGGGCACCCGCCGGGTGGCGGTCACGTCGACGCGAGGACAAGCGAGGCACTGCAATCTCGGAGACAACCGTACATGGTAGGCCCCCTCTTGGCCATGGGTTGCCGAGAGCTGTCGTGCAGACGCTCGCGGCGGCCACGACGGCGGGCGCAGGGAGCGCGCCCGGAGGCGCCCGGACGTTCCCCGGGAGGTCCCCGCGAGGTGCGAGGAGAGCGCCGCCGAGGAGGGCGTCGAGGACTCAGAACGGGACGTTCGTACCGTTCACGGAACGAAACGAGACCCTTGCGTTACGAGTCGGTAACAACTCCCTGCGTCTCACGAAACCCGATCCGCCTACGTTCGCGTCACCCAGGAACGCGGAGGCGCCCCCTCCCGCGGATTCGTGGGTCCGGAGCCCTCCGAGATGCCGCGGAGGGCTCCGGACGGCGCGACCGCGGGGAGGTTTCGTCCCCGGGTGACCTGTGTCACTATTCAGCACGCAATTCAGTGTTGAATTCAGCGATCGACCGCGGAGAGAGGCGGCTTGGCTGCCTCCGCGGGGATCAGGACCACGGAGGTTGGCATGCATCGCACAGCACGACGGGCGAGCGGGGGTGCCGCCCTGCTCCTCGCGGCCACCCTCGTCCTCACCGCCTGCGGTCCCCAGTCCCAGGGCGGCGGCGACGAGACGACCGGGACGTCGACCGAGACCGACGACGGCGGCGGCTCGGCCGACCTGAGCATCGTCCCGTCGGTCCAGATCGACATCGACGGTGCCGAGGTCGAGGCGACCGCGGCCGGCAACCCGGTGGACCCCGCCGGTGACGGCAGCGCCGAGTGCGCCGACGGCACCTCGATCGCGGTGGCCGGAGCCCTCACGGGCCCGAACGCCGCGCTCGGCCTCAACATCCAGTACGGCGCCCAGGTCGCGGTGGACGCGTTCAACGAGGCGAACCCGGGCTGCCAGGTCACGCTGAAGCCGTTCGACACCGAGGGCGACCCGCAGAAGGCGACCCAGGTCGCGCCGCAGATCGTCGGCGACGCGAGCGTGCTCGGCCTGCTCGGCCCCGCGTTCTCGGGCGAGACGGCCGCCACGGGCGACGTGTTCAACCAGGCGGGCCTGCTGTCGCTCACGGCGTCGGCGACCAACCCCGACCTGACGAAGAACGGCTGGACGAACTTCTTCCGCGGTCTCGCCAACGACGCCGTCCAGGGGCCGTCGGTCGCGAAGTACCTCGTGAACACGAAGGACTTCGGCAGCGTCTGCGTCGTCTCCGACAACTCGGACTACGGCATCGGCCTCGCCCAGCAGATCACCGAGGGCCTGGGCGACGCGGCGAACGAGGACTGCGCCGCCGAGGTCAAGACCGGCGACAAGGACTTCTCCGCCGCCGTGCAGATCATCTCCGGCGCCGACGCGGACGCCGTCTTCTACGCCGGCTACTACGCGGAGGCCGCGCCGTTCGTGCAGGGCCTGCGCGACGGCGGCGTCGACATCCCGTTCGTCTCGGCGGACGGCACGAACGACCCGCAGTTCGTCTCGCAGGCGGGCGCCGCGTCGAAGGGCGCGATCCTCTCCTGCCCGTGCGGCCCGGCCCCGGACGACTTCGCGGCCACCTACGAGGAGACGAACGGCCAGGCGCCGGGCGTGTACTCGGTCGAGGGCTACGACCTCGCGACGATCATGCTCACGGGCATCGCCTCCGGCGTGACCGACCGTGCGGGCCTGATCGACTACGTGGCGAACTACTCCGGTGAGGGCCTGGCCCGCGCCTACGAGTGGGACGACACGGGCGAGCTCGCCTCGGCGCTCATCTGGATCTACGAGGTCCAGTAGTCCGACGACGACGGGCGCCCCGCCCCGACGTCCCCGCCCCGCGCGGGGACCGGTCGGCGGGGCGCCCGTCGTGGACCACGACCTCGTACCCCAGAGAACGAACCAGGGAGCGTCATGCCCGCTCTTGCTGACGCGCTGATGCACAGCGCGACCGCCGGCCCCCTCGTCCACCAGTCCCTCATCGACTTCAACATCGCCGGCCTCGCCCGGAACTTCTGGGGCCTCACCATCGAGGGCCTCACCTACGGCGCGATCTACGCGCTCGTCGCCGTCGGCTACACGCTCGTCTACGGCGTGCTGCGGCTCATCAACTTCGCCCACTCCGAGGTCTTCATGCTCGGCATGTTCGGGCAGTACGCGACGCTCATGCTCCTCGGCTTCTACCCGAGCGGGAACGCGTACGACAAGGGCATCGCGCTGACGGTGCTCTACCTCGGCATCGCGATGCTCGGCGGGATGCTCGTCGCGGGCGGGGCCGCCGTCGGCCTGGAACGCGTGGCGTACCGGCCGCTGCGACGGCGCGGCGCACCGGCGCTCGTCTTCCTCATCACCGCGATCGGGATGTCGTTCATCATCCAGGAGTTCGTGCACTTCGTGCTGCCGAAGCTCACGGGCGGCACGCTCGGCGGTGTCAACGCGCAGCAGCCGATCCGGCTGGTCCAGCCCGAGGTGCAGTTCACGATCGGCGGCGCGCCGGTCACGAACATCACGCTCGTCATCATCCTGTCGGCGCTGGTCCTCGCGCTCGCGACGGACATGTTCATCAACCGGACGAAGTTCGGCCGCGGCATCCGCGCCGTCGCGCAGGACCCGGTGACCGCGACCCTCATGGGCGTCTCGCGCGAGCGCGTCATCATGCTGACGTTCCTCATCGGCGGCATCCTCGCCGGTGCGGCCGCGCTGCTCTACACGCTGCGCGTGCCGAACGGGATCATCTACTCCGGCGGCTTCATCCTCGGCATCAAGGCGTTCTGCGCCGCGGTGCTGGGTGGCATCGGCAACCTGCGCGGCGCGCTGCTCGGTGGTCTGCTGCTCGGCGTCATGGAGAACTACGGCCAGGTCGTGTTCGGCACGGAGTGGCGCGACGTGGTCGCGTTCGCGCTCCTCATCATCGTCCTGATGTTCCGCCCGACGGGCATCCTCGGGGAGTCGCTGGGGAGGGCCCGCGCATGAGCACCTCGACACCCGCACCTTCACCCGGCCCCGCGCCCGACGGCGGTCGCCCCACCGCGATGCCGCCCGCCGGCCGCGTCGCGACGAAGGACCGGCCGCACAGCGGCGTCGGCGACCGGCTGCGCCTGTGGTGGGACGCCCAGGCCCGGCCCACCCAGTGGGCGATCGGCGTGCCGTTCCTGCTCTTCCTGGCGCTCGTGCCGATCCTCAACATCCCGGTGCTCACCACGGTGGGCACCAACTTCGGCGGCGTCATGGCGCAGTTCGGCATGATCGCGCTCATCGCCATCGGCCTCAACGTGGTCGTGGGCCAGGCGGGCCTGCTCGACCTGGGCTACGTCGGCTTCTACGCCATCGGCGCGTACACGGTCGCGATCCTCACGAGCCCCGACAGCCCGTGGAACCAGACCGACGAGTGGCTGTCGAAGGACTGGGCGTGGCTCGCGGCGCTGCCGATCGCGGTCGCGATCACCTCGTTGTCCGGGCTGATCCTCGGCTCGCCGACGCTGCGCCTGCGCGGCGACTACCTCGCCATCGTCACGCTCGGCTTCGGCGAGATCGTCCGCCTCCTCGCGGACAACCTCGACGAGCTGACGGGCGGCGGCCAGGGCCTGCGCGGCGTCGCCTACCCCCGGGTGGGCGTCACGGAGGAGCTGCCCAACGGCGTCTTCTCCGCGGGCAACGCCGCGGGCACGCTCAACTCGGGCGTGTGGTGGTACTGGCTGAGCCTCGTGTTCATCGTCATCTCGCTGCTGCTCGTGGGGAACCTGGAGCGCTCGCGCGTCGGGCGCGCCTGGGTCGCGATCCGCGAGGACGAGGACGCGGCCGAGATCATGGGCGTCCCGACGTTCCGCTTCAAGCTGTGGGCGTTCGTCATCGGCGCGTCGATCGGCGGCGTCGCGGGCGCGCTCTACGCCGGGCAGGTCCAGTTCGTCATCCCGACGAACTTCAACGTCATCAACTCCGTGCTCTTCCTGTGCGCCGTCGTGCTCGGCGGCCAGGGGAACAAGCTCGGGGTGATCCTCGGCGCGTTCATCATCGTGTACCTGCCGAACTTCTTCCTCGGCCGCACGGAGCTGTTCGGCATCCCGATCAACGGCAACGAGATCGCGAGCTACCGGTACCTGTTCTTCGGGATCGCGCTGGTCGTGCTCATGATCTTCCGTCCGCAGGGGCTCCTCCCCGTCCGGCAGAAGCTCCTCGCCTACGGGCGCGAGCTCTACGTCGCCGCGCGCCGCGCGGCGCAGGCCGTCACGCGCGGCGGGTCCGACGACGGCGCCCGGCCGGGCTCCCCGGCCGTCGCGACGGCGTCGGGCGGCTCCCGCGCGGCGGGCACGACGACCGGGACCGGCGCAGACGGCACGACGACCGGGGAGGAGACCCGATGAGCACCCACGACCCCGGCGGCATCGGCGCGGGCGGCGAGCACGGCGACGAGCACCTCGCGTCGTCGGGCCGCGCCGACTCGTCGCGTGCCGACCTGTACATGCCCGGAGCCGTCCTCGAGGAGCCGGCGGTCGTCGACGTCGCGGACGTGCGCCCCGAGCTCGCGAACCCCGAGCTCGTCGACGCGATGGTCGCGCCGGACCGCACGGTCCACGCGCGCGTCGGCGAGCCGCTGCTCCAGATGCAGAACGTCACGGTCCAGTTCGGCGGCCTCGTGGCGCTCGACGACGTGACGTTCGACATCCGGCGCGGCGAGATCCTCGGGCTCATCGGCCCGAACGGCGCGGGCAAGACGACCGCGTTCAACGCCATGACGGGCGTCTACCGGCCCACCCAGGGGCAGGTCGTCTTCGACGGCTCCCCGGTGGGCAAGCTCAAGCGCTACCGGATCACGCAGCGCGGCATCGCGCGCACGTTCCAGAACATCCGCCTGTTCAACGAGATGACGGCGCTGGAGAACGTCGTCGTCGGGTCGGACGCGCGGCACCGCACGTCGGTCCCCGGGGCGCTGCTGCGCACGCCGCGGCACCGGCGCGAGGAGCGCGACGCGATCGACCGGGCGCTCGCGCTGCTCGAGTTCGTCGGCGTCGGCGGGCGGGCGACGGAGAAGGCGCGCAACCTCTCGTACGGCGACCAGCGCCGGCTCGAGATCGCGCGGGCCCTGGCGACCGAGCCGAAGCTGTTGTGCCTCGACGAGCCGGCGGCGGGCTTCAACCCGGCGGAGAAGGAGTCCCTCATGGACCTCATCCGCCACATCCGCGACGACGGGTACACCGTCCTGCTCATCGAGCACGACATGCGCCTCGTGCGCGGGGTGACCGACCGGATCGTCGTGCTCGAGTTCGGGCGCGTCATCGCGGACGGCACGCCGGACGAGGTCACGAACGACCCCAAGGTCGTCGCGGCGTACCTCGGCGTCCCGGACGAGGAGCTGGCCGGCCCGGACGGCGTCGGGCCCGCGGCCCCCACCACCGAAGGAGGCAGCGGCCATGCCCCTGCTTGAGCTGCAGGACATGACGGTCGCCTACGGGCGGATCGAGGCCGTGCGCGGCATCTCGATCACCGTCGACGAGGGTGAGCTCGTCACCCTCATCGGGGCCAACGGCGCCGGGAAGACCACGACGATGCGCGCCATCTCGGGCATCCGCCCGGTGGCGCGCGGCAAGGTGCTCTTCGACGGCAAGGACATCACGAAGATGAAGGCGCACCTGCGCGTGCTCGAGGGCATCGTGCAGGCACCCGAGGGTCGCGGCATCTTCCCGGGCATGACGGTCGTCGAGAACCTGGAGATGGGCGCGTACGCGCGCACGTTCGCGTCGAAGGCCGAGCACGACGAGACGGTCGAGCGCGTCTTCGACCTCTTCCCGCGGCTCGCGGAGCGCAAGGAGCAGGTGGGCGGCACCATGTCGGGCGGCGAGCAGCAGATGCTCGCGATCGGGCGCGCGCTCATGGCCCGGCCGCGCCTCCTGCTCCTCGACGAGCCGTCGATGGGCCTCGCGCCCATGGTCATCCAGCAGATCTTCCGCATCGTGTCGGAGATCAACGCGCAGGGGACGACGGTGCTGCTCGTCGAGCAGAACGCCCAGCAGGCACTGTCGCGCTCGCACCGCGCGTACGTGCTCGAGACGGGCGAGGTCGTGCGCAGCGGCGGCGGCCGGGAGCTGCTCGCGGACTCGAGCATCAAGGAGGCGTACCTCGGGGTCGCGTAACGGGCGGACCCGCCCGTGCCAGGCGGGTCCGCCGCCCGACGGGCTGCCCTAGGCTGGCCGCGTGCCGCTCCGACGACGTGACGCCCGGGACCGACTGACCTTCGAGCTGGTCGAGTCCGAGGGCGTCGACGCGGACGACGAGCTCGGCGCGGACGGCCCGGGCGCGGGCCCCACCGGCGCGTCGGGTGGCGCCCGGTGGATGCCGTCCGGTGCGCCGCAGGGCCCGATGTCGGGCACGACGTCGGGCGTCCGAGCGTCGTTCGAGGCCCCGGACGACCCGGCGGGGCCGGGCGGACGGCGCGGGAGCGAGCCGGCCGGGAGCGGCCCGGCCGAGGACGGATCGCCCGGGAACAGGTCCACCGAGGGCGGGCCGACCGAGCGCGGGTCGGGCCGCCGTGGCCGACGCACCGTCGTCGTCGCCGCGGCCGGTGTCGCCCTCGTGCTCGGCGGGATGCTCGCGGTCGACGCGTGGCAGGGGCGGGCCGACGTCGAGCGGCTGCGGGCCGCTCCCGGCGGGCTCGAGCCGCTGCCGGACGCGCCCGTCGAGCGCTGGTCGGCCGACGTCGAGGTCTCCGGCGGGCTCGCGTTCCTGCCCGGTGCGGTCGTCACGGTCGAGGACGGGACCGCCGTGGGCCGGTCGCTCGACGACGGGGTGGAGCGCTGGCGCGCCGACGTCGGCGCCCACGCGTCGTGCGGCGGCCAGCTGCTGTGGTCGCTGCCCTTCGGCGAGCCCGCCTCGACGCTCGTGTGCGTGGCGCCGGTGTCGGACGCCGTCGGCCTCGGCGGCGTGACCGACCTGCAGCTCGACCCCGCGACCGGCCGCGTCCTCGCGTCCGACTGGGCGGTCACGGTGCTCGCCGCCGACGGCGAGGTGCTCGGACGCCGCGACACGACGTCCGTCGGAGGTGTGCCCGTCCCCGGAGCGGACGGCACGCTCCTCCGGGCCCAGCGCGTCGGCGAGGTCCCCGCGGGCGACGGCGCCGTCGTCGAGCAGGACGTGGCCACCGGGGAGGTCGCCGACCTCCCTGTGGGACGCGGCGCCGTCGTCCGCGTCGAGGACGCGCTCACGGGGGACGCGCGGTGGGAGGCCGACGTGCCGTTCGTCGCGGGGGCCGGGCAGTGCATCGGCTGGACCGAGGTGGACGGGACGGAGACGATCCGGGCGGAGCTCGAGAACCTGTGGGCGGCGACCGAGACGCACCTCGTCCGTGTCGAGGGCTGCGGCGTCACGGCGTGGTTCACGCCGGGCGGCGAGCGCCTCGACGACCCCGACGACCCGCTGGACTCGGTGGTGGCGCTCCCGGACGGGACGTACTACCGCGACCCGGCGGGGTACGGCTCCGCCTGGGGCTCGTCGTCGGCCGCTCCGAGCGACGCGGCGCCCGCCGTCCTCGGGGCCGACGGCAGCGTGCGCTGGGAGCCGCCCGGCCCGGTCCTCGTGCCCCGTTCGACCGACGGCTCGGACGCACCGCTCCTCGCCCGGTACGAGGGGGAGCTCGTCGCGCTCGACGGCGACGGCCGCGAGCAGTGGCGCTCGTCCGAGGTGGTGGCGCCCGAGACGGTGCTCGTCGCCACGCACGACACGGTGGTCGTGTCCGGGGGTTCCAGCACCGGCTGGATGACCGGGCTCGACGCGACCACGGGGCGGGTGCGCTGGTCCCTCGACCGCGAGACGGTCGAGGCCGCGGCCGGCGGGGGCGTCGGCTGGACGGAGACCGCCTACACGGACGGGCGGCGCGCGATCCTGCTCGCCTACCAGGACGACGGCAGGACGGACCTTCTCGCTCTCGACCTCGCCGACGGGCACGTCGCGTGGTCCGCCGAGGGCGGTTCGGACGACGGCTCCTGGCCCGTCCCTCTCCAGGGCCGGCTCCTGCGGGTCGGGCCGTCGGAGGTCGTCCGGCTCGGTTGACGACCGGCCTACGCTGAGGGAGTGCCGCTCCGACGGGGAGACGGCGGTGACGACCGCCGGACGTTCGAGCTCGTCGACACGGTCGGGGTCGACGACGACCTCGACCTCCTCGACGCGCCGCACCCGGTGCTGCTCGGCGGCTCGTACGCCGTGCCCCGCGGCGCGGCCTCTCTCCTGCCGCCCGGAGCGCCGCCGCCCGGTGCGTCCGGTCCTGGACCACGGCCGGCCGGGGCACCCCCCGAGGTGCCGGAGGTGCCCCCCGGTCCCGGCCGCCGCCGGGTCGTGGCCGCCGCGGTCGCGGCGGGCGTGGTGGTGCTCGTCGTCGGCGGGATGCTCGTCGTCGACGCCGTGACCAGCCGGGACGCGCAGGAGCGGCTGGAGACGGCGCGCGGCGCGGTCCGCGCGCTCGACGCCGCCCCGACCGAGCGCTGGCGCGCTCCCGCCGCCGCAGACCGCGGGACGGCCTTCCTCCCCGGCCTCCTCGTCACCGTGGACGGCGACGAGGCGGTCGCGCTCGACCTCGACAGCGGCGCCGAGGCGTGGCGCGTGCCGGTCGGCGGCGACGAGGCCGTGTGCGGGTCGTGGAGCCCGTGGGAGCGGTCGGGGGTGCCGTCGCGCACGGTGGTGTGCGTCGCCGGGTCGGGGGTCACGCCGTCCTGGTACGACGTCAGCCCGCCGCCCCGACCGGGCGCGGGCACCGCGACCGTCACGGTGATCGACGGCCGCGGGCGGGTCCTGGGGCAGCGGCAGGCGGAGATCGCGGGGGCGCTGCTCGTCCCCGGCCCGGACGGCGGCCTCGTGCGGGCCGAGCGCGTGGGCGAGCCGGGCGCGCCGAGCGGCGCGCCGGTCGCCGTCGACCCCGGCGCGGGCGAGTCCGTCGACGGCGTCGCGGGGCGGGACGTCGTCGTGACGGTCGAGGACGCCGCGACGGGGGCGGTGCGCTGGCGGCACGAGCTGCCGTTCCAGGACGTCCCGTGGTCGTGCACGTCGTGGGACGCCGAGACCGGCGGCGAGGAGGTCGACCCGGAGCGACTGCTGGTCGTCGCGACGGAGACGCTGGTCGACGTGGGCGGCTGCGGCGTCGCGGCCTCGTTCCTGCCGGACGGCGAGCGCCTCGACGACCCGGACGTCCCGACCGACGGCGCGGTCCCGCTCGCGGGCGGACGGTTCCTCGTGGATGCGGACCGGCAGGGGTCGGACGGCGCCCTGCGCGCCGACCGCGTGCTCGACCCGGACGGGACGCCGCTCCTCGACGTGCCCGGCGAGGTGCTCGACCCCCAGGCGACCGACGACCCCGCTCCGGGCGTCCTCCTCGTGCGCGACGGCATCGCCCTGCGCGCCTACGACGAGCACGGCGCGCGCCTGTGGACGTTCGACGGCGCGCGCGTGCCCGAGGCCGTGTACGTCGTCGCGGAGGGCACGGCCGTCGTCGGGACGGCCAGCACGGTCCTGGGGCTGGACGCGTTGTCGGGCGAGCAGACGTGGTCGCGGTTCGTGGACGACCTCGCGGGCGAGCGCGGTCACGGCGCCGTGGTGACGCAGGCGTTCACCGACGGGCGGTGCGCGTTCCTCGTGCTGGTCGACCCCGCGACGGGGGCGAGCTCGCGCGTCGTGGCGCTCGAGCTGTCGTCGGGGTCGGTCGTCTGGTCGGAGGACCTCGACGGCGGCTGGGGCGGGCTCCTCCCGGTGCAGGGCCGGCTCCTGCGCTGGGACGGGCAGTCGGTCGCCCTCCTCGGCTGACGCGCCCGCGCGCCCGCACCCCGCACGCCCGCGCCCGCACGCCCGGACCCCCGCCCGCCCGCGGGCTCGCGGTCGCGCGACCGCCCGGCGCGTCCTACGGTCGGCTCAGCCGCTCGACGTCGAGCGTGCGCGTCCCGCCTCCGCACCCGCGACGAAGGGCCTGAGCGATGACCGAGCCGAGCACCGACCCGCTGGCCGCCGCCGTCGCGGCCGTGAGCACCCCCTCCCCGCTGGACACCCCGTTCGGTCCGGTCGAGCTCGTCGACGGCGTCCCGCTGCCAGGGTCCCTCGACCGGCTCTACGGGTCGCTGGACTTCGTCCGCGGGGTCACGGCGTTCCTCGACGCGATGCCGGGCGCCTCGCTCGTCGCCATGCGGCGCGGGTTCCGCAGCCTCGGCCTGCTCCGCTCGAACCAGGTGGGGTACACGGACCCGCGGGCGGACTCGAACGGCATCTTCCTCACCGCGAACACCGAGACGACGTACGGGTCGCTCTTCGTCGACCTGCGCGAGACGGGGCCGCTCGTGATCGAGCCGCCCCGGCAGTCGCTGTGCGTCGTGGACGACTTCTGGTTCCGCTACGTCGCGGACATGGGCATCGCCGGGCCGGACCGGGGCGAGGGCGGCCGGTACCTGTTCCTCCCGCCGGGCTACGACGGCGAGGTGCCGGACGGCTACTTCGTGTACCGGACGCCCACGTTCACCAACTGGGTCGTGCTGCGCGCGCTCGGCGGCGTGCCCGCGATGAAGGAGACCCGGATCTACCCGCTCGCCGACGCGGCGGACCCGTCGCCGACGGAGTTCGTCAACATCGCGGGCGCCCGGATCAACACCGTGCACGCGAGCGACGTGTCGTTCTTCGACGAGGTCGCCGAGCTGGTGGCGGAGGAGCCGCCGGGCGCGCTCGACCCCGAGCGGGCGGGTGCGCTCCGTGCGCTCGGCATCGTCCACGGCCGGCCGTTCGAGCCCGACCCGGAGCGCCGGGCGACGCTCGACGCGGCCGCGCGGACGGCCGCGGCGATCAGCCGGGCCCTCGTCTACTCGCCGCGCGACCCGGCGGCGCGGATCGCCCCCGGGTCGCGCTGGCTCGACGCGTTCATCGGCGGGTCGTACGAGTTCCTGGCGGACGGCGCGCGCCTGCTCGACGCGCGCACGCAGTTCCACTTCTTCGCGACGGTCATCACGCCCGCGATGGCGCACGCCCAGGTCGGCGCCGGGTCGGCCTACGCGTACACGGCGCACGACGCGCGGGGCGACGTCCTCGACGGCGGCCGCACGTACCGGCTCGTGCTGCCGCCGAACCCGCCCGCGAAGAACTTCTGGTCCGTCGACCTCTACGACACCCAGACCCGCTCCCTCCTGCGCACCGCGGACCCGCAGCCCAGCCTCATGAGCATCGGCGGCACGGTCGCGACGGAGGACGACGGGAGCACCGTCCTCTGGTTCGGGCCGGAGCTGCCCGCGGGGCGCGAGCACAACTGGGTCGGGACGGTCCCGGGGAAGTCCTGGTTCCCCATGCTGCGCCTGTACGGGCCGCTCGAGCCCTGGTTCGACCGCACGTGGCTGCCGGGCGACCTGGAGCCGGTCGACGCCCCGGACGCCTGAGGCCCGCGTCCCGGCACTACCCTGGCGAGATGCCCGACGACCTCACGCAGCCCGCCACGCCGTCTCCTCCCGAGCCCGAGGTGGCCGAGGTGGCCGAGACGCCGCAGGCGCCCGTCGCCCCCCGTCGTCCCGCGGCGCGCACGCACCACGGCGAGACGGTCGACGACGACTACGAGTGGCTGCGGGACAAGGAGTCGCCCGAGGTCGTCGCGCACCTCGAGGCAGAGAACGCGTTCACCGAGGCGCGCCTCGCGCACCTCGAGCCGCTGCGCGAGCGCATCTTCGAGGAGATCCGGGCGCGCACGCTCGAGACGGACCTGTCCGTCCCGGTGCGTCAGGGCGCGTACTGGTACTACGCGCGCACGGTCGAGGGGTCGCAGTACCCGATCCGGGCCCGCGCGCCGATCGACGCGAGCCTCGGCAGCGACGCGCCGTCGGCCTGGGTGCCGCCCGTGCTGGAGCCGGGCGTGCCCGTGCCGGGCGAGCAGGTGCTCCTCGACGACAACGTCGAGGCCGAGGGCCACGAGTTCTTCTCGCTCGGCTCGTTCGACGTCTCGGTCGACGGGACGCGGCTCGCGTACGCGGTCGACGTCGTCGGCGACGAGCGGTTCACGCTGCGGATCCGCGACCTGGAGTCCGGCACCGACCTCGTGGACGAGGTCCCGGGCACGTTCCCGGGCGCCGTCTTCTCCCCGGACGGGCGGTACGTGTTCTACCCGACGGTCGACGACGCGTGGCGGCCCTGGCGCGTGTGGCGCCACGAGGTGGGCACGCCCGCGACGCAGGACGTCGTCGTCTTCGAGGAGCCCGACGAGCGGTTCTGGGTCGGGGTCGGCGTCTCGCGCTCGCAGCGGTTCGTGCAGATCGACGTGGGCTCGAAGATCACGTCCGAGACGTGGCTGATCGACGCCGACGACCCGACCGGTGAGGCGCGCGTGGTCTGGCCGCGCCGTGAGGGCGTCGAGTACACGGTCGAGCACGCCGTCCTGCCGAACACGTGGTTCCCGACCGCCGAGCACGGGGTCGGCGACCGTCCCGACGAGAATCCGGTCGCCGATCCCGTGCTCGGCGGGGCGGGGGATCAGCGGGACGTCCTGCTCGTCCTGCACAACGACGGTGCGGAGAACTTCGAGCTCGTCGTCACCGGCCTTCCCGGCGTCGCCGGTGTCTCGGTCGGGCCGGGCGACGCGACCGTCGTCGTGCCGCACGACCCTGCGACACGGCTCGAGGCTGTGGACGCGTTTGCCGGGCACCTCGTTCTCTCCTACCGGCGCGACGCGCTGTCGCGGGTCGGCGTGATCGACCTCGCGAGCCCGGAGCCGCCGCGGCCCGCGGGCCTGCCCACCCCGATCCGCACGGGCGACACCCCGGCGCCCACCGCCGACCTCTGGCACGTGCACGAGGTCGCGTTCGACGAGCCGCTCTACACCGCGGCGCTCGGTGCCAACCCCGAGTGGGACCAGCCGAACGTCCGGCTGAGCTACACGAGCTTCGTCACGCCGTCGACCGTCTACGACCTGCGCGTCGAGACCGACGAGCTCACGCTCCTCAAGCAGCAGCCCGTGCTCGGCGGCTACGACGCCGCGGACTACGTGCAGCGCCGCGAGTGGGCCACGGCCGAGGACGGCACGCAGGTGCCGGTGTCGCTCGTGTGGCGGCGCGACGCCGTCGGGCTCGACGCGACGGGCACGGGCGCCGAGCCGGCGCCGCTCCTGCTGTACGGCTACGGGTCGTACGAGATCAGCATCGACCCGGGGTTCTCGATCTCGCGCCTGTCGCTGCTCGACCGGGGGGTCGTGTTCGCCGTCGCGCACGTGCGGGGCGGCGGCGAGATGGGGCGCCGCTGGTACGACGAGGGCAAGACGCTCGCCAAGCGCACCACGTTCACGGACTTCGTCGCGGTCGCGCGGCACCTCGTCGACGCGGGCTGGACGAGCCCGGAGCGGCTCGTCGCGCAGGGCGGCTCGGCGGGCGGCCTGCTCATGGGCGCGGTGACGAACCTCGCGCCCGAGCTCTTCGCGGGCGTGCTCGCGCAGGTGCCGTTCGTCGACGCGCTCACCTCGATCCTCGACCCGTCGCTCCCGCTCACGGTCGTCGAGTGGGACGAGTGGGGCGACCCGCTGCACGACCCCGACGTCTACCGGTACATGCGCACGTACACGCCGTACGAGAACGTGCCCGACGACGCGTCGCACTACCCGCGGATCCTCGCCGTGACGTCGTTCCACGACACGCGCGTGCTCTACGTCGAGCCCGCGAAGTGGGTCGCGCGGCTGCGCGCCGCGGGGGCACCGGCGCTGCTGAAGATCGAGATGCACGCCGGGCACGGCGGGGTCTCGGGCCGCTACGAGGGCTGGCGCGAGGTCGCGTACGAGGACGCGTGGGTGCTCGACGTGCTCGGGCTGGCCGACCGGTGACGTGCGCGCAGGCGTGAGGCCGCGGGCGGAGGGGGAGCGATGACCGACGAGACCGTGCCGCCCGACCCGCGGACGGCGCGCGACGCGACGCCGCCCGGGAGGGCCGCGCTGCTGCTGCGCCCGGTCGGGTACCTCGCCGTCGGGCTCGCGGGGACGGCCGTCGGGCTCGCCCTCCTGGGCCTGTACCTCGCGCCCGCGGCGTACGGGCTGCTCGCGCCGCCGCAGGACCAGGAGCCCTGGGCCGAGCTCGTCGCGTCGCCGGGTGCCGTGCTCGGGCGGCTCGCGGTCGTCGCGCCGGTCGCCGTGGCGCTCGCCGGCCCGGTCGCGTGGTACCTGTCGTGCGCCGTCTGGCCGCTCGCCGCGCTGTCGTTCGTGCACGCCGGGCGGGCGCTGCGACCGTCGTCCCGGGGCGACCGGCTGTCGTTCACGAGCCGGGTCGCGCCGGGCACGACGCTCGGGCCGCCCGTGCCCGGGCCGCTCCCCGTGCCCCTCCAGCCGCAGCGGCGCTCGCGGCTCACGGACCCGCTCGTGCGCCTCGCCGTCTGCGGCTGGCACCCCGACCGCCGCGAGGCCGGGGCCGCGGTCCCGGCCGGCGTCGCGTGGGTGCTCGTGAGCACGGGGGCGTCGACGGCGCTGCCGCCCGGCTGGCGGGTCGCGCTGCTGGTGGCCGCGGTGCCGTTCGCCGCGTGGTCCGTGGTGGCCCTGCGGCGCCGGTGGGACTGGCGGTTCCACCGCGAGCGCGTGCGCGCGGCGCGGCGCGAGCGGTGGCTCGAGCGGCACGCCGACGGGTACGTGATGCGCGACGGCCCGCGCGTCGTCCGGTCTCGCCCGCAGTCGGCCGAGCACCGGGCGCGCGTCGAGGTGGAGCGCGCCGAGGCGCGCGCCGCGCAGGACCGCCTCACGAGCCTGACGAGCGACGCGATCGGCGAGCGCCGCGAGGCGGTGCTCCGCGCCCGCCGCCGGCGCGAGCAGGACCAGAACGACCCCCGACACGGAGACTGACCCCGTACCAGGCCACGAGCATGGGGTGACTGCCCGTCCGGGGTCCGGGACGGGCGGTGGCCGCATGCTCGGCGGCTGGGGGTCAGACGGTCTGGGGGCTGCCGCACTCCGCGCAGAAGCGCGCGCCCGCGGCGTTCGAGGTGCCGCACTCGCGGCACGCGGCGACCTGCGCCAGGCGCTCGCCGCACTCGGGGCAGAACTTCCCGCCGTCGACCTTCGCGCCGCACGACGGGCACCGCGTGACGGCGGCCGTCCGCAGGTCCGCGCCGCCGACGAGGTCGGTCGTGCGGAGCTGCTCCTGGACCTGGTACCGGCGCGCCTCGGCCTGGAGCTGGGCGAGCTCCTCCACCTGCTTGGGCGAGCAGCGCACGCACTGCCCCACGGCGTCGTTCCAGCAGACCTCGTGGCACATCCAGTCGCCGCACCCGTGGCACTGGCGGAACGCGTCGCGCACCTCGCCGACGGCGGCGTCGAGCGCCTTGTCCTTCGCCTGCGAGTTGGTCTGGCGGTCCGCGGCCCACGACCCCGCCGCGTAGGAGAGGTCGGCGACCTTGCCCCCGAAGAACCGGCCCGCCGCCTGGACGAGGCTGCTGCCCTTCGCGACGACGTCCGTCCGGTAGGCGGAGCGGTAGCCGTTGCCGCAGCGCTCGCACCGGAACTCGAACTGGTAGCCCCCGGCGTTCGACAGGTCGCGGACGTTGTCGGTGAAGGCGATGGGCGTGCTCATGGCGGGGACCTCGGTGGGCTCGTGGGGTCGGCGTCCCCGCAGGCCAGGCCCGCGGGAGGGGGGAGTCATGGGGATCCCGTGACCGCTGCGATGCTACCCATCGACCCTCGCCGTCCCGACGGATCACCCGGGTGAAATCGGTCAGGGGCGGACGAGGCGGAGCGGGGCGTCGGCGGTGCGGACGGTGACCGTCTGGCCCCACGACGCGACGAGGCGGTCGTCCTCCACGCCGTCGCCGAACACGACGAGCCGGTCCGAGGCGACGGTGAGCGCGACGTCGGCCCCCTCCTCGACGACGCCCTCGGTGAGCGAGACGCCCGTCGCGGGCGACGGCCACGCCTCGCGGACGAACCAGCCGAGCCGGTGCTCGGTGCGCCCCGGGGCCCGCCGCCCACCGCGGTCGTGCGCGAGCGACGCCCACCAGCCCGTCGCGCCCGTGCCCGTCGCGACGAGCACGCCCGACGACGACTGGCGCTCCTCGCCCGCGCCGCAGCGCAGCGTGTAGCGCGCGCTCTGGTGGCTGGGGTGCCCGACGAACACCTCGTTGAGCGCGGTGAGGTGCTGGCCGTCGTCGAGGTCGGCGCGGACCATGGTCAGGGCGTCGACGGGCAGCACCGCCACCCGGTCGGGCGCGCCGCCCGGCGCCTCGGCGTCGGTCCCGAGCCCGCGCAGGAGGGCCGTCGCCGCCGCGACCGGGTGCCGCACGAGCACGCCCGCGTTCACGCCGGGCTCCGGGTCGACGCCGAGGACCGGCTGGCCCCGCAGGTACTTCGCGACGTTCGCGACGAGGCCGTCCTGCCCCACGACCACCACCACGTCCTCGGGCGCGACGAGGAACCGCGACAGGTCCGCGCGCTCGACGTCGGCGCGCGCCCAGCCCGCGGGCAGGGCGGCCACGACGGCGTCGCGCGCGGCGGTGAGGGCGTCGTGCCGCGCCTGCACCTCGGCCAGCGACCGGCCGCGCGACCGGAGGAAGAACTCCGCCTGGCCGCGCGTCCCGTGCCGGTCCAGCAGGTCGTCGAGCTCGGTGCGCCGGTGCACGACGACGGCGCGTCGCCGGAGCATCGTCAGGCCGCCTTCCCGGGCGCCGCGGCGGGCGACCCGCCGTCCGGGCCGAGCCCGCGTGCCAGGGTCGACAGCACCCCGGTGAGCAGGTCGGGCGTGATGGTGAGGTTCTGCACGTCGGGCAACGACCCGGCCGCCTCGCGCAGCGCGAGCGCGAGGAGCGTGCCCTGCCCGGCGCTCGCGTACACGTCCATGCGAGCCTGCTCGGCGGCGGCCTCGGCCGCGCCGACGACGCGCACCTGCTCCGCCTTGGCGTCGGTCGCGAGCTGGGCGCGCTCGGCGGTCGCGCGGGCGTCGACGAGGGCGGCGGCCGCCTTCTCCTCGGCCTCGCGCCGCGCGTTCGCGCCCTCCTGGGCGACGAGGCGCTCGCGCCGGGTCGCGAGCTCGATCCTGCTCGCGAGCTCGTTCTCCGCGATCGCCCGCTCGCGCTCGACGGCGAGGGCCCGGCGCTCGTAGGTCGCGCGGTCGGCCTCGGCCTGCACGTGCTCGCGCGCGGGCGTCTGGAGCGCGCGCTCGACGTCCTTCTCCGGCCGCACGGCGAGCACCTGGACGCCGATGACGACGATGCCCGTCGTGGTGAGGCGCGGGTCGGTGGTCAGCGCCTCGGCGAGGACGTCGCGCACGCGCGGCACGCCGGTCGTCAGGGCGTCGGCGAGGGGCATCGCGGCGAGCGCGTCGGTGGCCCGGCTCTGCGCGAGGCGCCCGACGATGCTCGTCACCTGGTCGCGCCCGGCGGTGCTCGTCTCGCCGCTGCCCGGGTCGACCGCGAAGTCGAGGCGCTGCGAGACGGTCACCGGGTCGGCGAACCGGTACGTCACGCCGGCCTGCACGGTGACGTCCTGGTGGTCGGCGGTCACGGCGTGGAAGAAGACGGGGAGCTCCTGGTCGTCGACGGGGACCTCGGAGAGGACCGACGTCGTGGGCCGGAACCAGAACGCCTGGCCGACGCCCTCGTGGGCGACGCGCCCGCGGCGCAGGTGCACGACGTGCCCGGTGGGGCTCCCGAGGAAGTGCCGCGTCCACGGGTAGGTGCGGATGGTGGCCATGGTCGTCTCCGATCTGTTTTCGTCAACCTGACGATAACGAGCGTAGGCCGACAGACGGGTTCTCGTCAACCTGACACGAATGTGCGACGATGGACCCATGACCCCTCCCGCCGCCCCGGCGCCTGACGTCCCGCCCGGCGCGGCCCTGCTGCCCGTCACGGTCGACGTCGTCGCGCTCACCGTGCGCCACGACGCGCTGCACGTGCTCCTCGTCGAGCGCGGCGTCGAGCCCTTCCGCGGCGCGCTCGCGCTCCCCGGCGGGTTCGTGCTGCCGGGCGAGCGGCTCTCCCGGGCGGCGCGCCGCGAGCTCGCGGAGGAGACGGGCGTCCGTCCGCCCGGGCACCTCGAGCAGCTCCGCACGTACGGCCCGCTCGACCGCGACCCGCGCGGCCCGGTCCTCTCGGTCGCGTACCTCCTGCTCGCGCCCGAGTTCGGCGTCGTGCACGCCGGGTCCGACGCCGGGGGAGCCGCCTGGCACCCCGTCGAGCCCCTGCTCGAGGACGGGCCGGGGCCCGGCCTCGCGTTCGACCACGCGCGGATCCTCGCCGACGGCGTCGAGCGGGCCCGCGCCAAGCTCGAGTACTCCGCGCTCGCGACGGCGTTCTGCCCGCCCGAGTTCACCGTCGCCGACCTGCGGCGCGTCTACGAGGCCGTCTGGGGCGTGCGGCTCGACCCCCGGAACTTCTCCCGCAAGGCCACGACGACCGCGGGGTTCCTCGAGGACACGGGCCGCACGACGTCGGGCGGGACCGGGCGACCCGCGGCGCTCTACCGGGCGGCGCGCCCGGCGCCGGGCCCGCTGCCGGGCACCGCGCCCGACGTCATCGCGCCCGACGTCACCGCGCCCGACGCCGGCGCGCCCGACCCGGACGACGCCCCCGCGAGCGTGCCCGCGGTGCTCGACCCGCCCCTCATGCGCCCGCGTCGCTGACGGCGCGGTTGCGCCCCGCGCCATCGGCCCACCCCGGTGCCCCGCACCGACGGGCCCGCGCCGGGGGAGTTCTCCCCCTCGACAGCGCCGACCCGCTGAGTACGCTCGCGCGCATGTCGACGTACAGCTCCTGGCGCAGCGACCAGGGCAACATGCGGGCCCTGTCCGACGAGCTCGCCGCCCAGGCCGCGATGGCGCGGTCCCGCGAGGCGTCGCTCCACCGGCGCCTGCGGTCGCTCGAGGGCGACCTGTCGAGCCGCGTCGAGGTGCTGACGCGCCTCGTCAACGCGCTCATCGAGCTCGGCGAGGTCCGCGAGGAGCTCGCGCTCTTCACGCCCGCGCGCCGTGCCCGCGACGCGGCGCGCGCCCTGACGAGCGCCGTCGTCACGGGGGAGGGCGACGTGTCGCACCTGCGGCGCTCCCCGGACCTCGTGGACGTGCCCGGCTACTGGCTCGTGCCCGCCGCGCTCGCGGTCGCCGAGCTCCCCGCCGGGCGGCTCGACCGCGAGGCGGCCGAGGAGGCCCTGCTGCGCGACCGCCGTCGTGCCGCGACGTACCTCGTCGCGGTGTGCGCGCTCGTTGGGCAGCCGGGCCTCGCGCGCGAGTGGATGGCGTGGGTGCTCGACGCGCCCGCCCTGCCGGCCGCGGGCTGGGGCAGCGCCGACGGCGCCCCCGAGCCGTCGCCCGGCGCGGGCGAGGCACCGGACGAGGCACCGGACGAGGTGGGCGTCACCGGGGCCGAGCGTGCGCTGTGGGTCGCGGCCGCGGCCGGTCACCTCGGCGGCGACGGGGTGGAGGTCGTGCGCCGCGCCCTCGCGGAGCGGGTCGCGCTGCTCGACGACGACGCGCGCGCCCGCTGGCGCGCCCGGCTCCTGGAGGACGCGCCGTCGCTGCCCGCGCTGCCCGCCGACGGCGCGGCCTGGGGCAGCCCCGAGTCCGCGGGGGACGCGGCCGGGGCGCGCCGTCGGACCGCCGCCCCCGACGCGCTCCCGCTCCTGCGGTCGTGGACGGCGTGGTCGCGCGCGCTCGTGGCGGGCGAGGTCGCGGTGCCCGCGCCGGACCCCGGACCCCTCCCGGCCGGGACCCCCGAGGCGCCCGGCGCGGCGCTGCTCCGCGTCGTCGCGTCGCTCGTGGACGAGGGAGCGCCCGTGGAGCGCGGGCTCCTGGACCGGGCGGCGCTGCTCGACGAGCGCGTCGGCCGCGCGCCCCGCGAGGACGGGCCCGGGTGGGACGCCCCGGCGGGGACGCTCGTCGACCTGCTCGTCGAGGACGCCCGCGGGACCGACCCCGGGCGCGCGGCGCTCGCGGGCCCCCTCGTCGTCGAGGAGCTGCGGGCCGCGACCCACGCGCGGGCCGCGGAGCTCGCGGCGGCGCCCGCGCCGTCGCGCGAGCTGCGCCTCGGGGGCCGCACCGTGACGGTCACGCCGACCGAGGACGGCGCGGCACCCGCCGCGACGGCCCGGGCGGAGCTCCTCGCGCGACCCGTGGACGGGGCCTCCTGGGGCGTCGTCGGCGCGACGGGCACGGTCGCCCTGCTCGGGGTCGTGCTCGGGATCGCCGCCTCGCCCGCGTGGTTCACGGTGGCCGTCGTCGCGGCCGGTCTCGCCGCCTGGCAGTGGTTCGCAGGGGAGCGCCGCGCGCGCGACCAGCGTGCCGACGCGCAGTCCCGCGCCCAGCGGTTCGACGCCGACCTCGCCGAGGCCCGCACCGCCGTGGCGGCGTCCGCGGAGCGCGCGCGGACGCAGCGCGAGGCCGTCGCGACCGTCGTCGCCGACCTCGACGACACCCTCGCCGAGCTCGCGGCCCGCACCCCCGTCTGACGCGGTCGGGCGGTCGCCGCGTGCCCGTCCGCCGTGGCCGCGCCAGGGTCCGTCCGCCCCTCGCTCCCGGGCCGTCCGCCCCGGGTGCCGACGAGCCTCTCCGGCGTTCGAACGAGGGCTTCGAACGCCGGATGAACTGTCGGTGAACAGTGGCAGAAGAATCCACAGGATGGTCGAGCGCGCGGCGGTCGTGACCGCACCATGGACGACGTGACCGAGACGCTCCTGCTGGTGCTCGTCGTCGTGACCGCACTGGCCTTCGACTTCACCAACGGCTTCCACGACACGGGCAACGCGATGGCCACGTCCATCGCCACCAAGGCCCTCAAGCCCAAGACCGCCGTCGCCCTCTCCGCCGTCCTCAACATGGTCGGGGCGTTCCTCTCCCTGGCCGTCGCGGCGACCATCGCGAAGGGTCTGGTCGACGCGAACGTCATCACCCTCGAGGTCGTCCTCGCGGGACTGGTGGGCGGCATCACCTGGAACCTCCTGACCTGGTTGCTCGGCATCCCGTCGAGCTCGTCGCACGCCCTCATCGGAGGCGTCGTCGGCTCCGTGCTCGCCGCCGTCGGCACGCAGGGCGTCATCTGGAGCGGCGTCGCCGCGAAGGTGCTCATCCCCGCGCTGCTCGCCCCGCTCATCGCGGTCGGCGTCGCGAGCGTCGGCACGTGGGCCGTGGCCCGCCTCACGCGCGACGTCCCCGAGGACGTCTCCACCCGGGCGTTCCGCTGGGGCCAGGTCGGCTCCGCGTCGCTCGTCTCGCTCGCGCACGGCACCAACGACGCGCAGAAGTCGATGGGCATCATCCTGCTCGCGCTCATCGCGGCGGGCGCCGTCCCGGCCGACTCGAGCGTGCCGTTCTGGGTCATCCTGTCGTGCGCGTTCTTCATGGCCCTCGGCACCTACCTGGGCGGCTGGCGGATCATCCGCACGCTCGGCAAGGGCCTCGTCGAGATCGACACCCGCCAGGGCATGGCGGCCGAGACGTCGTCCGCCGCGGTCATCCTCATGTCGGGCCTCTTCGGCTACTCGCTCTCGACGACGCACGTCGCCACCGGCTCGATCCTCGGCTCGGGCGTCGGGATGCCCGGCGCGAAGGTCCGCTGGGGCGTCGCGGGCCGCATGCTCGCCGCCTGGGGCCTCACGCTCCCGGCCGCCGGGCTCGTCGGCGCGGCCTGCTACGGCATCCAGCACGGCATCGGGGGCGCCGCCGGGACGGTCGTCGTGTTCGCGATCCTCGTCGGGTCGTCGCTGGCCATCTGGATCGCCTCGCGCCGCAAGCCCGTCGACCACACGAACGTCAACGACGCCTGGGAGGAGGGCGCGGTGGACGCCGGGCTCGAGTCCGAGGTCGTCGAGGCGCGCGAGGCCGCGCTCGAGCGTCGCCTCGACGTCGCCGACCCGTTCGCCGACGCCGCGCCCGCCCCGGCGCCCGCCACCCCGACCACGCCCGCCTCGCGCCAGCGCGCGGGCGTCTGACCGGCAGCCCGGAGGAGAGAACCGTGTTCGTCGAGATCGACTCGCTGCTCAAGGTCGTCGTCGCCGGCCTCGTCGTCGGCGCGGGCCTGCCCGCCCTGTTCGCCCTGGGAGTCCGGCTCGCGGCCGGGCGCGCCGTGCCCGTCGAGGTCGGCACCCCGGACGGCCGCTTCACGTCCGACGGCCGGACCGTGCGCGTCGAGCGCGCGACCCGCCCCCGCCAGGTCGGTGCGATCGTGTGCTTCGCCGTCGTGGTCGTCGCGATCGCCGTCGGCATCGCGTTCGTCGCGGGCGGGGGCCACTGACCCGGGACGCCACCCCCAGCTGAGTGCAGGAAAGAGTCGCGGTCGGACGTCCTGACCGCGACTCTTTCCTGCACTCACCGGGAGGGGGTCAGGCGGAGTCGCGGACCACGAGGTGCGGCTCGAACAGGACCGAGCGCGCGTCGGCGTCCGGGTCGTCGATCGCGGCGAGCAGGAGGCGCGCCATCTCCGCCGCCATCTCCTCGACCGGCTGCCGGACCGTCGTGAGCGGCGGGTGCGCCTGGCGCGCGACCGTCGAGTCGTCGAACCCGACGACGGCCACGTCCTGCGGGACGCGGCGGCCCGCCTCCTGCAGGACGAGCGACGCGCCGTCGGCCATGAGGTCGCTCGCGCCGAACACACCGTCGACGTCCGGTCGCGCGGCGAGCAGCGCGCGCGCCGCGGCCTCCCCGCCCGCGCGCGTGAAGTCGCCCTCCACGACGAACGGCTCCGCGAGCCCGGCGGCCCGCACCGCCTCGAGGAAGCCGTCGCGGCGTCCCCGCGCGAACGGCACGTCCGACGGGCCGGCGACGGTCGCGAGCCGCGTGCGCCCGTCCGCGATCAGACGCTCGGCCGCGATCCGGCCGCCGGCGGCCTGGTCGAGGTCCACCCAGCTCACCCCGGCCGCCTCGTCGACCCCGTCGAGGTGCGTCGACAGCACGACCGGGACCGTGAGCGCGGCGATCCGCGCCGACAGCGGGTCGCTCGCGCTCGACGTGATGAGCAGGACGCCGTCGACGTGCCCCTGCCGCACGTAGCGCACGACCTGGTCGTGCGCGGGCGGGTCCGCGGGCAGGATCGCGAGGTGGATGTCGCGCGGGCGCAGCACCTGCTGCGCCCCCGCGGTCACGCGCCCGATGTACGGGTCGGTGAACAGCCGTTCGAGGAACGGGCTCGGGGAGCGCTGCTCCGACGGCTCGGAGACGACGAGAGCGACCGACCCCGTGCGGCGCGTGACGAGCGTCCGGGCGGCGAGGTTGGGGACGTAGCCCGTCTCGTCGATCGCCTTCTCGACGACCGCCACGATCGCCGGGTCCACCGTCGGCACGCCGTTGATCACGCGGGACACCGTGGCGCGGGAGACGCCCGCGATGGCCGCGACGGCTTCGAGCGTCGGGCGGGGAGCGGGGCGACGGGCAGCCATGCGGTCAGTTATACCGCTCAGCGCAGCCGCTCCTTCGCCGCGAGCACGCGCAGCACCGCCGCGTCGACCTGGGCGGCGAACGCGTCGTCGCTCGACGCCCGCTCGACGACGGCCGCCACCATCGGCTCGACGACGCTCGGGTCCGCGGACGCGAGCACCATGTCGCCGCCGGCGGCGATCGTCAGGACAGCACGGTCGGCGGGGGACCAGGCCTGCACCTGCCGCGCCGCCGACACGTCGTCGGTGACGACGACGCCCTCGAACCCGAGGTCGCCGCGGAGCATCCCGTCCACGACGACGGGCGAGAAGGCCGCGGGGAGCGTCCCGTCGATCTGCGGGTAGACGGCCGTGGAGGTCATGACGAACGCCGCGCCCGCCTCGATGCCCGACGCGAACACGGCGACCGACGCGTCGTCGCGCGTCGTCACGTCGTCGGTGACACCGGCGTCGGTGTCCGTGTTCTCGGTGACACGGCCGAGCCCGGGGAAGTGCTTGATCGCCACGTCCACGCCGGACGCCTCCATCCCGGCGCTGAACGCGTTCGCGTGGGAGGTCACCGTCTCGGGCGTCGAGCCGTAGTTGCGCTGGAACGACCCGATCGGCGGGTTCTGCGCGGCCGTCCCCTCGGGCACGAGGTCCATCACGGGCGCCAGGTTGAGGTTCACGCCCGCCGCGGCGAGCTCGGCGCCCCACGTGGTCGCGTCCGCCTGGAGCGTCGCCGGGTCGAGGCGGGCCTGGTCGGTCGCCGCCGGGACCTGCGAGAACCCGGGCCCGCGCAGCACCTGGACCTTCCCGCCCTCCTGGTCGGTCGCGACGAACAGGGGGGTGCCGTTCGTGGTCTCCGGGGAGACGAGCGCCGTGAAGCCCGCGACGAGGTCCGCCGTCGGGCCGGTGCCCGCCTGCGAGCGGCCCGCGAGGAACACGTTGCCCACGTGCAGGCGCGAGACCGCGTCGTAGCTCACCTGCTGCGGGTCCCTCACGTCGACCCCGACCATGAAGAGCTGCCCCACCTTCTGCTCGAGCGTCCACCCGGCGAGAGGGTCCGCGGGCGGGGTGGACGGCGTCGGCGACGTGCCCGACGGCGACGGGTCGGCCGGGGTGGACGGCGAGCCCGTCGGCGGGGTCTGCGGCGCGGGGGCGGGCCGCGTGAGGTACCACGCGACGGCCGCCACGGCACCGAGCGCGGTCACGACGGCCACGACGATCCAGGTGGTCCGGGCACGAGCGGTCACAGGCGACACCTCCGACGCCACGGTAGCCCGGCGGCCGCGGAGGGGGCGTCGTCCCGGGCGCCCCGACGCCGCCCGGCGGCGGTATGACCGACGTCACCGCCGGTCTCACGTCATGAGACGCGTCCCGGCGCGTCTCCTGGGTGTCATGGCGTCCTGGCCGCACGGCCCGTGCGACGCCGTCTTGCGAACCTGGAGCCTGGCATGACCCCTCGTCCACCCGTCCCCCGCGTCGCCCCCGGACGCCTCCGCAGAGCGGTCGCGGCGCTCGTCGCCGCGGTGCTGGCGCTGGCGGGCGCGGTCGTCCTCGTCTCGGGGCCGCAGGCCCGCCCGGCGTCTGCCGCGGTCGGGTTCTGCCCCGCACCGGGTGACATGCCGAACGTCGGGCAGACGCCCCCGCTGTTCACGGACACGAACGTCACGGTGTGGACCGGGGGCGACTACCTCGCCACGGCGAGCGCCGCGGAGTCGGAGGGGCTGCTCGTCGTCACGGGGGAGGCGACGATCGACGGCCCCGGGAACTTCAGCATCGGCGCGGTCGGCGCGGGGTCGCAGATCACGCCGCCGGACGGCGCGGTGATGCTCGCCGTCGGGGGCGGCCTGGACATCGGGGCGGAGACGAGCGTCACGGTCGGCTCGACGCTGCCGACCGGCGGCGCGGTGGACGTCGGCGCCGCGGTCACGGGCGGCGGCTCGCTCTCCACGGCGGGGACGACGCCGGGCGCGGACGCCCCGGTCACGCAGGGCATGGGCGCAGCGGCCCTCGGCGAGTGGGCCGGCTACGGCGCCGTCGTCGCGGACGCGTCGGCGACGATCGCCGGGTGGCCGGCGACCGCGGCGGGCGTCGTCTCGGGGAACCGGGTGACCTTCACCAGAGTCGGCACCGCCGACCCGCAGGTGTTCACGGTCGACGCCGCGCAGCTCGCGGGCGTCCGGGAGATCGTCTTCGCGAACGTGCCGGACGACGTCGCGATCGCGATCAACGTGACCGGCGACGCCCCGGTGAGCATGAGCCCCAACTACTGGGAGGGCAACGGCTCGCCGTTCATCAACGACTTCAACTCGAACCCCGGCTTCGGCAGCTGGGCCGCGCGCACCCTGTGGAACTTCGCGTCCACGCCGGAGCTCGCGCTCGGCCGAGCCGACCAGTTCCTCGGCACGATCGTGGCGCCGGTCGCGGACGCGACGATCACGACGAGCACGAACGGCCGCGTCCTCGTGGGCGGGAACCTCACGTTCGGCGACCCGAGCGTGACCGGCGGGCTCGAGATGCACAGCTACCCGTGGATCGGGCCCGGGCCGTTCGACTGCACCGGGGGCGGGAGCTTCGCCGTGCAGAAGACCGTCACGGGAGAGGCGGCCGCGGACGTGCCCGCGGGCACGACGTTCGCGGTGGAGTACACCTACGAGCAGCCCGACGGCGTCACCGGCGGCGGCACGCTCACGGTCCCGGTCAGCGGGGCCCTGGTGCACGGGCCGACCCTGCCGGAGGGCACGGTCGTCACGGTCCGCGAGACGAACCTGCCGTCGGTGGCGGGCGTCGAGTGGGGCACGCCGGTGGTCCGCGTGGACGACGAGCCGCTCGGCGACCCGGCGCAGTTCACCGTCGCCGCGGGCCGGACCGTCTCGGTCACCGTGGTGAACACGGCGAGCACCGGCGGCGGGACCGCCGTGGGTGGCTTCACCGTGGCGAAGGTCCTCGCCGGGGACGCCCTCGGCCTCGTCCCGGCGGACACCGCGTTCCTCGTCGACTGGGAGGCCACCCTGCCGCAGGGCGCCACCTACGACGGCGACCTCACCGGCACCCTGACCGTGCGCGCGGACGGCGCCGTGGTGGACGGCCCCGCCGACCTGCCGGTCGGTACGACGGTCACGTTCGCCGAGCGGTTGCCGCTCCCGGCGGTCGACGGCGTCGTGTGGGGCGACCCGGTCGTGAGCCCGGCGGGCCCCGTGACGGTCGTCGAGGGCGCGACGGGCGTCGCGGTGACGGTCACCAACGTCGCGGACCCCGTCGTGGGCGGGTTCGCCGTCCGCAAGGCCGTCGAGGGCTCCGCCGCGGGCGACGTCCCGGCGAGCACCGCGTTCCTCGTCGACTGGCGCGGGACCGTCCCCGCGGGCGTCGCCTACGACGGCCCGACCTCCGGCACGCTCACCGTGCGCGCCGACGGCACGCTCGTGAGCGGCCCGGCGGACCTGCCGGTCGGCACGACCGTGACGCTCGCGGAGCAGCAGCCGCTGCCCGCGGTCGACGGCGTCGTGTGGGGCGTCCCGTCCTTCGACCCGGGGCCGTCGGTCACCGTGGTCGAGGGCGCGACCGGTGTCGAGGTCACGCTGACGAACACCGCGGAAGCGGTGGAGGAGGTCGGCGGGTTCGCCGTCCAGAAGACCGTCGCGGGCGGCGCGGCCGGCGCCGTCCCCGGGGGCACGGAGTTCCTCGTCGACTGGACGGCGGAGCTCCCCGTGGGGGCCGAGCACGCGGGGGACACGCAGGGCACGCTCACCGTCCGCGCCGACGGCACGGTCGACGCGGGGCCGCAGGACCTCCCGGCGGGCACCGTCGTGCGGTTCGCCGAGCGGCAGCCGCTGCCCACGGTCCCCGGGGTCGCGTGGGGCGAGCCGGTGTTCTCGCCCGCGACGGTGACCATCGGCGACGGCGACGCCGTCGCGGGCGTCGCGCTGACCAACCAGGCCGACGCGCTCGTCGGGGGCTTCTCCGTCGCGAAGACCGTCACGGGCGACCTCGCCGGGAGCGTGCCCCCGGGCACGGAGTTCTCGGTCGCGTGGTCCGCGGTGCTGCCCGCCGGGTTCGCCCACGACGGCCCGCTTGCCGGGACGCTCACGGTGCGCGCCGACGGGACGACGGTCGACGGCCCGCAGGACCTCCCGGTCGGGACGGTCGTGAGGTTCACGGAGGTCGACCTGCCCGAGGTGGGCGACGTCGTCTGGGGCGCGCCGGTGTTCTCTCCCGCGGCCGTCACGGTCGGTGACGGGGAGGACACGCTCGTCACCCTGACCAACACGACGCAGGACGTGGCCGCGGTCGGCGGGTTCTCCGTCGCGAAGGAGGTCGTGGGCGACCGCGCGGACCTCGTCCCGGCGGGGACGACGTTCACGGTCACGTACGCGTACGAGCTCGAGGGCACGCCCGTGGGCGGCTCCGTCGAGGTCCCGGCCGACGGCACGGTCGTCGCCGGGCCGCAGAACCTCCCGGCCGGGACGGTCGTGACGTTCGGCGAGACCGACCTGCCCGCGGTCGACGGCGTCGTGTGGGGCACGCCCGTGTTCAGCCCGCCGACGCTCGTCGTCGGCGACGGGACGGACGCGCTCGTCACGGTGACGAACACGGCCGACCAGGCCGTCGGCGGGTTCTCCGTCGTCAAGGAGGTCGTGGGGTCCGCGGCGGGCTCCGTGCCGGCGAGCACCGGGTTCACCGTCCGCTACGCGTTCGACCGCGACGGCGAGCCCGTCGCCGGCACGCTCACGGTGCGGGCCGACGGCCGGGTCGTCGACGGCCCGCAGGACGTCCCCGTGGGGACGGTCGTGCGGCTCACCGAGACCGACCTGCCGACGGTCCGCGGCGTCGGGTGGGGCACGCCGGTGCTCACCGTCGGCGACGAGCGGGTGACCGAGGTGACGGTCGGTGCGGGCGCACCGGTCGTCGTGACGCTGACGAACACCGCGTCGTCGGCCGGCGGCCTCGCGATCACGGGCGGGGACGTCGTCGCCGTGACGACGCTCGCGCTGCTGCTCGTCGGCACGGGCGCCGCGCTCCTCGCGGTCCGCGCTCGCCGCCGCCGCACCGCCTGACGCGCGGGGCGTCGTCGGGCCGGTGCCGGACGGCCGACGGGCCGGTCACCTCCTCGCGGGGGTGACCGGCCCGTCGTCGTGCGGGGCGGGACGCGTCAGTCGTGGCCCGCGAGCGTCGCGAGCGCCTTCGTCCACAGCGCGTGGGCGCGCTCGGCGCGCTCGGCCGTCTCGATGTTGCGCTCGACGACGCGCACGAGCGTCCCCGAGTCGTCGGGCTCGAGCGTGATCGCGATGTCGTGGTAGCTCTCCGGCACGTCGGGCAGGCCCATGGTGGGCGAGAAGTGCGTGAAGTGCAGCAGGCGCGGGCGCTCGACGGCCACGACGGTGCCCCAGTCGGCGAACTCGCGGCCCATGTAGTGGCCCTCGAACGTCACGGGGCTCCCGGGCCGGAAGTCGGTCTCGATGTTCATACCGAGCATCCAGCGGGCGCTCGGGTGCATGAGCTCGGCCCAGACGACCTGCGGGGGGCGGGCCACGTGGGTCTCGACGGTCGTGCTGTGCTCGGTCAGGGTGTGGTCGTTCACGAGGGTCTCCGGGGGCTGGGGGCTGGCTCCTGGGCCCGACGGTAGACCCTCCGGGGGGCACCGGCAGCCGGTAGGTTCGGCGCGTGACCCGACTCGTGCTCGTCCACGGCCGCGACAACCAGGGGCTCGACGCCGAGCAGCTCGACCGCACGTGGACCGAGGTCCTGGACGCGGGTCTCGCGGCGGCGGGCTCGGGCGTCGTCGTGCGCGACGCGGACACGGCGTTCGTCTACTACGGCGACACGCTCGCCGCGCTCGTCGGCGGCGCTGCGGCGCCGCCGCCGGTCACCGTGCACGCGGTCGGCGCGCCGCGCGACGGGGACGCCCTTCTGTCCGCGGCCGAGGCCGCGGACGAGGCCGCGTTCGTGGCGGCCGTCGCCGAGGAGGTGCTGCGCGCCGCGGGCGCGACGGTGCCGGCGCGCCCGGAGGGCGCCGGGCCGGGCGCCGTCGGGGGAGACGTCTGCGCGTGGCTGAACCTGCTGCTGTCCGCGCTCGACCGGTCCGTGCCGGGCCTGAGCGGCGCCGTCGTCGCGCTGCTCGCGCGCGACGTCTGGGCGTACCTGCACGACGACACCGTCCGCACGACGATCGACGACGCCCTCGCCGCAGCGATCCCCACGGACGGGCCCGCCGTCGTCGTCGCGCACTCGCTCGGGTCGGTCCTCGCCTACGCCGTGCTGCGCGAGCACCCCGACGCCGCGCGCTGGGACGTGCCGCTCCTGCTCACGCTCGGGTCCCCGCTCGCCGTCCGCGCGATCCGGGACGTCCTCGCCGCGCGCGCCCCGCTGCGCGTGTCGGCCCCGGTGCGGCGGTGGGTCGCGGCGCGCGACCCCCGGGACGCGCTCGCGCTGCACGGCCTCGGGCCCGCGGCGTTCCCGCTCGACCCGCCGTCGCCGGGGATCGAGGAGCTCGTCGTCGCGAACGCCGCGCCGGGTCACCACGCGGCGGCCGTCCTGCTCGACGGCGGCCGGCCCGCCGGGTACCTGGCCGTCCCGGAGGTCGCGCGCACCGTCGCGGACGCGCTCGACGCCTGAGGGCGGCGCTCCGGCTGAAGCGCGGGCGGTGGCGGCCCGGGTGCCCGACGCCGGGTCGGGTCTCGTCAGGCGACGCCGGTCAGGAGACGCCGTGCAGGCGCGCGTGCAGCGCGCGGACCTCCACCTCGAGCTCGTACGCGGGACCGCGCACGGCGATCCCCGGCGCGACGTCGCCGATCGCGAGCGGGCGCACCGGACCCGGCGCGACGCCCCACTCCTCCAGCCACCCCACGAGCTGCGTCGTGCTCGCGGCGTAGACGACCGGGCCGAGACCGACCCACGCGTGCGCCGCGCTGCACATCGCGCAGTGCTCGCCGGACGTGTAGACGACCGCGTCGCGCCGCTCCTCGGGGGTGAGGTGCGCGGCGGCCCAGCGGGCGATCTCGAGCTCGGGGTGCCGGGTCGCGTCGCCGTCCTTGACGCGGTTGCGGTCCTCGAACCGCACGACCCCGTCCCGGTCGACGAGGAGCGAGCCGAACGGCTCGTCGCCGTCGTCGAGCGCCTCGCGGGCCAGCTCGACGCAGCGGCGCAGGTGCACGAGGTCGTCGGCGGTCGGCTGGGGCAGGCTCTGGTCGCTCATGGCGTCATCCTCGCCCGGTCACGACGCGACCGCGAGGGCGGCCCGCACGTCCGCGACGAACCCGTCCACGTCGCCCGGGGTCGTGTCCCACGCGCACATCCACCGCACCTCGACACGGTCGGGCGTCTCGCCCGGCCCCCAGTCGTAGAACCGGTGCCGCTCGCGCAGGCGCGCGACCGCCGTGCGCGGGAGCGTCGCGAAGACCGCGTTGACGAGCGTGGGCTGGGTGAAGGCGAGGCCCGACGCCGGGCCCGGGGCGGCGCCGTCGGGCCCGACGGCGGCCGGCACGACGGCGTCCGCGAGCCCCGCGCGCAGCCGCGCGGCCATCGCGTTCGCGTGCCGGGCGTTGCGGAGCCAGAGCTCGTCGGCGTCGGCGACCTCGTCGACCTCGGCCACGACGTCGCCGACGGGCTCGAAGAGCGCGAGGAGCTGCGCGGAGACGTAGCGCATCTTCGACGCGAGCTGCATCGTCGACTTGCGCACGAACTCGACGCCGTCGACCGCGGACGGGTCGAGCACGACGACCGCCTCGCCGAGCGCGAGCCCGTTCTTGGTGCCGCCGAACGACAGCACGTCCACGCCCGCGTCGGTCGTCAGGGCGCGGAGCGGGACGCCGAGCGCCGCGGCGGCGTTCGCGAGGCGCGACCCGTCGAGGTGCACCCGCATGCCGCGCGCGTGCGCGGCGTCGGCCACGGCGCGGATCTCGTCCGCCGTGTAGAGCGTGCCGAGCTCGGTGGACTGCGTGAGCGACACGACGAGCGGCTGCGCGCGGTGCGGGTCGCCGAGGTCGCCCGCGAACCGCTCGACGGCCGCGGGCGTGAGCTTCCCGTCGGGCGCCGGCACCGTGAGCACCTTGACCCCGCCCACCCGCTCGGGAGCGCCGTTCTCGTCCGTGTTGAGGTGCGCGTGCTCCGACGCCACGACGGCGCCCCAGCGGGGGAGCGTCGCCATGAGCGCGACGACGTTCGCGCCCGTCCCCGTGAGCACGGGGTACGCGGTGGCGTCGGGCCCGAACCGCGCGCGCACCGCATCCTGGAGGCGCGCGGTCCACGGGTCCTCGCCGTACGAGATCTCGTGCCCGGCGCTCGCGGCGGCGAGCGCGGCGAGGACGTCGGGGTGGGCGGGGGAGTAGTTGTCCGAGGCGAACGAGGTCACGTGCCCAGCGTAGGTCGGCGGGGCGGCCCGGCCGCGCGCGAGCGGGCCGGGGCGCGCCTAGCGTCGAGCAGGGACGCGGTGCGCGTCCTCAGGACCGCGCGCAGCGCGCGAAGCACGGAGGTGCAGCGATGACCACGAACCCCGACCAGCCCGGCACGGGTCCGGGCTCCCCGGTGGAGCCGACGGTGGAGCCGCCCAAGTCGCCCGGGCCGCCCCCGGACCCCTCGGAGCCGCCGCACGACCCGAGCCACGCCGACCCGGTCCCCGGCGGGCCGGCCGACCCGTCGCCCGACGTCCCCGACCGGCCGTCGTCCCCGGGTCGGCCCGTCGGTCCCGACGAGCCGACCCACGGCTGACGCTCCGGGGCCAGGCCCGGCCGGCACCCGGCCCCCGGCGCACGCCCCGGCCGCGCCGGCTCAGAGGAGCCGGCGCGACCCGGGCGGCGTGACGCGCAGCCAGCGGAACCCGTAGCCGTCGAGGCGCACCTCGGCGCTGCCGTCGGGCGCGGGCTCGACGTCGTCCGCGTCGAGGACGTCGACGAGCCGCGCCTCGTCGGGAAGGCCCCCCAGCGGCACCCGCACGACGACCGGGTCCGGCGACAGGTTGTGCAGCGTCACCATGGAGGCGTCCTGCCAGGTGGTGCGCAGCGCCAGCACGGACGGCTCGGGCGAGTCGAGCACCTCCGTGTCGCCCCAGCCCAGCTCGGGGCACTCGCGGTAGCGGTGCGCGAGCATCCGCACGAACGTGAGCAGCGACTCCGGGTCGCGGCGCTGGTCGGCGACGTTGACGTGCTCGGGCGCGTAGCCGTCGCCCGGCAGCGGTGCCGCGAGCCGGCGCGCGGGGGCACGGGAGAACCCGCCGTTCGGCCCGGACGTCCACTGCATGGGCGTCCGCACGGCGAGGCGCCCCGGCACGTCCAGGTTCTCGCCCATGCCGATCTCCTCGCCGTAGAACAGCACGGGCGTGCCCGGCAGCGAGAAGAGCAGCGAGTACACCATCCGCAGGCGGCGCGGGTCGCCGCCCAGCATCGGGGGCAGCCGCCGTCGCAGCCCGCGCCCGTAGAGCTGCATGTCCTCCTCGGGCCCGAACGCCGCGAACACCTCCGCGCGCTCGTCGTCCGTGAGCTTGTCGAGCGTGAGCTCGTCGTGGTTGCGCACGAACGTCGCCCACTGGGTGTCGCGCGGGATGGGCGGGCGCGCGGCGAGCGACCCGGCGAGCGGGGTCGCGTCGTGCCGGGCGAGCGACAGGTACAGCGCCTGCATCGCGTTGAAGTCGAACTGGAGCGTGAGCTCGTTGCTCGTCACCCCGCCGGGGTCGCCGTCGGTCGGGTCGCCGTCCCCGAAGTACCGCGCCTGCTCCTCGTACGGCAGGTTGACCTCGCCCATGAGGATCGCGTCGCCCGACCGCCGCCCGACGAACGCGCGCAGCACGCGCAGCAGGTCGTGGGGGTCGTCGATCTCGTCGCCCGGGGTCGCGGCCGCGTCGGTCAGCGCGTACGGGACGGCGTCGACGCGGAAGCCCGAGATGCCGAGCTCCAGCCAGAACCCGATCGTCTTGGCGATCGCGTCCCGCACGTGCGGGTTCGCGGTGTTGAGGTCGGGCTGGTGCCGGTAGAACCGGTGCCGGTACCACTCGCCCGAGGCATCGTCGAGCGTCCAGATGCCCTCCTCCTGGTCGGGGAACACGACCTGGTCCTTGGTCGACGGCGGCTCGTCGGACCGCCACACGTAGTAGTCCCGGAACGGGGACGACGTCGACCGCCGCGCCGAGCGGAACCACGGGTGGCGGTCGGACGTGTGGTTGACGACGAGGTCGACGATCACGCGGATGCCCCGGTCGCGCGCGGTCCGCACGAGCTCGACGACGTCGCCCAGGTCGCCCAGGCGCGGGTCGACGCCGAGGAAGTCGGTGATGTCGTAGCCGTCGTCGCGGTCGGCCGTCGGGTAGAACGGCATGAGCCACAGGCACGTCACCCCGAGGTCGGCGAGGTGGTCGATCCGCTGGACCAGACCGGGGAAGTCGCCGATCCCGTCGTCGTCCCAGTCCATGAACGTCTCGACGTCGAGGCAGTAGACGACCGCGTTCTTCCACCACAGGTCGCCGGTGTCGCGGATCCTCACGCCGCACCCCCGTCCGTCGTGGCGGCGGCGCACGCCTCGCGCAGTCGGGGCAGGAGGGTCTCGCCGGCCGCGTCGAGGAACGCGTCCTGCTGCTGCCCCACGTGGTGCAGGTACACCTCGTCGAACCCGCACGCGACCATCTCGGCGACGCGGTCCGCGAGCCGCTGGGGGTCGTGCTCGACGAGCACCGTGCCGCGCACCTCCTCCGGGCGCACGAGCTCCGCCACCGCGTCGTACTGCTCGGGGGTCTCGAGGTGCCAGTTCACGCTCGGCGGCAGGAGGTTCGAGCGCCACTGGTCGTGCGCGACGGCGAAGGCCGCCTCGTCGTCGGTGCCCCACGCGACGTGCACCTGCAGAGCGAGCGGCCCGCGGCCTCCCGCGTCGCGGTACTCGCCGACGACCTGCCGCAGCGACTCGACGGGCTGGTTCACGGTGGCGAGGCCGTCGGCCCAGTCGGCGTGACGACGCGCCGTGGCGGGCGTGACGGCCGGCCCCACGAGCCGCGGCGCGACGTCGGGCAGGGACCACACGCGCGCCCGGTCCACCGTGACGTGCCCGTGGTGCGTCACCTCCTCGCCCGCGAGGAGCGCGCGGATGACGTCGACGCACTCGCGCAGCCGGGCGTCGCGCTCGGCCTTCGTCGGCCAGCGGTCGCCCGTGACGTGCTCGTTCATCGCCTCGCCCGAGCCGAGCGCGGCCCAGAACCGGCCCGGGAACATCGCGCCGAGCGTCGCGATCGCCTGCGCGACGATCGCCGGGTGGTAGCGCTGGCCGGGGGCGGTGACGACGCCGAACGGCAGGGAGGTCGTCGCGAGCGCGGCGCCGAGCCACGACCACGCGAACCCGGACTCGCCCTGGCGCACGCTCCAGGGGGCCAGGTGGTCGGAGCACATGGCGGCGTCGAAGCCGACCTGCTCGGCGCGGCGGGCCGCGGCGAGGAGGGGGCCGGGCGGGATCTGCTCGTGGGAGGCGTGGAAGCCGACGGTGACCATGGCGCCCAGTGAACCGACCCTCGCCGTCCCACGCTCGGCGAGGAGGGGGAACGGTGGAGGCTCCGTGGCCGCGCCGCGGGGCCCGGCGCGTCCGGGACCCGCGCCCGTACGCTGACGGGATGCGCCTGCTGACCTGGACGTTCGCCGCCTATCTCGCCGCCGTCCTGGTCGTGACGCTCTGGCCGTCGCCGCAGTCGACCGACGCGCCCGGCTGGGCGACGTCCACCCTCGGCTTCCTCCAGGGGCTCGGGATCCCCATCACGCTGCCGGTGCTCGAGGCGCTCGCCAACGTCGTGATGTTCGGGCCGTTCGGCGTGCTCGGCGTGCCCCTCCTGCGGGGCGCGGCAGCCCGCCGGGGCGGTGCGGTCCCCGGCGTGTGGCGCGCCGTCGGGCTCGTGACGCTCGCGGGCTGCGCCCTCTCGGTCGCGATCGAGCTCACCCAGAACCTCCTGCCCGGCCGCGTCCCGACGGTCCAGGACGTCGTCCTCAACACAGCCGGCGCGCTGCTGGGCGCCGTGCTCGTGGCCGCGGTGCTCGCGGTCGGGGCGGCGCGCCGCCCGGCCGCGCCCCGCCGCTGAGCGCTCCCGAGCACTCCTGATCGCCGCGGCGGCGTCGTCAGGCGACCGCGCCGTCGAGGTAGGACCAGCGGTCGCCCTCCCGGACGAACCGGCTCACCTCGTGGAGCCGGCCGCGGTCGGCCGGGTCGGTGCGCGAGCGGTGGTGCGCGACGAACTCCACGACCCCGGTCGTCTCGAACGGGCCGCCCGCCTCCGTCCGCACGACGTCGAGGCGGCGCCACTCGACGTCGTCGTCGAGGTCGAGGTCGGCGGGCCGGGTGGAGGTGTGCCACGTCGCGAGCAGGTAGTCGGCGTCGCCGACGGCGAACGCGCTGTAGCGCGAGCGCATGAGCGCCTCGGCGGTCGGTGCGTGCGGGCCCGGGGCGGCGCCGTCCGGGCCGGGGCGCAGCCCGGCGTGGTACCGGCCGCAGCACGACCCGTAGGTGTCGCCGGAGAGGCACAGGCAGCGTGCGTCGTCGTCGAGGGGGTTCCCGGTCATGCGGCCGCATCCTACGGGCGGGACGTGCGGAGGCGGGCCGCGCACGACGGCGCCCGCCCACCGACCGGTGAGCGGGCGCCGTCGTGCGCGTCAGTCCTGCGGGTCCCAGGGGCCCCAGCGGTCGCCGGGCGCCTGGTTCCGGGTCCACCACTTCGCGGTGTACGTCGTGCCCTCGTACGTCACGCTGTCGCCCTTGACGTAGACGCGGCTCGGCTTCCACGCGCCGACCCCGGCGGAGTCGACCCCCGCGATCTCCTCCCACGGGCCCCACGCGTCGGCACCGGGCGTCTGGCCCTTCGTCCACCACTGCGCGCGCCACACGGCGCCGCCGTAGGTGACCGTGGTGCCGCCCGCGTACGCGGTGCCCTTCGACCAGGCCGGCGGCTCGGTGTACGTCGGCTGGGCCTGCGGGTTGAACTCGTCCGTCACGACCGACTTCGCGGCGTTCGTCACCGGGTCGTCGAGCAGCAGGACGTCGAGGCCCTGCTGGATGTCGTTCGAGATGATCGCGCCGTTGTACCAGTACGCCGACCACGAGCCGCCGAGGATCAGCCGCTCCGCGGACAGCGGGCCGCGGTCGAACCACGCGATCTCGACGGGGTTCGCCGAGTCCGTGAAGTCCCACACCGAGATGCCGCCCTGGTACCAGGCCTGGACCATGATGTCGCGGCCCGGGACGGGGATCAGCGAGCCGTTGTGCGCGACGCAGTTCTCCGTCGCGGCCTGCTCGCGCTCGATCTTGTAGTAGCTCTTGAACACGAGCTCGCCGCCCACGATGTCGTAGATGGCGTCCGCGCCCTTCTCGGGCCCGACGGTCGGGTTGCACGTCGGCGCCCCGCCCCCGCCGAGCTCGTCGGTGAAGACGACCTTGGTGCCGGCGTTGTTGAACGTCGCCGAGTGCCAGAACGCGAAGTTCGTCGTGTCCCGGACGACCTCGGTCACCACCGGGTGCGCGCGGTCGGAGATGTCGAGCAGGATGCCGTCGCCCATGCACGCGCCCGCCGCGAGGTCCTTCGACGGGTAGGTCGTGATGTCGTGGCAGCCCGACGTCGTGCTCGAGCCGTTCCCGCCCGGGTTGCCGCCGTCCGGGAAGAGGACGGGCGTCGAGACGAGCTCCGCCGCGGCGGGGTCGTCGAGCGGGATCTGCACGACGGAGATGAGGTCGTGCGGCGGCTGGCAGTCGGGGAACGCCGCGTTCGGGCTGTACGACGAGACGTAGACGAACAGCTCCTCGCCGTCCTGCGACGGCGCGAGGGAGTGCGTGTGGGAGCCGCACTGCGTCTCGACCGACGCCACGTACTGCGGCGAGGTCGGCTCGGAGATGTCGAAGACCTTGATGCCCTCCCACGAGTCCTTGACCGTGGCGCTCTGGGCGACGTTCTCGCACGAGTCGTTGCTGCGCGAGGAGTCGGTGCTGAGGACGAGCAGGTCGCCGTAGACCGAGATGTCGTTCTGGGACCCGGGGCAGACGACCTGCGCGACCTGCTGCGGGGCGGTCGGGTTCGCGACGTCGTACACGGTGAAGCCGCCGTAGTTCCCGGCGAACGCGTACCGGCCCTGGAACGCGAGGTCGGTGCTGTACTGCCCCTCGGGCGTGAAGTCGCCGTTCTTCGGGATGTTGGCGACGTGCGTGAGGTTGGGGCTGCCGGCCGTCTCCCCGGGCGCCAGGACGTCGGTGGCCTGGGCGAGGGGGGCGAGGCGCTGTGCGGGGAGGTCTGCGAGCGAGGCGGCGGCCTGGTCGGTGAGTGCCGCCACCGCCTCGGGGGAGCCGTCGGACGGCTCCGCGGCGGCTGTCGTGGCGACCGCGAGGGTGGAGACGGCGAGGGTCGCCGCCAGGGACGAGGCGAGCAGGACCCGGCTCCGGTGCCGGTGCGTCTGCCGGTGCGTTCTTCGATGCACGAGGGAAACACCTCCTTGGTAGGGTGCTGCAAATTCTGGCGGGCGAATGTGATCTGGACCACTCAAACCGGGCAGTTCGCGGCGACCTTTTACACGGAGGGAACAGGGCAGGTGCAGATTTTTCCCAGCCGTAACACAGAGCCCCGCACCGTCACGCGTGCCCTGACCTGCGGCGTCGCCGCGACCGGCCTCGCGCTCGGGTCCGCGCTCGGGCTGGCGGCGTGCACGCCCGACCCGCAGCCGACCTCGACGCCGTCGAGCGTCGTCGTGCAGCCCGGGCGGCCGGGCGAGGACGCCACGACCGTCGCCCCCGACGACTACGCGGGGGCGCCCGACGAGGGCTCGTGGAACCAGGCGGACGCCGCGTTCGTCACCGGCATGATCGAGCACCACCTCCAGGCGCTCGAGATCGCCGCGCTCGCACCCGACCGCGCCGGGTCCGACGCCGTGCGGTCGTTCGCGGAGCGCGTCACCGCCGCGCAGGGCCCCGAGGTGCACGCGCTCGCGTCGTGGTTGCAGGCCCGCGACCTCGCCGTGCCCGAGGGCGCGCAGGACGCGGGCGGGACCGGCCCGCGCGCGCCCGACGGCGCGGGGCACGACCACGGCGACGGCACCGCCGGGATGCTCTCGGACGAGCAGCTCGCGGCGCTCGAGGCCGCGAGCGGGCCGGAGTTCGACCGCCTGTTCCTCGAGGGGATGATCCAGCACCACGAGGGCGCGCTCGCGATGGTCGACGTCGTGCTCGTCGAGGGGGAGGACCTCTTCGCGAACGAGATGGCGGCCGAGACGGCGGCCGGCCAGGGCGGCGAGATCGACCGCATGCGGGACCTCCTCGCGCAGCTCTGACCCGTCCGGCCGGGCACGGGGCACCACGCACGACGGCGGCCCGCCCCGTGGGTGGGACGGGCCGCCGTCGGGCGTGCGGGACGGGTCAGCAGGAGAGGTTGTTGCCCGTCGTCGTGCCGAGGATCTGGGCGAACCGCTGGAACGCGGCGATGCGCGACTGCACCTGCGCCGGGTTCCCGCCGTTGCACTCCATCGTGCCGTTGATCGAGCGGATGGACTCGCCGAAGCCGGCGCCCGACACGATCGCCTGGTGCCCGGACATCGAGCCCGCGCCCGACTGCGTGTTCCAGAACCACAGGCCGGTCTTCCACGCGACGGCGGAGTTCTGCTCGACGAGGTACGGGTTGTTGAGCAGGTCGATGCCGAGCGCGTCGCCCGCGGCCTTGTAGTTGTAGTTCCAGCTCAGCTGGATCGGGCCCTTGCCGTAGTAGGCGGACTGGCCCGCGGGGCAGCCGTACGGCTTCGAGGTGTCGCAGTAGTGCGGGTAGTTCGCGGTGTTGATCTCCTTGACGTACACGAGGCCGCCGGTCTCGTGGTTGACGTTGGCGAGGAACGCCGCAGCCTCGCGCTTGGCGACCTCGGTGCCGCCCGTCGTCGCGAAGCCCGGGTAGGCGGACAGCGCGTCGACGAGGCCCTGGTACGTGTAGAACGGGTTCCGGTTGGGGAACATCTGGTTGAACTGCGCCTCGGAGACGACGAACCCGGTCGGGTTGCCCGGGTTCCCGGGGTTGCCGGGGTTCGTGCCGCCGCCGCAGGCGCCCTGGCTGCGCCAGACGCCCCACTCGCCGGTGGTACCGGGCGTGTCGCCCTGGGTCCACCAGCCGGCCTTCCAGTTCTGGCCGCCGTGAGAGACGACGGCGCCGCCCGTGTAGACGGCGCTCGCGCTCCAGGGGGCGGCGCACGTCGCGGCGTGCGCCTGCTGCGCCGGGCCCGCGACGGACCACGAGAGCGCTCCCGCGAGCGCGAGGACGAGGCTGAGGAGCAGGGCGAGAGGGCGGGAGATCGGCCGGGCGGCGGCCGTCGTGGGCGCCGCGGGGGAGGACGACGCCGGGGCTCGCGTGTGCATCGGTGCACCTTTCGTCGGTGGTCGGGTCGGTTCGAGCCTGACCGGGGCCCCGCGTCGTGGACAACCCCCCTACGCGGAACCCCGTACCCGTGGGAGCCCGGGGTAGAGCCGGGGCTCCACCCCGGGGAACCTGAGCTCTACCTCGGCACGGGGTGTGCACGGGGGTTGACGTCCGGGCCGGGCGGGTGCAAGAGTGTCCGCCAACCCGGAAACGTTTCCAGGGCTGTCGAGGTCGTCAGCCTGGAAACGTTTCCAGTACGACGGTCCTTCGACGACGAGGTGGACGACAGTGACGTCATCACGCGCCACGCTGATCCAGGTGGCACAGCGGGCCGGGGTCTCCCTGGCCTCGACCTCCCGTGCGCTGCACGGGACGGGCGCGAGCCCTGCGATGGTCGAGCGCGTGCGCGCCGCGGCCACCGAGCTGGGGTACAGCCCGGACGCCATCGGGCGCTCGCTGCGCCTCAAGAAGACGTTCCAGGTGGCGTTCGCCGTCGCGGACATCGGCAACCCCGTCTACGTCGAGATGATGACGGCGATCCACGAGGTCCTCGCCCCGCACGGCTACCGCGTCGTCGTCATGACGACGGGGGACACCACGCGGTCCACCGTCGAGCTCGTGCGCAGCCTGTCGAGCGGCTTCGTCGACGCCATGATCCTCAGCCCGCTGCGCACCGACGACGAGCTCGTCGAGGAGATCCGCGAGGCGCCCGTGCCCGTCGTCGTCATCGGCCGCACCCTGGCCGACCGCGGCATCGACTCCGTGTCCACGGACTCCGCCGGCGGGATCGGCGAGGCGGTGCGGCACCTGCTCGGGCTCGGCCGCCGCCGGATCGCGTTCCTCAACGGGCCCCTCGACACGACCCCCGGTGAGGCGCGCCAGCGTGGCTTCGACGCCGCGACGCGTGCCGCCGACTTCGACGCCGAGCGGGTCGAGGTCGCACCCGCACTGGACTTCACCGTCGCTGCGGGCCTCGCGACGACGCGCGCGCTGCTCGACGCCACGGACGGCGACGCCCGCCCGGACGCGATCGTCGCGGCCAACGACCTCCTCGCCATCGGCGCCATCCGGGCCGTGCGCGAGCGGGGCCTCTCGGTCCCCGAGGACGTCGCGGTGACCGGCATGGACGACACGGAGATCGGCCGCGTGTTCCAGCCGAGCCTGACGAGCGTCTCGCTCGGCTCGACGGAGCGTGGGCGCGTCGCCGCGCAGCTCGTCGTGGACCTCGTCGACGGCGACGCCGAGCCGGGCCGGCACACCGCCGTCGGGCCGCGGCTCGTCGTGCGCGAGTCGACCGCACCCGGGGGTGGTTCCCGGTGAGCGCACCGACCCTCGCGGGCGACCCCCGTCGCGCGGCCCTGCGGCCCGACCGTGGCCCGGTGCGCCGGACCGGCGGCATGGCCCGCGCCAAGCGGCGCGAGGCGATCGCGCTCGTCATGCCGTCGCTCCTGCCGATCCTCGTGCTCAGCGTCGCGCCGCTCGTCATGGGCGTCGCGCTCGCGTTCACCGACGCGCGGCTCGTGCGCCAGCCGGACTACCAGTTCGTCGGCGTCGACAACTTCGTGCGCCTCGCGGACAACTCGTTCTTCTGGGACTCGTTCCGGATCGGCATGATCTGGGCCGTCTCGGTGACGCTGCTCCAGCTCGTCGCGGCGATGGGCCTCGCGCTCCTGCTCAACTCGGGGCTCCGGCTCCAGGGGCTGACTCGCGTCCTCGCGCTCATCCCGTGGGCCATGCCGCCGGTCGTCGTGGCGATCATGTGGCAGATGATCTACTCGCCCAACGCGGGGCCGCTCAACGCGTTCCTCGGCGCGCTGGGCCTGCCGGACGACATCAACTGGCTCGCGGACTTCTCGACCGCGCTGCCCGCGGTGATCGTCGTCGGGGTGTGGGTCGGCATGCCGCAGACCACCGTGACGCTGCTCGCCGGGCTCCAGCAGATCCCGGACGAGCTGCACGAGGCCGCGGCCATGGACGGCGCGGGCGCGTGGCGCCGCTTCACCGCGGTGACGCTCCCGAGCCTGCGCCCGATCATCACCTCGATCACGTCGCTGAACTTCATCTGGAACTTCAACTCGTTCTCGCTGGTCTACGTGCTCACCGAGGGCGGTCCGGGCGGCCGGACCATGCTCCCGATGCTCTTCACGTACCTCGAGGCGTTCAAGAACCGGAACATCGGCTACGCCGCCGCGATGGGCGTCGTGCTCGTCGTCGTGGTCGTCCTCCTGCTCGCGATCTACCTGCGGTCGCAGTTCCGCTCCGAGAAGGAGAGCTGACCCGTGCGCGCACTCGTCCGCCCCGCCCAGTACGCGGCCCTGGGCTTCTACATCCTGTTCCTCGGCTTCCCGCTGCTCTGGCTGATCTCGGCCTCGCTCAAGTCCTCGGGCGAGCTCAACTCGCTCACCGTGAGCCTGATCCCGCAGGACTGGCACTGGGAGAACTACTCCCAGGCGCTGGCCCGCCAGGGCCTCGTCCGCTCGGCCTGGAACAGCGCGATCGTCGCGGTCGTCTCGACGATGCTCGTCATCGTCATCGCGCTGCCGGCGTCGTACGTGCTCGCCCGGCTGCGGGGCAAGATCCGCGCGGCGGGCGTCGGCTGGATCCTCGTGAGCCAGGTGTTCCCGGTGATCCTCATCATCCTGCCGCTGTTCCTCATCCTGCGGACCGTCGGCCTCACGGACTCGCTCGTCGGCCTGACGCTCGTCCACACCACGTACACGCTGCCGTTCGCGCTGTGGATGATGCAGGGCTACGTCAGCGCCATCCCGGTGGACCTCGAGGAGGCGGGCTCCATGGACGGCGCGAGCCGGCTCACGGTCCTGCGCACCATCGTCTTCCCGCTGCTCATGCCCGGGATCGTCGCGACCGCGATGTTCAGCTTCGTGTCCTCGTGGAACGAGTTCTTCTTCGCGCTCGTGCTGCTCCAGTCGCCCGAGAACTACACGCTGCCCATCACGCTCAAGATGTTCATCGGCGGCGAGGGCAAGGTGGCGCTCGGCCCCCTCGCCGCGGGCTCCGTGCTCGCGGCCATCCCCAGCATCGTCTTCTTCTCCATCATGCAGAAGAAGCTCACCGGCGGCCTGCTCTCCGGCGCGGTGAAGGGCTGACCATGACCCCCTCGACCGGTCCCGCCCCCAGGCTCTCTCGACCCCACCCCCACCCGAAAGGTAGAACCATGAAGACTCGTGGTGCGTCCATCGCCGCATGCCTCACGATCACGACCCTGCTCGTCGCGTCCTGCTCCAGCGGGGGCGGCAGCGGGGACGACGGCACCGACGGCGGCACGGTGACGCTGAAGTTCCAGTCGCTGTCCGACCAGCCCGCCGCGATCGAGGCGACCGAGAAGATCGTCGCCGACTGGAACGAGGCGAACCCCGACGTCCAGGTCGAGATCGTGCCCGCCGGCTGGGACGGCATCTACGACAAGCTCATCACCCAGTTCAACGGCGGCGCCGCGCCGGACATCATCCACTACGAGGCCGCGAGCATCGTGCCGTTCGCGGTCGACGGGTACCTCGCGGACCTCTCGGAGTACATGTCCGACGAGCGCCGGGACGACATCCCCGAGGGCATCCTCGACGCGGTGACGGTCGACGACCAGGTCATCGCGTACCCGACCGAGCTGCAGTCGTACATGGTCTTCGCCAACAAGACGATGCTCGACGCGGCCGACGTCGAGATCCCCACGGGCGAGACGATGACGTGGGACGAGCTGCGCCAGATCGCACAGGCCACGACGAAGGACGGCGCGTACGGGCTCGGGTGGGGGCTCGCGAGCCCGACGGCCGCGTTCATGGCGATGGCCCCCGGCTTCGGCGGCGAGTACTTCGAGGGCACGGGCTCGGACGCGAGCATCACCATCGGCGAGGGCGAGATGGCCCTGCCGGAGCTCGTCGACACGATGGCGCACACCGACAACACGGTGCTGCCGGTGACCCTCACGCAGTCCGGCTCGGAGACGCTCGCGTCGTTCTACGCGGGGCAGGTCGCGATGACGATCCAGGGCTCGTTCCAGGCCGCGAACATCGCGAACGACGCGCCCGAGGGCTTCGACTGGGTCGTGCTGCCCCCGCTCGAGGGCCCCGACGGCGCCGAGCAGGCCGCGAACCCGCAGACGCTCTCGGTCAACATCGACTCCGAGCACGTCGAGGAGTCCGCGGAGTTCATCGAGTTCTTCACGCAGACGGAGAACCTCGCCGCGCTCAACGAGGCGGACGCGCTCATCCCCGCGACGACGTCGGCCCAGGAGGCCATGGCGGAGTCGCTCGGCGACGAGAACGGCTGGTCGACGATCCTCTCCTCCGGCCAGTACCTCACCTCGGCGCCCTACCTGTTCGTCGACGCGTACGCGCAGTGGAAGGACACCGTCGCGACGCCCGCGTACCAGAAGTTCCTCGCCCAGGAGATCGACGCCGACCAGCTCGCGACCGAGCTTGAGTCGGGCTGGGCCGAGATCACCAAGTAGCACTCTCGGTCGCTCGCCGCGGCTCCGCGACACCGGGTCGCGGCGAGCACCGAGCAGCAGCGGCCGGGCGGCCGCGCACGCGACCGCCCGGCCGGGAACCGCGACCCGCACGGGTCGCACCGGCGCGACGCGCCGAGACGGATCGACAGGGAGTGGATCGTGACCTGGCTGGACGACCGAGCGGTGGCAGTGATCACCGGAGCGGCGGTGGGGGACGCGCTGGGAGGCGCCACGGAGGGCTGGACGCCCGAGCAGATCGAGGAGCGCCACGGCGGCCGCGTGACGGGGATCGTGGAGCCCTGGTACCCGAACTGGCAGGACGCGCGTCCGATCGCGCCCTACCACAAGGGCGACGGGCACATCACCGACGACACCCTCATGACGCGCGCGCTCGTGGAGGTGTACGCGAAGCGCCGCGAGCACCTCGACGCGTACGCGATGGCCGAGGACCTCGTGCCCCTCATGATCGGCGAGCCGCGCTGGATCCCCGAGCTCGAGTCCACGGCCCTGCTGCTCCAGCGCGTGTTCCTCGCGGAGAAGTGGATCGTCGCGCGCCTGCACTACGGGCACGTCGACCCGCGCGAGGCCGGCGTCGGGAACGTCGTCAACTGCGGTGCCGCGATGTACGTCGCGCCCGTCGGCCTCGCGAACGCGGGCGACCCGCGCGGCGCGTACGCCGAGGCGATCGACCTCACCGGGGCGCACCAGTCGAGCTACGGCCGCGAGGCCGCGGGCGTGTTCGCGGCCATGGTCGCCGCGTCCGTCGCGCCGGGGGCCACGGTCGACGACGTCGTGCACGCCGCGCTCGACGTCGCGCACGACGGCACGGCCGCCGCGCTCCAGGCCGTCGTCGAGGCTTTCGACGGCTGGACGACGGCGCCCACCACGGACGAGGAGGAGCGCGCCCTCGCGCGGCTGATCCGCGACACGGTCGCGCCGTTCGACTCCGTCGGGCCCGCGTACCGGCAGATGTCGATGGACGCGCGACGCCCGTCGCGCACCAAGTCCATCGAGGAGCTGCCCGCGGCGCTCGGCTTCGTGCTCGGGCACCGCGGCGACTTCCGCGGCGCGGTCCTCGGCGCCGTGAACTACGGGCGCGACGCCGACTCGATCGCCGTGATGGCCGGCGCGGTGTGCGCGGGCCTCGGCGGGACGGCCGTCGTGCCCGACGAGTGGCTCGACGCGATCGAGGAGGCGAGCCGCATGGACGTCCGGGAGACCGGGCGGCTCATGGCGTCCGCCGCGCAGGACATCCTGCGGGCCGACCGCGAGCGCGCGACCGCCCGCCTGCGCGCGCTCGCCGAGCTCGGCAGCGCGCCCGTCGACGGCGCGGCCCTCGCCGCGCGGGCGGGTGAGCGGGCGTGAGGCTGACCTGGGCCCAGCCCGAGGACCTGCTCGCGCACGAGCTCGTCCAGGCCGCCGCGGAGGGCAAGGACCCGGCGGCGCTCGCGGACGTGCGCGAGCGCTGGACCGCGGCGGGCGGCGACCCCGTCCCCGCGGTGAGCGGGGCCGGCCCCGTCCCCGCGACCCCGGAGCTGCGCGCGCTCGCGCGCGACCTGCTCGTGGAGCTCGACGCGCTGCCCGCGGCGCCCGCGCCGCACGAGCCCGACGACTGGGACGCGATCCTCGCCACGCTCCCGGCGGCGCCCGGCCTGCCCACCCGCCCGGGCGCCGTCGGGTCCTCCGGCGGCATCGCGGCCGGTGCGCCACGCGGGACCGCCGCCACCGACGCCGCGTACGCGGACCGCGTGCTCGGCGCGTGGACCGGGCGCGCCGCGGGCTGCCTGCTCGGCAAGCCCGTGGAGAAGATCCCGCGCGCCGGGATCGAGGAGATCCTGCGCGCGACGGGCCGGTGGCCCCTCGACCGCTGGTTCACCGCCGTCGGGCTGCCCGACGACGTCGCCGCGCGCTGGCCGTGGAACCGGCGCAGCGCCCCGACGTCGCTCGAGGAGAACATCGACGGGATGCCCGAGGACGACGACCTCAACTACCCGATCCTCGCGCTCGCCCTGCTGGAGCGGCACGGGCGCGGCTTCACGACGGACGACGTCGCGCAGCTCTGGCTCGACGCGCTGCCCGCGGGCCGGGTGTTCACGGCCGAGCGCGCCGCGTACCGCAACATCCTCGACGCGCGGCCGGTGCCGGAGACGGCGACGCACCACAACCCGTTCCGGGAGTGGATCGGCGCGCTCATCCGCACGGACGTGCTCGGCTGGGTCTCGCCCGGCGACGTGCGCGAGGCCGCGCGCCTCGCGTGGACGGACGCGCGCCTGAGCCACACGCGCAACGGCGTGTACGGGGCGATGTGGGCGGCCGCGCTCGCGTCGGCGGCGATGGTCTGCGAGACGGTGGACGAGGTGCTCGACGCGGCGGACGCCGTCGTGCCTCCGGGCAGCCGCCTGGCCGCCGCGATCCGGCTCGGCCGGGACGCGGGCCGTGACGGCGACGCGTCCGAGGCGGGCGTGCGCGCCGGGCTCGACACGATCCACGCCGCGTACGGCGACCTGCACTGGGTGCACGTGCTCGACAACGCCGCGGTGATCGCCTACGCGCTCACCGCGGGGCGCGGCGCGGACGGCCGCGGCGACTTCGGCGCGAGCGTCGCGATCGCCGTCACCGCGGGCTGGGACACCGACTCCGCGGGGGCGACCGTCGGCGGCGTGGTGGGTGCGCTGCAGGGCGTCGAGGGCATCGGCCAGCGGTGGACGCGCCCGCTCGACGGCCACATCGCGACCTCGCTGCCCGGCGGCGAGCAGAGGATCGTGGACCTCGCGGCGCGGACGGTCGCGCTCGCGACGGTCCCGGTCGTGGTGGCCGGGGGAGCCGTGCAGGGTCCCACGGAGGAGGCACAGGCATGAGCACGACGGCGGACCGGGAGCAGGGCGCCACGGTCCCGGGCGGGTCGGGACGGGTCGTGGTGGTCGGGTCGGCGAACGTCGACCTCGTCGTCGACGTGCCGCGCCACCCCGGCGGCGGCGAGACCATCCTCGGCGGCGAGCTGCGGCGCAACCCCGGCGGCAAGGGAGCGAACCAGGCGGTCGGCGCGGCGCGCGCGGGCGGTGCCGACACGACGTTCGTCGGCGCGCTCGGGCACGACGACGCGGCCGACCTGCTGCTCGCGTCGCTCGACCGCGGCGGCGTGCGGACCGACCTCGTCGAGCGCGTGGACGCCGCGACGGGCACCGCGCTCATCACCGTCTCGCCCGACGGCGAGAACGCGATCGTCGTCGCGCCCGGCGCGAACTCGCACGTGACGGTCGGCGCGGCGCAGGCGGAGCGGATCGCCGCGGCGGACGTCGTCCTTACGCAGCTCGAGATCCCGCTCGACGTCGTGCGCGCCGCCGCCGCGGCGCGCCGCCCGGGCGCGCTGCTGGTCCTCAACGCGGCGCCGTCGCGCGACCTGCCCGACGACGTCTGGGCCGCGCTCGACGTGCTCGTCGTCAACGAGCACGAGGCGGCGGACCTGGCGGGCGGCACCGGGGACGCCGACCCGAGCGCGCTCGCCGGGCTGCTGCTGGAGCGCGTGCCGGCCGTCGTCGTGACGCTCGGCGGAGAGGGCAGCCTCGTCGCGGAGCGCCGCCCGGCCGGGCCCCTGCTCACGACCGTCCCCGCGATCGCCGTCGAGGCGGTCGACACGACCGGCGCGGGCGACACGTTCTGCGGCGTCCTCGCCGCGGCGCTCGCGCGCGGCGCGGACCTGCCCGACGCCGCGCGGCTGGCCGCCGCCGCGGGTGCGCTCGCGGTGACCCGCCCCGGGGCGCAGGACGCCGTGCCCGCCGCGGCGGACGTCGTCGCGCTCGCCGAGCGTGCCGAGAACCCCGCCCGACCGACCTGAGCCACTCCGCAGCACGTCCGAGCGCGGGCCCGGCCCGCCGAGGGAAAGGCACCATGACCTACACGTTCGACCCGCTCGTCCCGCGCCTGATCGACCTGCCGACCGAGGTCGTGCTCGACGGGCCGCTCACGCCCGAGCAGTCCCTCGCGCTCGACGAGGCGAAGATCTTCGTCGGCCCGGCCGACCCCGCCGACCGCCCGGCCTGGCGCGAGCGTCTCGCCGCGTGGCGCGACGACGCGCGCCGCCGCCACGGGTACACGGGCGCCGCGTACGACCGCCCGGATGCCGCGTGGGCCGCGGGGTGCTCGACGGTCGCACAGGTCTGGCTGTGGGACGAGCTGCTGTACTCGTTCGAGGAGCACCGGTTCACGCCCGAGCGGTTCCTTGCCGACGCGCGCGAGCGGTTCGGCGGCCTCGACGCCGTCGTCCTGTGGCACGCGTACCCCGTCATCGGGATCGACGACCGCAACCAGTGGGACTTCTACCGCGACGTCCCGGGGATCGTCGACCTCGTGCGGACGTTCCACGACGCGGGCCTGCACGTGTTCGTCGACTACAACCCGTGGGACGTCGGGACGCGTCGCGGCGGCGACGACCTCACCGAGCTCGCGGCGGTCGTGCGCGACCTCGGCGCCGACGGCGTCTTCCTCGACACGCTGAAGAAGGCCGAGCCGGAGCTCGTGGCGCGGCTCGAGGCCGCGCGCCCGGGGATCGTCCTGGAGGGCGAGTCCAAGCTCCCGGTCGAGCGCATCGAGGACCACTCGTCGTCGTGGGCGCAGTTCTTCGCCGACTCGCCCGTGCCCGGCGTGCTGCGCGCGCACTGGTACGAGCGGCGGCACATGCAGCACCACGTGCGCCGCTGGCACCGCGACCACTCGGAGGAGCTCCAGTCCGCATGGCTCAACGGCGTGGGCGTCATGGTGTGGGAGGTCGTGTTCGGCGTGTGGGTCGGCTGGTCGGCGCGCGACGCCGCGACGGTGACGCGCCTGGTCACGGTCCAGCGCGCCGCGCGGCCGCTGCTGCTGGACGGCGAGTGGACGCCGCTGGCCGAGCTCGCCCCCGAGGCGGAGGAGGCCGGTGTCTACGCGTCGCGCTGGGAGCTCGACGGCGTGACCCTGTGGACGCTGGTCCACCGCGGCGAGACGGACCACGACGGCCCGCTGCTCCCGGACGGCACGCCCGGGCGCGTGCCCGGCCGCGGCATCGCCGCGGTGCTGCACGTGGCCGACGGCGCCCCCGAGCCCGCGTGGCTGCCGCACCTGCGCGACGTCGTCGCCACGCTCGACGAGACCGCGCCGCACGACCCCGACGCGCGGTTCCCGCACCGGCTCGCGCGGCGTCTCGCACCCGCTGCCGAGACCGTCGCGGCACCCGAGACCGTCGCGGCACCCGGGGCGGGCGTGGCGCCCGGGGCGGGCGCCGTCGTCGTCCCCGCGGGGCCGTACGTGCTGACCGTCCGGTACCGCGCGCGCGAGACCGGGATGTACCAGGGCGCGCCATACGTGGACGAGTGGAAGCCGCTCCCGCCGCGCCTGCACGACGCGCGGACCCTCCAGCGCGACGGCGAGCTCGTTGCCCCGGTGGCGGTGGGCCGCGACGTGACGAACGCGGAGTTCGCGGAGTTCCTCGCGGCCACGGGGTACGTGCCCGCCGTCGCGCACCGCTTCCTCGCGCACTGGGTCGACGGGCGTCCCGCGCCCGGCACGGAGGCCGAGCCCGTGACCTTCGTCGACCTCGACGACGCGCGCGCGTACTGCGCGTGGCGCGGCGGACGCCTGCCGACCGAGGACGAGTGGCAGCTCGCGGCCGAGCAGCCCGGCTGGACGCGCGGCGAGCCCGCCGTGTGGAGCTGGACGTGCTCCGAGCACTCCGACGGCCGGACCCGGTTCGTCATGCTCAAGGGCGGCAGCGACCACCGCGCCGAGGGCTCCGACTGGTACGTCGAGGGCGGGCGCCACGCCCCCGACTACGCGGTCAAGCTCCTCGTCCCCGGCCTGGGGCTCGCGCGCGGCGCGACCGTCGGGTTCCGCTGTGCGTGGGACCTCGCCGACGACGCGACGGAGGTGACGGCATGACGGACGCACCGCGCGTCTCGCGCGACCCCGCCGCCGGCGCGCTCGCGGGCCTGCGCGTCGTCGACGCGTCGACGCTGTTCGCCGGGCCCATGGCGGCGATGCACCTCGGCGACCTGGGCGCCGACGTCGTCAAGGTCGAGCACCCCACGAAGCCCGACCCGTCGCGGACGCACGGCGCCGCGAAGGACGGCGTGAACCTGTGGTGGAAGACGCTCGGGCGCAACAAGCGCACCGTCACCGCGAACCTCGGGAGCGTCGGCGGCCGTGAGGTGTTCCTCGCGCTCGTCGCCGACGCGGACGTCGTCGTCGAGAACTTCCGGCCCGGCACGCTCGAGCGCTGGGGCCTCGGCTACGACGAGCTGTCCGCGCGCAACCCGCGGCTCGTGCTCGCGCGCGTGAGCGGGTTCGGGCAGGTCGGCCCGTACCGCACCCGCCCCGGGTTCGGCACGCTCGCCGAGGCGATGAGCGGGTTCGCCGCGATGACCGGCGAGCCCGACGGCCCGCCGACCCTCCCGCCGTTCGGGCTCGCCGACGGCGTCGCGTCGCTCGCGACCGCGTTCGCCGTCATGGTCGCGCTGTCGACGCGGGAGCGCACCGGGCACGGGCAGGTCGTCGACACGGCGATCATCGAGCCCATCCTCGCGATGCTCGGGCCGCAGATCACGCGCTGGGACCAGCTCCGCACCGTGCAGCCGCGCACCGGCAACCGGTCCGCGAACAACGCGCCGCGGAACACCTACCGCACGCGCGACGGGCAGTGGGTCGCCGTGTCGACGTCGGCGCAGTCCATCGCCGAGCGCGTCATGCGCCTCGTCGGGCGCCCCGAGATCGTCGACGAGCCGTGGTTCGCGAGCGGCGTCGAGCGCGCGCAGCACGCCGACCTGCTCGACGAGGCCGTCGGCGGCTGGATCGCGCAGCGCACGCGCGACGAGGTCGTCGCCGCGTTCGAGGAGGCGCAGGCCGCCGTCGCGCCGATCTACGACGCTCAGGACATCGTCGACGACCCGCAGTTCCGCGCGCTCGGCACGATCCACGAGATCGAGGACCCCGAGCTCGGGCCGATGCTCATGCAGGGACCGCTGTTCCGGATGTCCGAGAACGACGGCGTCATCCGCTTCACCGGCCGCGCGCACGGCGCCGACACCGATGCCGTGCTGCGCGAGCTCGGGTTCGCGCCGGAGCGCGTCGCGGAGCTCCGGGCCGAGGGGGCGGTGTGACGGGGCGGGGCGACCGGCCGAGCGCCGCGCCGCCGCTGACGCTGCTGTACGTCCCCGCGGACCGGCCCGACCGGGTCGCGAAGGCGCTCGGGTCCGCGGCCGACGTCGTGCTCGTGGACCTCGAGGACGCCGTCGCCCCGGCGCGCAAGGACGAGGCGCGGGCGCACGCCGTCGCGCTGCTCGACGACGCGGCGGCCGCGCGCGGGGTCCAGGTGCGGATCAACCACCCCGCGACGCCGTGGCACGCCGACGACGTCGCAGCCCTCGCCGGGCTGCCGCTCGCCGTCGGGGCGCGCGCGCCGAAGGTCGAGTCGGCGGACGAGGTGCGCGCGCTCGCCGCGGCGCTGCCCGGGCGCGCGCTGCACCTGCTGGTCGAGTCGGCGCTCGGCGTCGAGCTCGCGTTCGAGCTCGCGACGGCGTCGCCGCAGGTCGCGTCCCTCGGGCTCGGCGAGGCCGACCTGCGCTCCGACCTGCGGGTCGACGACGAGGCCGGGCTCGCGTGGGCGCGCAGCCGGGTCGTCGTCGCGGCCCGGGCGGCGGGGCTGCCGTCGCCCGCGATGTCCGCGTTCACGCACGTGCGCGACCTCGAGGGACTCGCGGCGTCGTGCCGCGCCGGGCGGGCGCTCGGGTTCTGCGGCCGCACCGCGATCCACCCCGCGCAGCTCGACACCATCCGCGACGCGTTCCTCCCGACCTCGGGGGAGGTGGACCGCGCGCGGGAGGTCGTCGAGCGCGTTGGTGACGCGGCGGCGTCGGGCACGGGCGTCGTGGCGCTCGCGGACGGCACGTTCCTCGACGTCGCGATGGTCGAGCGCGCGCGCACCGTCCTGGCGCTGGCGTCCCGCCGCCGCCACTGACGCCGCCGAGCACGGGATCTGCGACCGGATTCCCCCGAGAACGGTCGCCAACCCCGTGTTCGGCGGGTTTAGGGGGAGGGGGCAGAGCAATGGACGGATCTCGACGAGGAGACACCATGGACGCAGCACGACGGCCGCACCGGCGGCCCGGGACGACGGCCGCGCTGGCCGCGCTGGCGGTGAGCGCGACGATCGGCGGGTCGGCGCTCGCGCTGCCCGCGACCGCCGCGGAGCAGGGCACGGTCGAGGCGGGGCGGGTCGCGGACTCCGCGGCCGGCCCGATCGACTACACGGTCTACCTGCCGCCCGGCTACGACGACGCCGCGCAGGAGTACCCGACGCTCTACCTCCTGCACGGCCGCGGCGACACGCAGGCCGCGTGGCAGCAGGTCACGGGCGACCTCGACGAGCTCATCGGGGCGGGCGACATCCAGCCGATGGTCGTCGTCATGCCCGACGCGCCGTGGAACGACCGCGGCTCCTGGTACACGGACTCGCTGTACACCGGGGACGCGACGGGCGCCGGTGCCGGCACCGCCGTCGAGACGGCGTTCACGCGCGACCTCGTCGCGCACGTCGACGCGACCTACCGCACGGTCGAGGACCGCGAGGCGCGCGCCGTCGGCGGCTACTCCATGGGGGGCGCGGGCGCGCTGCGGTTCACGCTCGCCCACCAGGACACGTTCTCCGCGGGCATCGTGCTGAGCCCCGCCGTGTACGTGCCGCAGCCGCCCGCGGACTCGTCGGCCCGCGACCACGGCGGCTACGGCGTCGGGACCGCGCCGTTCGACGCCGACCGGTACACCGCGCTGTCCTACCCGGCGGCGCTCGCGGCGCTCGACCCGGCGCTCCCGGTGCACCTGTTCGTCGCCGTCGGCGACGACGAGTGGGCCAACCCCGACCCCGCCGAGGCCACGCACGACATCGACTTCGAGTCCGCGCGCCTCTACAACCAGGCGCGCCGCGTCCCGGGCGTGACGGCCGAGCTGCGCGTGCTCGACGGCGGCCACGACTGGGACGTCTGGCGGCCCGCGTTCCGCGAGGGGGTCGTCGACGTCTCGGCGCGCCTGCGCACGACGCCCGCCGCGCCGTGGGACGCCGAGCTCCTCGGCTCCGCGGGCGACGACCGCGCGGGCGGGGTCGCGGCCCTGCCCGACGGCGGCACCACCGTCGCGCTGAACCTCGCCGGCGCGTGGGACGGGTACGAGCCCGCGGGCGGGCTCGACACGGTCGTCGTGCGACGTGACGCCGATGGCGCCGAGGTCTGGCGGCACGCGGTCGCGACGACTGCGGACGACCGCGCGTACGGCGTCGTGCCGGGCGCCGACGGCGGCGTGCTCGTCGCCGGGTACACGAAGGGCGACCTCGACGGCGCCCACGCGGGCACGACGCGCGACGACGGGTTCGTCGCGGCCGTCACCGCCGACGGCGAGCGGGCCTGGACGCTGCAGACCGGCGACCCCGGCGCGGCCGACCGCTTCTACGCCGTCGCACCCGACGGCGCGGGCGGCGCCTACGTCGCCGGGTACACGAGCGGCGCCGTCGGCGATGCGCCGAGCGCCGGGGACAAGGACGCGCTGGTCGGGCGGGTCTCCGCGGCGGGCGAGCTGCTGTGGCTGCGCCAGGTGGGCGGGCCCGGCGAGGACAAGGCGCTCGCGGTCGCGGCCTCGCCCGACGGCGCGGTGTACGTGGGCGGGGTGTCGGGCGGCGGGATGCCCGGGGCCGAGCGCGCGGGCGCGAACGACGGCTGGGTCGCGCGCTACGCCGCGGACGGCGAGCAGGAGTGGCTGCGCGCCGTCGCGACGAGCGAGAACGACCAGGTCAACGGTCTCGTGGCGCGCTCGGACGGGTCGGTCGTCGCGGTCGGGCACACGCGCGGGGCGCTCGGCGAGGACGGCAACCTCGGGGACAACGACGTCGTCGTGCGCGCCCTCGACGTCGCGGGCGAGGTCCTGTGGACGACGCAGGTCGGGACGTCGACCGACGACCGCGGCGTGACGGGCGTGCTCGGCGCCGACGACGCGGTGCTCGTCGTCGGCACGACGTACGGCGCCCTGGGCACGGCCGTCGGCGGGGTCGACGTCGTGACGTTCCCCGTCGCGGCCGACGGCACCCCGGGCGAGGCGACGCAGACCGGGTCGCGCGAGCGCGACGGCGCCGACGAGTGGGACGACGCGAACCTGTTCGCGGCCCCCGCACCCGCCGCGGACGGCCGCGACGGCGCCGCGCTGCTCACCGGGCTCACGTACGGCGCCCCCGCGGGCACGACGAACGCGGGCGCCGCCGACGTGTTCGTCGCCCGGACCCCGTGGGACGCCGTCGTGCCCGACGCCGGGGCCGCGACCCCGGCGCTCGACGTCACCGCCGAGGCACGGTGCCTCGCCGGCAAGGCCTACGTCGCGGTGCGCGCGACGAGCACCGGGGACGCGCCCGTCGACGTCGAGCTCGCGACGCCGTACGGCACGCACGTCGTCCCGGACGTCGCGCCGGGCGCGTCGGCCTACCGGTCGTTCGCCGTCCGCGCCACGACCGTCCCCGCGGGCGAGGCGACCGCGACCGCGGACGGCCGCACCGCCGTCGTCCCGTACGCCGCTCTCACCTGCCCCTGACCCCACCCCACCCCACCCTCCCCGCCCGCCGCCGCCCCCGCACGCAGTCGAGCACGGGGTCGGCGACCGTTTCCTCGGGATTTCGGTCGCTGACCCCGTGCTCGGCGGTGGTGGTGGGGGTGGGGAGGGGTCGGGTCAGCAGGTGAGGTGGTCGCCCGTCGTCGTTCCGACGATCTCGACGTAGTGGCGGAAGAGGCGGACGCGGTTGTTCATCTGGCGGGGGTTGCCGCCCTCGCACTCGAGCGGGCCGTTGATGGACCGGATGGTCTCGGCGAAGCCGTGCTCGCCGACGATCGCGTCGTGGCACGTCATCGAGGCCGTGCCGGGCTGGGTGTTCCAGTACCAGAGCGCGGTCTGCCACGCGACGGTCGGGTCCTGCTCGACGAGCCACGGGTCGGCGAGGAGGTCGATCCCCAGCGCCTCCCCGGCCGCCCGGTAGTTGAAGTTCCAGCTCAGCTGGAGCGGGCCGCGGCCGTAGTAGGCGTCCTGCCCGGCGGGGCACCCGTACGGCTGCGCCGGGTCGCAGTAGTGCGGGTAGTTCGCGGTGTTGACCTCGACGACGTGCTCCAGCCCGTGCGTCTCGTGGCTCACCTGCGCGAGGAACGCCGCGGCCTCGCGCCGGGCCACGCGGTCGCCGCCCGACGTCGCGAACGCGGGGTACGCGACCGTCGCCGCGACGAGCCCGGCGTACGTGTAGAACGGGTTCCGCTCCGGGAACATCGCGTCGAACTGCTGCTCGGTCACCACGAACGTCGTCGGTGCGGTGGTGGTCGTCGGGTCGGTCACGGGATCCCCCTCGTCGGCGGCGGCCGCGACGCCGCGGCCGCCGCCCACCCTACGGGATTGGTGAGGATCCCTGCGTAACCATGGGAGGTGTCACGGGACAAAGCCACCGGCCCCCACCGGAACGCCCACCACCCCGCCGAGCACGGGGACGGCGACCGGATCGGTGCGGATCTGGTCGCTATCCCCGTGGTCGGCGGGGTGGGGTGGGGTGGGGTGGCGGGCCAGGGGGTCAGCGGCAGGCCGTCTCCGGGTAGGCGGCGGTCGTCTCCGTCTGGACGGCCCGTCCCTCGACGTCCTTCGTCGCGACGAGCGTGATCTCGCCCGCGTCGAGCGTCTTGGCCTTCACCGCGAGCGTCTTCTCGGCCGACTCGCCGGCGGGGACCGCCGAGAACGTGTGCTCGCCCGCGGGGGTCTGCACGTGGACGTCGATCGGGACCGTGTCCTCGTTCGTCACGGACGCCGTCAGCCAGAGCTGCTTGCCCGCGGCCTTGCACGACGGCGTCGCGGTGCCGGAGAAGCGGACCGTCGTCGAGCCCGGCTCCGCGCCGACCGTGGCCGCCGTCGCGGACTGGTCGAACGACGCGTTGCCGAACGTCGTGAACCAGCCCTGGGCGGTCGCGAAGTCGTCGGTGAAGGCGCGCGAGAGGAGCAGCAGGAGCCGCGCCTTCACGGCCGTCAGGTCGCCGCCCGCGATGATGCCGTTGCCGCCCCCGTACGACGACCCCGACCCGGTGCGCGTCGTCGAGACGAACCAGACGCCCTTGTCGCGGACCGCGGCGGTGCGGGCCTGGCCCATGGCGGACGAGATGCCGCCGGCGCCCGTCCCCGCGGTGACGATGCCCTGCACGCCCGCGTTCGCGAACGCCGTCACGGCCTCGCCGCCGGCCTGCTGGTAGGACATGAGGATCTCGACCCGGGGGAGCGTCTTCGGGTCGACCTTCGCGAGGTCGAACGGCGTGAACCACTCCTCGGTGTCGCACGCGAGCACGCGCGCCGGGGCCCGGCCGAGCGTCACGTTGTCGCCGTCGATCCAGCCGAGCACGCCGTACTCGCGCGTCTGGAACGTGTCGGTGCGGTACGAGTTCGACTTCGTGACCTCGCGGGCCGCCTGGATCTCGTCGTTGAGCATGAGCACCGTGCCGAAGCAGAACGTCTGCTGGGACGCGGCGACCTTGATCGCGTTGTAGAGGTTCGCGGGCGCGTCCGTGCCGAACACGAGGCTCGAGTCCGGCCCGGCGCCCGACCCCCACGGGCGCATCGAGCCGGACGTGACGACGGGCTTGCGCGACCGCACGGTGAGGTCGAGCCAGTACGCGAACTCCTCCTGCGTGTCCGTGCCGGTCGTGACGACGACGGCGTCCGCCGTCTCGAGCTGCTTCTCCACCTCGAGCGTGAGCGCGTGGAACTGCTCCATCGAGTAGCCGGACGAGCCGGCGTTGCCGAACTGGACGGCGGTGACGTCGGCGACGGCGTCGAGCTCGGGCCGCAGCGTGTTCAGCATGTCCTCCATGCGGTACGTGCCGGCGCGGTAGCTCGTGAACGTGTCGCGGCCGGTCGCCTTGCCGGCCATCGTGCCGCCGGTCGCGACGACGACGACCTTCGGCTTCTCCGCCGCGGCGGTCGCCGTCGCGGTTGCGTACTGCGCGGACGTGATGCCGAGCGGGTTGGCCGGTGCGGTCCCGGCCGCGAGCACCGGTGCCGCGGCACCCTCGGCGCGCGCGGCGGCGGCCGACGCCCGGGAGTCGGCGACGGTGTACGCGACCGTCGCGGCGAGGGCGGCGCACGCGAGCACGAGCGCGACGACGGCCGCGACGGCGCGGCCGGACAGGGTCAGGGTGAACGTTCTCAACAGGGGGCCTTCCGTCGGGGGAACATCTGGCCCGCCCGACGCTAGGGACCCTGTGTTGCCTGGGGATTGCCTGGGCGTAAGAAGTACGGACGTGCCGGATCCCGGCGGAGCGGTTGACCGGCGGTCCCCGCGGGTCCAGCCTGGCGGGAGGGCCGGCGTCGGTCCGGCCCGGTCAGGAGCGGTCATGGACGATCGCGACGCCGCCCTCCTGCGGGCGCACGAGCACGCCGCCGCGTGGCTCGACTCCCTCGCGACGCGCCCGGTCCCGCCCCGGGCGGGCGTCGCGGACGTCGTCGCCGCGCTCGGCACCGACCTGCCCGACGGCCCGAGCCCGGCCGCCGACGTCGTCGACCTGCTCGCCACGGCGTGCGGACCGGGCCTCACCGCGATGCCGTCGGGCCGCTTCTACGGCATGGTCATCGGCGGCAGCCACCCGGCGGCGCTCGCGGCCGACTGGCTCACGAGCGCGTGGGACCAGAACTCCGCGCTGCGCGCCGTCACCCCGGCCCACACGGCCGTCGAGGACGTGACGAGCGCGTGGCTGCTCGAGCTGCTCGGCCTGCCCGCGTCGTGCGCGGTCGGGTTCGTCACCGGCGCCACGACCGCGAACTTCACGGCGCTCGCCGCCGCGCGCGGCGAGGTGCTGCGCCGCGTGGGGTGGGACGTGCGGCGCGACGGCCTCACGGGCGCGCCGCGCGTGCGCGTGCTCGTCGGGGCCGAGCGGCACGAGTCGGTCGACCTCGCGCTGTCCTACCTCGGGCTCGGGGCGCCCGAGGTCGTCGCCGCGGACGACCAGGGCCGGGTCTCGGTCGCCGCGCTCGAGGAGGCGCTGGCCGACCCCGCCTCTACCTCGGACGACCCGGCCTCTACCTCGGACGACCGGGGCTCTACCTCGGGGGACCGGGGCTCGACCTCGGCGCCCACGATCGTCGTGCTGCAGGCGGGCAACGTGCACGCCGGCGCGTTCGACCCGTTCGGCCCGGCGGTCGAGGCCGCGCACCGGCACGGCGCGTGGGTGCACGTCGACGGCGCGTTCGGGCTCTTCGCCGCCGCGTCGCCGTCGTACCGCCACCTCGTCGCGGGGTACGAGGGCGCGGACTCGTGGGCGACCGACGCGCACAAGACGCTCAACGTCCCGTACGACTGCGGCCTCGCGATCGTCGCGGACCCGGTGCCGCTGCGCGCCGCGATGGGCATGCACGGCGACTACCTCATCCAGAGCGCGGCGGGCGATCCCCTGGACAAGGTGCCCGAGCTCTCGCGGCGCGGTCGCGCGTTCCCCGTCTGGGCGGTGCTGCGGGCGCTCGGCCGCTCGGGCGTCGCCGACCTCGTGGACGGGTTCTGCCGCCACGCGGCGACCTTCGCCGACGCGGTGCGGGCGCTCGACGGCGAGGTGCTGCACGACGTCGTGTTCACCCAGGTGTGCGCGGCGTTCGGCGACGACGCGCGCACGCAGGACGTCGTGCGGCGCGTGCTCGACGACGGGACGGCGTGGATGTCCGGCTCGCGCTGGCACGACCGCGCCGTGCTGCGCGTCTCCGTGAGCTCCTGGGCGACGACGGACGCCGACGTCGCGGCGAGCGTCGACGCGCTCGGCCGGGCGGTCGCCGCGGCCCGCGCCTGACGACCGACCCGGGCGCCCGCACGACGGCCGGCTCGGGCGCCCGCACGACGGCCGGCTCGGGCGCCCGCACGACGGCCGGCTCGGGCGCCGTGGCGACGACCGGCTCGGGCGCCGTGGCGACGACCGGCCCCGGGCGACGACACGACGCTCGGGGCCGGTGGTGCGTCAGCGCCCGCGGTGCCGGCCGAGGTCGATGCGCACGAGGTGTCCGTCGGGCGGCGTCGTCTCGTCCGCCGGGAGGGCGTTCGTCGTCGCGAGGAGGCCCTTGCCGTCCCACTCCAGGCCCGCGGGGAGCGGGACCTCGACGAGGGTGCTGGGTCCGCGCTTGCCGACCTGCGAGATCTTGCCGCCGAACAGCTCGGCGACGTAGACCGTGCCGTCGCCGGACACGGCGAGGTTGGTCGCGCCGAGGAACCCGGAGGCGACCGGGCGCACCGAGCCGCGCCACGGGTCCACCGTGTAGACCGCCCCGCGCGCGCCGAGGCTCGCGTCCTCGGGCCCGCCGGGGAGCGTCGTCACGTAGAGCACGCCGCGCGGCCCCACCTCGACGTCCGTGGGGACGGGCTCGAACCAGTACGTCTGCCCGACGACGCACGCGGGCCACCCGAGGCCCGCTGCCGCCTCGGCGGTGACCACCGCGGGCTGCGCGGGCAGCACGGCCACCGTCCGGACCCGGCCGCGGTCGCTCACCGACAGGATCGCGTTGGCGCCCGCGTCCGCGACGTACGTGGTGCCGTGGGACGACGTCGTCGCGTACGGGTGGGAGTCCGCGATCCCCGTGTACCGGGGCGGGACGGGCGACGCGGGGACCTGGGCGACGCACGCCGGGTCGGTGTCGCGCAGGCCGTACGTCACGCCGCCGTCGGGGTTGTTCGCCTGCTCGTACGCGAAGGTGTCCGCGAGGACGACCGGCGCGCCCGTCGGGTTGCCCCGCCGGTCGGTGCGCAGCGTCGACACCTCCGACGCGACCGGTCCCTCCTCGCCGAGCTGCGTCTCGGTGAACGTGATCCGGCGGCCGTCGTAGGAGACGCCGCCCACCTCGCCGCCGTCGGGCGAGGCGTACAGGACGGTCGGGGTGCCGTCGCGGCCGACGGCCGTGAGCAGCCCGGGGAAGTTCTGGGTGACGTAGGTGGTGCCGCGCGGTCCGACCGCGAGGCTGAGCGGCGTGACGAGGCCGGTCGCGACGTCGGTCACGGTCGGCGGGCGCGGCGAGGGCTTGCCGCCGTGCGCGACGGCAGGCCCCGCGACGAGCACGAGGGCGGCCGTCGCGGCGGCGACGGCGGTGGGCAGGGCGGTGCGGAGTCTTCTCATGGGTGCTCCTGGTCCGGCGGTCCCGTGGGTGCGAGGGGAGCCGGCGCGCGCTGCTGTCGGCGCGGGCGTCGCCCCGGGGACGAGGGTGAGGTGGTCGTCGGGCCGGACGACGTGGCGCGCCGGGGGCGTGCCGTGCGACCGGCGAGGCGCCGGCCGGGAGTCTGCTGTGCGTCGGCGGTGAGCACAGACCTCCGAGTGTGCACCTGCGGGCGGCGCGGGTCCACCATCGTCGCCCCGGGCGACGAGCATCCGGGGCGACGGCGAGACCGGTGGGTCAGCCGCGGACGGCCAGGTCCACCCACACGAGCCGGTGGTCGCTGCTCGGGAACGGAAAGACGCCCGTGAGCCGCGAGAGCGGGTCCGCCTGGACCGGCCAGAACACGCCCGCGTCCCGGACCCGCAGGTCGCGCGACGGGAGCACGTAGTCCACGCGCAGGTTCCCGGGGGCGGTGTCGGCGAAGTCGGCGGTGTCGAGCGCCGGGTCGCCCCGGTGGGTCGCGTTCGCCCCGCCCTGGAGCGCGGCGGCCTCCACGGCACCGGCGGACCGGGGCACGGGGTCCTGGACGCGCCGGTGGTCCAGCAGCTGGTCGATCGCGGCGTCCACGGAGTCGCCGTCGAGCGGGTCGGCGTTCTGGTCGCCGAGGACGACGAAGCTCGCGCCCGGCCGGAGCCCGCCGCGTCGGCCCGCGTCGTCGTACACGTACCGCGACGCCGTGCCGGGCGTCACGTAGTCCGCCCAGAACCGGATCTCGTCGTGGTTGCGTCGGCCGTTGCGGTCCTCGGGGCCGTCGAACGTCGGGGGCGTGGGGTGCGACGCGAGGACGTGGACCGTCTCGCGGCCCACCCGGACCGGGACGTCCCAGTGCGACTTGCTCGACAGGCGCACGACCTCGAGCTCCTCGGGCGTGAACCAGTCCGCGGGCGCGGGCGTCGCGGGGTCGTCCGGGAGGAGCGCTCCCGGCATGTCCTTCCACAGGAAGTGCTGGAACGTGCGGACGCCGCGCGTGTCGATCGGGTACCGCGACAGCACGACCATGCCGTACTGCCCCCCGAACGCGCCGAAGCCGAACGCGTCGTCCCCGCCGCCGACCACGCCGTCGTCGTTCAGGTCGAACCCGCTGGGCACGCCCGTGTTCGACGGCGCGACGTAGGCGTGGCGGTACTCGATCGGCTCGGCGCCGCCCTGCGGGACCTCGAGGTAGTTCTCGCGGAACAGGTCGACGGCGCGCTCGTCGGGCACGTAGTCGAACTCGTTGAGCAGAACGACGTCGGGCCGCGTGCGCTGGAGCACCTCGGCGATCGTCGCGGCCTGCGGGTCGTCGGGGTTCGAGAGGTCGGCCTCGAGCTCGCCCGCGGCGGCGCGGTTGAGGCTCGCGTTGTACGTCGCGACGCGGAGCGTCACGCGGTCGTGGCCGTGACCGTGGCGGTCGCCGTGCGCGACGGCGGGCGCGGCGACGGCGCCCGCGGACGCCACGGCGAGGGCCGCCGCGGCCGCGAGGGCGGGGACGAGCGCGGGACGCGCCGGGCGTGGTCGGGTGCGGGGCGCGGTCGGGGTGGACGGTCTCGTGGACACGGTGGCTCCTCGTCGTCGGGGACGGTGGTCGTCGAGAGGTTCCCCGCCACCGTACGCACGGGTGCCCACGCCCGGAAGGTCAGGAAGGTGTCGCGCGGGCGAACACCCAGGGTCGCGGGCGGGGTGCCGATGTGGGTGCCCGGTGGGACCGTGAGACATGGACACCTCGCCGTCCCGACCCGTCCGCACCTACCCGCACGGCGTGCCCTGCTGGGTGGACACCGAGCAGCCCGACGTCGACGCCGCCCTCGCGTTCTACGGCGCCCTCTTCGGGTGGGAGTTCGAGGACCGGCTCCCGCCCGGCGCGGGGGAGCGGTACGTCGTCGCGTCGCTCGACGGGCAGGACGTCGCGGCCGTCGCGACGGGCCGGGGCGAGCCCGGCTGGATCACCTACGTCGCGGTCGACGACGTGGACGCCTCCGCGCGCGGCGTCCCGGACCTCGGGGGCGAGGTCCTCGACGGCCCGACGACGGTCGGCCCGCCGGGGCGCATGGCGACCGTCCGCGACCCGCAGGGCGCGACGTTCCGGCTGTGGCAGCCGGGCACGCGGCTCGGTGCGCAGCGCGCCAACGAGCCGGGCACGTGGAACTTCAGCGTGCTGCGCACGCCCGACGTCGCGCGGGCCCTGCACTTCTACGGTCCGCTGCTCGGCTGGGAGGTGAGCCCGGACCTCGGAGCCGGGATGGCGCGCGTCGAGGGCTACGGCGACCACCTCGCGCGGACCGTCAACCCGGAGATCGACGCGAACCAGGCGGGCGCGCCACCCGGCTTCCGGGACGTCGTGGCGGGCGTCCTGGAGGAGCCCGGACCCGCGCGCCACACCGTGACGTTCGCCGTCGCGGACCGGGACGCCGCGGCGGCGGCGGCCGAGCGGGCCGGTGCGGTGGTGCTGTCCTCGGCCGACACGGGGTGGACGCGCGAGGCCGAGATCCGTGACCCGCAGGGCGCGGTGCTCACGCTCTCGCAGTTCACGCCGCCCGAGGGCTTCTGACGGGACGGTGCCCGCCGGGTCGCGGCGCGTGCGGCATCATGACGCCGTGAACGTCGTCACGCGCAGCCCGCACGCCCAGGTCGTCGACCGTCTCCGCGCCGCGGACCTCGAGTACGGGCGCGTCGGCCCGACGGACGAGCGCGGCTGGACCTTCGCCGAGGTCGACACCGAGAACGGCACGGCGACCGACGCGGCGGACGCCCCGACGTCGGCCGCGGAGGCCCTCGCGCAGGTCGACGCGCTCGTGCCGGTCCCGTGGGTCGTGCAGCTCGACGCGGGCTCGGACCTCCTGCCCGAGGGCGTGAGCGCGATCCTCGCCGCCCGCACCGACGCCGTCGCGCCGCCGGTCGTCGTCACGTGGGCCCCTGCGCAGCCCGGCTCGAGCACCGACCACACGATGCGCCTCGACGGCGACCCGGGCGCCGTGCTCGCGGCCGTCGGCGCGCTCGTCGGGCTGCGGGACGCGACGACCGCCGCGGACCGCCTGCGCGCGCTCGAGCACCCCGACGACCTTCTCGAGGCGTTCACCGCGGTCGCCGACCTGCCCGCGACGGACTCGGCGGCGCCCGACGCCGTCGTGCAGCTCGTCCGTGCGGACGCCGCGTTCGTCCGCGCCGCCGTGCGTCGGGTGGGCACGGCGTGGGTGCGCGCGACCGACGAGCGCACGGTCGTGTGGACGGCCGCGCGCCCGGAGGCGCCGACGCCGGGCGCGTCGGACGACGAGGCGCAGGAGGCGTTCCGCTCGGCCCTCTCGGGCGAGTTCCGCGCGCGGTCCACGATCGAGCGCGGCCTGCGCGCCGGGGAGGTCGTCGTCAGCCTGGAACGGACCGGCGGCGGCGTCGCCTGGACGCTCAGCACGCCGGGGCGCCCGTGGGTCTTCGGGAGCTGGAACGACACCTGGACGGACCTCTCGACGTCCGGCACCGAGGGCGCGTACGAGGCCCTGGTCGAGGCGTTCGGCGCGCCGCGCGACCCGGGCCGGCTGCGCGCGCTGCTCGCCGCGTCGACCTGGCCCGGCGACCCCGTCGCCGAGCTCGCCTACCTCCTCGGGCTGCCCGCCGCGCTCGTCGAGGCCGTCGAGGACCCGGCGCGGTTCCGGCACGGCGCCGAGCGCGTCCAGCCCCTCGGCCCGACGGCGCCGCTCACCGCGGCCGAGAAGGCCGCCCTCGTCGCCCGGGCGCCCCGGCGCGGCGCGGGGAGCGCGGCGTGGGACGTCGTCCTGCTGGTGCTGGGCCTCGCGCTGCTCGGCCTGGGGGCGGCGATCCTCGCGACGGACGGCGCCGTCGTCGGGTCGGACGGGCCGCCCGGGTGGGACGTCGTCCCGTGGGTCCTGGGTGGCGCCCTGGTCCTCACCGGCTGGGCGCGGATCGGGTCCGCCCGCGGGGAGCGGCGGCGCTTCCTCGCCGACGCGTGAGCGACCCGTCCCCGGTCGGCTCCGACCGGGGACGGGTCGCGCGGCCGCTCCGTGGAGCCGCCCCGCGCGTGACGACCCGTCAGCGGCCGTCGAGGTGGTCGACCTCCGCGAGCAGGCGCTCGCGCGTCGCCGTGTCGCGCACGAACTTCTCCACGACCTTCCGCACCGACGCCCACCGCCCGGCCTCGACCGCGTCGAGCGCCTTCGTCAGCTGCCCGGGCGGGAGGTCGAGCGCCGCGAGGCGCGAGCGCAGGCCCTCCGGCGTGACGGTCACGACGACGGTCCGTTCCGCCGTCGCCTCGCCGCCGGCGCCCCGGGCGGTCGCCGTCACCGTGTGCTCGCCGAGCGCGAGGTCCGCGGCCGGGACGGTCGCGCCGTTGTCCACGGGCTCGCCGTCGAGCGTCACGACGACCTCGTCCGCGTCGGTCGTGCTCGCCGCGACGACGAGCGTGCCGCCCCGCTCGACCTCGGTGCCCTCCGCGGGGCTGACGATCGTGACCGTCGGCGCGCCGGGCGCGGGCGCCTCCTGCTCGCGTGCCTGCTTCCACCCGACGAACGCCCCCGCGCGGTCGGTGATGACGCCGTCGACCCCGATCTCGGTGAGCCGCGCCCAGTCGGCGGCGGAGTTCACCGTGTACGGCATGACGGCGACGCCCGCCGCGTTGAGGTCGGCGACGACGCCCGGTCGCGCGAGCAGCGCGCTCGCCGACGGGTTGTACATGACCGCCCCGAGGTCCTGCGCCACGGCGACCGGGTCGGCGTCGAGCGCGCCGCGGAGCAGCCCGCGCGGGATCTGCGGGGCGTGCTCGCGCGCGGCGCGCAGCGCGTCGACGTCGAACGACTGGAGCACCACGCGGTCCTCGAGCCCGGCCTCGACGACCATGTCGACGACCCGCTCGACCTCCGCGGACGTCTCGGGCCCCTTGATCTCCAGGAGCAGGGTCGACGAGCCGGTCTCCAGCAGGTCGAGCAGCTGCGCGAACGACGGCAGCCGCTGCCCGGCGAACGCGGGGGAGAACCAGGACCCGGCGTCGAGCGCGGTGACCTGCTCGCCTGCCAGGACGGCCACGTCGCCCGTGCCGTCGGTCGTGCGGTCGACCGTCTGGTCGTGCAGCACGACGGGGACGCCGTCGGCCGTGGTGTGCACGTCGACCTCGACGTACTCGGCCCCCGTGCGCATTCCGGCCGCGACGGCCGCGAGCGTGTTCTCGGGCGCCACGGACGAGTAGCCGCGGTGCGCGACGGTGACGGGCAGCTCGCCGTCGCCGCCCACGTAGGACGCGGGCTCGATCTCCGTGACGGTCACGTCGTCGACGCTCACGGTCGCCCCGGCGGTGACGAAGCCGAGCGCGCCGTCCCGCGACCGGTCGATCCGCCCCTCCAGCACGGTCCGCCCGTCGAGCGCGTACGTGACGGCCGCGCCCTGCACCTCGACGGACAGGTGCACGTCGCGCCCGGTCGCGGCGTCGGTCGACGCGGAGCCGGTGTACGGGACGTTCCACGCGTCCGCGGCGGTGCGCTGGGCGATCTCGACGCCGTTGGACGCGGTCGTCGTGCTGCGCAGCACGGCCTGCCACCACGGGGTCGTGCCGTCGGGCGCGACGTCGAGGATCGCGCCCGCCCAGCGCGACGCGTTGTCGACGCTCTCGAACCGGAGCGTCGCGTCGAGCCGGTAGTTCTCGGCGGAGCGGCCGAACACGATCCGCGCGGGCGACGAGCCGTCGGGCGCGTCGCCGACGAGGCGGCCGTCACGCACCCGCCAGTCGCCGAGCACGGGCGTCCAGCCCTCGGGGAGGTCGTCGCCGTCGAACGACTCGGCGAGCAGCACGTCGCCGGGTGCGGCGGCGGCCGGGGCCGCGAACGGCACGGTCGCGGTCGTGGCGGTGGCGGCGACGAGGGTCGTCGCGAGCAGGGTCCCCGCCAGTGCGGCGGCGGTACCGCGCACGGCGCGGCGTCGGGTGGTCGTCATCGGGTCCTCCGAGCATCGGGTCGGTTGCCCCGGCGACCTTAGGAACGCGGCGTTGCGCTCCGGTGGACGCCGGGCGACGCCCCGGGGACGGTCAGGTGTCGGGACGCCGCCGCCCCCACGGCATCCCCTCGAGCCTCACCCGCCCGGCTCCGTCCCGCCCGTCAGGAGCCGCGCGACGTCGGCCCCTGCCGCCCGCCGTCGACCACGGGGTTGATCCCGCCGAGCACGGGGTTGGCAACCGGATCTCGCCGGAGAGCGACCACAACCCCGTGTTCGGCGGAGGGCGGCCGGGGGAGGGGGAGGGGGTCAGGCGGGGAGGAGGGGGGTGGTGCGCGCCGGGGCGGGGCGGGCGGCGACGTGGCCGTGGCCGGCGACGTCGACCCCGGCCGCGAGGAGGCGGGGGACGCCGTCGGTCATCTCGACGGTCGAGACGGACGCGTTGGGCAGCGCGACGAGGCCGGAGGGCGAGAGCGTCGCGAGCCAGGCGCCGAGCGTCAGGCCGTGCCCGACGACGAGCACGTGCCGGTCGCGCGTCGCGCCCGGGCGGGACGCGTCGTCGTGCGCGGCCACGACGCGCGTGAACACGGCGCGCACGCGCGCCATGAAGTCCCGGCCCGGCTCCCCGCCGCCGACGCCCGGGTGGGTGCCCGCGAGCATGCGCGGCACGAGCTCGGCCCACGGCTCGACGGCGTCGAGGTGCGACTCCGGCCGCCGCTCGTAGGAGCCGAAGGACAGCTCGCGCAGGTCGGGGTCGACCGTGAGCGGGAGGTCGGGGTGGTGCCGCAGGATCTCCATCGCGGTGAGTACCGCGCGGCCCTGCGGCGAGGAGTAGGCGGCCGCGAAGTCGTGCCGCGCGAGGTGCTGCGCCGTGACGCGCACGCCCGCGCGTCCGGTGCGGGTGAGGGGGGAGTCGCACGCCCCCTGCAGGTGGCGTCGTGCGTTGAGGTAGGTCTGCCCGTGGCGTACGAGCGTGATCGTCAGGGTCATCGTCGCTGTGCCCTCTCCGGTTCGTCCCGGTCTGCTGGTCACGGCCGACGCTAGGGGGCCCGGGTGTCGGGACGACGACCGCCGGGTGACGCCGGGGTGGCGGGTGCCGGAACGCCGTCCCTCAGGTGCGCGCGGTGACCTCGTCGCGGTGCCGGGCGTCGTCGGGCGCGGGGGCGTCGTCGGCGGCGTGCGGCCCCGCCTGCTCGGCGTCGGGCGCCTCCGCGTGCTCGGGCGCGGGCTCCCCGGGCGCGGACCCCTCGGGCGTGACCGGCGCGGGCCACGGCTCGTCCGCGGTGGCCGCCTCCGCGAGCGGTCGTGCGCCCGCGTGCCGGTGCACGACCACCGCGAGCGGCGCCACGAGGACCCCGCACACCATCCCCCAGGCGAGGCCCGACTCGAGCACGGGCAGGGTGCGGCCGGCGTCGGGCAGCACGCCGCCCGCGGCGAGCGTGGAGGCGACGACGGGCACGGCCGCTGCGAGGGCCGCGCCCCCGGCGCACGCGAGCCACACCGCGAGCAGCAGCGCCGCGCGGCCCTCGACGGGTGGCAGCCGCCGCGCGGCGAGCGCCGTGAGCAGGCCGACCGCGAGCCCGACGCCGACGGGCAGCAGCAGGTGCACGGGGTCGGCGAGGAGCGCCGCGCGGTCGACGGAGATCCGGGCGGAGGGCAGCAGCACGACGTCGCGGGCGACACCCCACGGGGACTGCGGGTCCGCCGCGCCGGGGAGCGTCGTGCGCCCGACGCCCGCGGCCGCCCACAGCACGCCCGTCGCGGTGCTGGCGGCGAGCGCGGCGGGCCACGCGCGGACCCGGGTCGGCGTCCGGGTGTGGCGCGTGCCGGCGGGGTCGTCGTGCCGGTCGGTGAGGGCGCGCGCGACGGCGACCGTCACGGCCACGAGCGGCCCGTTGACGAACCCCCACCAGCCGCCGAGCGCGGTCGCGACGAACCGGGCGACGGTGTCCGCGCGCCAGGCCAGCGTGACGCCCGCGAACCACGCCGCCGTCGCGGCGAGCGCGGAGGCGAGCACGGCCGCGCCCCACACGGCGAGGAACGCCGCCCCGCGGCCCTCGCCCGCGGGCATGCGCCGCAGCACGAGGTGCGTGCCGAGCGCGACGAGCCCGCCCGCGAGCGCGGCCGCGAGCACGGTGCTGCCCGAGACCTGCTGACCGCCCGTGACGACGCCGGTCGGGTGGGGCAGGACCGTCCGCACGAGCCCGGCGGGCAGGGTGTGCCCCGCCCCGGCGAGCCAGTCCGCGGCACGGCCGGTGACGACCCAGAGCACCGCGGTGAGCGTCCCCGCGGCGACGACGGCGGGCACGGTCCTCGATGACGGCATCCTGCGAGGGTAGTGGCAACGCAGGGCCGCCAGGACCGCTCAGTTCCGGTCCCGGGCGTCGTCTCTACGCACGGGACCTGCCGCGGGACGCGGCGGGACGACGACACGGAGGACGCCATGAGCGAGACCACGACCCGCACCACGAGCCACACCCTGGACGTGCCGGGAGCCGTCCTGGCCTACGACGTCCGGACCCCCGCGACGACGAGCGACCTGCCGCCGCTCGTCGTCATGGGCTCGCCGATGGCGGCGTCCGGGTTCGGGCAGCTCGTGGACCTCCTCGACGACCGGGTGGTCGTCACGTACGACCCGCGCGGCACCGAGCGCAGCACGCTCGCCGCCGACGGCGAGGTGTCGGTCGAGCGGCACGCGGACGACCTGCACGAGGTCGTGACCGCGCTCGGGCTCGGCCCGGTGGACGTGTTCGGGTCGAGCGGGGGCGGCGTCGTCGGGCTCTCGTGGATCGAGCGGCACCCGGAGGACGTGCGGACGTTCGTCGCGCACGAGCCGCCGATCACGCCGCTACTGGAGGACGCCGAGACCGCGACGGCGGTGCAGGCGGACGTCGTGGAGACGTACCGCCGCGAGGGCTTCGGGCCCGCGATGGCGAAGTTCGTCGCGCTCGTCAGCCACGTGGGGCCGCTGCCCGCGGACTACCTCGACCGCCCGGCGCCCGACCCGGCGATGTTCGGCTTCCCGACGGAGGACGACGGGTCGCGCGACGACCTGCTCCTCGGCCGGAACCTGGCCACCATGCCGTCGTGGGCGCCCGACGGCGACGCCCTGCGCGCGGCGGCGACCCGCATCGTCCCCGCCGTGAGCGCCCAGGGCGAGGGCACGCTCGCGTGGCGCGGCGGTGCCGCCCTCGCCGCCCTCCTGGGCGCCGAGCCGGTGACGTTCCCGGGCGACCACGGCGGCTTCATGGTCAACGAGTGGTCGCCCGCGAACGACCCGGCCGCGTTCGCGACGACCCTGCGCGAGGCGCTCGCGGGCTGACGGCGCGTCCCGGACGCGCCCCCGCGTCTCAGCGGAGGGCGGCGAGGGCGAGGCAGCCCAGGCCGAGGACGACGTCGAAGTACAGGCACGCCTCCGCCATCGGCCGGGGGACGACCTCGCCGCGCCGGTGGTGGACGACGTCCCACGCGGCGTGGCCGGCCAGGGTCAGCCCTGCCAGGACGAGACCGATGCCCGGGTCGACGGCGAGCGCCACCACAGCGACGGACCCGTAGCCGAGAAGTGCGGCAGCCTGGGGGAGCGTCGGTCGTGCCGCGCCGCGCGCGACGCCGATCCCGAGCAGCACGAGCGCGGTGAGCCCGATGCCGGCCCACCAGGGGATGCCCGCCACCTCGCTCGCGACCACGACGAGCGAGGCGCCGAGGATGCTCACCCAGGCGACCCAGGGGCGTCCGAGCGCTGCTGCGGCCACGTAGCAGAGCGCGGCCGCGCTCACACCGATCGCCAGGGTGGTGCGGTCGGCCACGCCGATCGCGAGCAGAAGGACGGCGACGCCGAGGCCGAGCGCGGCGGGCCAGCGGGCCACGACGGCCCGGGCGGTGCTCGTCCCGGTGCTCGTCCCGGTGCTCGTCCCCCGCGCTGTTCCGGAGCGCGGTCCGGTGGTCTGCCGGGCGGTGCGTGGAGTGCTCATGACGTCCTCGTCTCTCGTGCGGGTCGCGGTCGGGCGACCGCTCTCCTGGGAGGACCAGCCTCACTCTGGGTCGCGGTACTCCCCGGGGGTATCGTGGACGGTGTCCGGATCTGTGGACCGGACGTCGGGAACCCGGGGGTGACGGCTCATGGCGGAGCGGTTGGTGGCGGTCGTCGGCTACGCCGGCGCGGAGCTCCTGGACATCGCGTGCGTGACCTCGACGCTCGTCCTCGCGAACCGTGTGGGCGCCGCGCCGCCCTACCGGGTGGTGCTGCTGACCCCGGGCGGGCGACCCGTCGCGTGCGACTCGGGCCTCACGCTCGCGAGCCACGGCTCCCTCCAGCGGTGGGTCGAGCCGGTCGACACGGTCGTCGTGACCGGAGGGCTCGGCCACGAGGAGGCCGGTGCCGACCCTCTCGTCGTCGCGCACGTGCGCCGGGTGGCCGCCCTGAGCCGCAGGGTCGCGTCGGTCTGCACGGGCGCGACCGTCCTCGCGGCGACGGGTCTCCTCGACGGGCGTCGGGCCACCACGCACTGGCGCTACGCCGACCGGCTCGCGCAGGAGTACCCCGCTGTCCGCGTCGACCCGGCGCCCATCTACGTGCGCGACGACAACGTCTACACGTCGGCGGGCGTGACGAGCGCGCTCGACCTCACGCTCGCGCTGGTCGAGGAGGACAACGGTCCGGAGCTCGCCCGCAGGGTGGCCCGCGCGCTCGTGACGTACCTCCAGCGTCCGGGGAACCAGGCCCAGATGAGCGTCTTCACGGCGGCCCCTCAGGTGCGGGACGCATGCGTCCGGGCCGTGGTCGACCTCGTCGCCGCGCGGCTCGACGGAAATCTCTCGCTCCCCGCCCTCGCCGCCCACGCCGGCGTGAGCCAGCGCCAGCTCACGCGCCTTTTCGTCCGGCACCTCGGCCGCACGCCGGCGCGGTACGTCCGGCGAGCCCGGACCGAGGCGGCGGCCCACCTGCTCGCGTCGACCGACCGCCCGGTCACCACCGTCGCCCGCGAGTGCGGGCTGAGGTCCGCGGAGGCGCTGCGGCAGGCGTTCGCCGCGGAGTACGGCCTCGCGCCCTCGCAGTACCGGGCCGCGCACCGGCGTGCCGAGCGCCTCGACCCGCCTGGCGGGACCGGTCCGGGTGCCGCCGGGTTCCGCGGCGCGCGCGGCGAGCAGGAGCGGCTGCCGACGTAGCGGACCTCCGCGTACGGCCCACCGGGCCCGCCGCGGGTACGTCCACCTACGAGGCGGCGAAGAGCGGCGCGCGGCCGGGCGGCTGCGCGGGCGGCGGGTCCTGGATCCCGGCGAGCAGCGGCCGCTCGAGGACCGCGTGCTCGGGCGTGAGCTCGAACGGCTCGTCGCCGTGCACGACCCGCAGCCGCTCGCCGGACTCGAGGCGGTACGTGACGCCGTCGGGCCGAACCTCGACGCGCGCCCGGGCGTCGCCGTGGTGGACGGCGAGCGCGAGCCGCGTGAGCCGGGACGGGAGCCGGGGGGCGAGGCGGAGCCCGTCGTCGTCGTGCCGCAGCCCCACGATGCCCGTGACGACGGCGGTCCAGGCGCCCGCGAGCGACGCGACGTGCAGCCCGCCGTCGGTCGACGCGCGCAGGTCGCACAGGTCGAGGAGCGCGCACTCGCGCGCGTAGTCGTACGCGAGCTCGACGTACCCGATCTCCGCGGCGACGACCGCCTGCACGGGTGCGGACAGGGACGAGTCGCGGACGGTGAGCGGCTCGTAGTAGTCGAAGTCGCGGCGGCGCTGCTCGGGCGTGAACTCCTCGGGTGCGGCGTGCAGGGCGAGCACGAGGTCGGCCTGCTTGACGACCTGCCGCCGGTACAGCTCGACGTAATGCACGTGGTCGTCGAGCGGGAACCGCGCGGTGCCGCGCGACTCGAAGTCCCAGTGGGCGTGGCGCGTGAAGTCCTGCGACTGCTCCGTCACGCCGAGCTCCGCGTTGTACGGGACGACCATCCGGTCGGCCGCGCGCCGCCACCCCGCGCGCTCGTCGGCGGTGACGTCCAGCCGCGCCGCCTGCTCCGGGAACCGCTCGCACAGCTCGTCCGCCGCGCGCAGGTTCTTGCGCGCCATGAGGTTCGTGTACGTGTTGTTGTCGACGACGGCGGTGTACTCGTCGGGCCCGGTCACGCCGTCGATGCGGAAGCCGTCGGCGGTGTGGTGGCCGCGCCCGGCCCACAGCCGCGCGGTCTGCACCACGAGGTCGACGGCGACGTCCCGGGCGAGCTCGTCGTCGTGCGTGGCGGCGACGTGCCGGACGGCGGCGAGCGCGACGGCCGAGGCGACGTGGAACGCGGCGGTGCCCGCGGGCCAGTAGCCCGACGACTCGCGACCGCTGATGGTGCGCCACGGGAACGCGGCCCCGGGCAGGCCCAGCTCGGCGGCCCGCTCGCACGCGTGGGGGAGGGTGGCGTGCCGCCAGCGCAGGTGCGCGGCCGCGGCGTCGGGCAGCACGTGGTCCAGGACGGGGAGCACGAAGGTGTCCGAGTCCCAGAACGCGTGGCCCGCGTAACCGGTGCCCGTGAGGCCCTTGGCGCGCACGCCCACGCCCTCGACGCGCGCCGACGCCTGGACCACCTGGAACAGGGCGTGCCGCAGCGCCTGCTGCATCTCGTCGTCCCCGTCGAGCTCGACGTCGCCCCGCTCCCAGACCGCCGCGAGGGCGTCGGCCTGCTCGCGCTCGAGCGCGTCCCAGCCCGCGTCGACGGCCGCGGCGAGCACGGAGTGCGCGTGCGCGGGGAGCGCGTCCGCGTCGGCGCCGCCCGCGTAGGCGGCGAGGACGACGACCTCCAGCCACTCGTCGGTGCGCAGGTCGACGGTGAGGACCGCGGCGCCGCCGCGGTGGTGCCAGCGTGGGCGGACGCCGTCCGCCGCGTCGACGAGGTGCGCGGTCTCGACGGCGACGCCGCGCTCCGAGCGCACGGTGCGCTGCCGCACGGACGACCCCTCGGCGTCGTGCCGGCACGAGACGGTGACCAGCCCGGGCGCCTCGCGGCCGGGGTCCTGCCCGCCGTGGGCGCAGCCGGGCACCGGGCGCAGGGTGACGGTGACGTCGTCGTGCGCGTGCACGCGCCAGCGCGACGCGACGACCTCGCGCCGGGTGAGCGGGACGAGCCGCTCGTTGTGCAGGGTGACGCTCCCGCCCGACGGCGCGGTCCAGCGCAGCTCGCGCCGCAGCACGCCGCGGCGCAGGTCGAGCACCCGCTCGTGCGCCTCGACCGTCCCGTCGGGACCGGCGGGGTCGTCGGTCCGGACGTCGACCGGCTCGCCGTCGACGGACCAGCCGACCCGCCACGCGTCGACGACCGGCACGAGGCGCTCCTCGACCTCGGGGTAGGCGTACGCGCGTTCCGCGTAGGTCTGCTCGAACTCCTCGTGCACGGAGGCGACGAGGGTCGAGGGGTCGTCGTCGGGGTCCGCCTCGTCGAGCGTGCCGCGGACGCCGACGTACCCGTTGGCGAGGGACAGGAGGGACGCGGCCGTGGCCGGGTCGTCGACGTCGAGGGCCGACTCCCGGACGGACCACGCGGGGAGGTCGCGAGTCACGCGGTCACTCCACCACGACCGGCCGACGCACACCCGTCCGGGGCGGGTCGGAGGCCCGTCGAGAGCCGCTCCGGGGACAAGTGTCGATCGGCCGGGGACTTTTGCTTGTTGTCGACACAACTTTCGCCTACCTGTTGACATCCATGCATTGACTGCGGTGTCATGAACCTCGTTGCCCCTGGAACCCACCAGGGGGCCGGACGTCGGCGCAGGGGAGCCCGTCGTCCGGACCGACAGCCGAGCGGTACGCACCGACGCGCACCCCGGCGGGGGCCATGGCGGCCCCGGACCTCGCCCCACGGCCGGTCTCCCACCGACCCGGGTCGAGCCCCGCACGACCGAGCACCCTCTCGACCCTCTGCGACCGCGGGACACCCCCGCACCACCCAGTCCTGCTGCTCAGAGTCCCCCCGCACCACCTCGGGGAACCTCCGCGCGCCCGAGCGCGCCGGCACGCGGGGCGGCGACCGCCGTCCCGCCGGTCCGGCGCGCCACGGACCGCCCGGACGACCCCGTACGCCCGGAAGGAGTCCCCCATGCCCGACCCGACGACCGAGACGGCGCCGAGGCCGCTCTCGAGGCGGGCCCTGCTCGCCGGGGCCGGCGTCGTCGCTGCCAGCCCCGCCGCCGCGCTCCTGCTCGGAGCCGGCGGCAGCGTCGCCGCGGCGCCCCCCGCCGCCGCCGCGACGACCGTCACCGCAGCCACCGGCGTCCGCAAGATCACCATGTACGCCGAGCGCATCTCCGACACCCTCGTCGGCTACGGGCTCGAGCGCGGCAAGGCGACCGTCCCCGGGCCCATCCTCGAGATGTGGGAGGGCGAGACCCTCGAGATCACGCTCGTCAACACGACGGACAAGCGCCTGTCGATCCACCCGCACGGCGTCAACTACGACGTCAACAGCGACGGCAGCACGTTCAACAACTCGTTCAACGAGCCGGGCGAGACGCGGACGTACACGTGGTCGACGGTCAAGATGGCGCGCGACCGCGGCATCTGGATGCCCGGCAGCGCGGGCTACTGGCACTACCACGACCACGCGTGGGGCGAGCACGGCACGCAGGGACTCGCGGCGGGCCTCTACGGCGCGCTCGTCGTGCGCCGGGTCGGCGACGTGCTGCCGCAGAAGCAGTTCACGATGGTCTTCAACGACATGACCATCAACAACAAGGTCGCGCCGGACACGCCGATGTTCGAGGCGAAGCTCGGCGAGCGCGTCGAGTTCATCTGCATCGGCCACGGCAACCAGCTCCACACCTTCCACCTCCACGCGCACCGCTGGGCGAACAACCGCACCGGCCTGCTCGCGGACCAGTACGACCCGAGCCAGGTCGTCGACAACCGGGACCTCAACCCGGGCGACGCGTTCGGGTTCCAGGTCGTCGCCGGGCTCGGCGTCGGCGCGGGTGCGTGGATGTACCACTGCCACGTCCAGTTCCACTCCGACGGCGGCATGGCGGGGATCTTCCTCGTGCGCAACGCCGACGGGTCGATGCCGCCGGGCGCGCAGGAGTCGATCGACCGGTTCCAGGGGCACGGCAGCCACACCATGTCGGCCCCGTCCGGGGCCGCGCCGTCCGGCGCCGCCGCGACGACGAGCGCCCCGGCCACGGCCCCCGGCGGTCCGGCCGCCGGTGGCTCCGGTCCGGCCGTCGTCGACCTCACGGGCCACGCCGGCCACTGACCGCGTGGCGGTGAGGCGGGACGGGCCGCCGGCCCGTCCCGCACCAGCAGGACCGCTCCCGGTCCGTCCGGGGGCGTCGCACCGATGACGAAGGAGTTGGAGAGTGCTTTCTAGACGATCGACACCCCCCACGAGGGGGCGCTCCCGACCGGGGGCTCTACGGGCCCTGACCGTCGGCCTGACGGGCGTCGCGCTCGTCGCGAGCGCCGCCGTCCTCCCAGCGGCGGCCCAGACCGGCGCCACCGCGCCCACCACCGCGGTCAGCGCGGGCGGGTCGCTCGCGGCGGGGTCCGTCGCCGCCGCGCCGGCCGCCGCGGCCGCGCCCGTGCGCGTGCTCGTGTTCCACGGCGCGCCCGACGAGCAGGCCGACCCCGTCGTCGAGGCGACGGCGGCGCTCACCGAGCTCGGGGCCGCCAACGGCTTCGAGGTCGAGGCGACGTCCGACCCGGAGATGATCAGCGCGGCGACGCTCGGCGAGTACCGCGGCGTCGTCATGCTCTCCGCGGAGGGCATCGAGCTGAGCGGCGAGCAGGAGGCCGCGCTCCAGGCGTACATCAACGGCGGTGGCGGCTTCCTCGGCGTGCGCGACGCTGCACGCTCGCAGGAGGCCTCGAAGTGGTTCGAGGGCCTCGTCGGCGCCCGGATCAAGGGCGCGACGATGACGGCGGAGAAGGTCGCCGAGGCGACCGGCACCGGCCGCAGCCCGGCCGCCGAGACCCCGGCCAAGGCCGTCGACGGCGACCCCGGCACCAAGTGGCTGACGTTCGCTCGCACGGGCCAGCTCACGCTGCGCATGGAGCAGCCCGTCGCAGTCGTGAAGTACGGCATCACGTCGGCGAACGACTCCGCGGGCCGCGACCCGAAGAACTGGAAGCTCCAGGGCTCGACCGACGGGCAGACGTGGGTCGACCTCGACACGCGCACCGACGAGGACTTCCCGCAGCGCTTCCAGCCGCGCACGTTCGACGTCGAGAACGAGACCGCGTACGGCTGGTACCGGCTGGACGTCACCGCGAACTCCGGCGACGCCGAGATCCAGCTCGCGGAGCTCTCGATCTTCGGCCCCGACTCCGTCGAGCAGCCCGACCCGGAGATCCCGCTCGAGGAGCGCACGGTCGACCTGGTCGACCGCCAGCACCCCGCGACGGCGGACCTCCCGCTCACGTGGGACCGCGAGGACCGGTGGCTCGACTGGGCCGACGACCCGACCGGTGACGTCCACACGGTCGCGACGCTCGAGCCCGGCCCCGACGCCGGTCCGACGACGAACCCGTTCCAGCCTCTCTCCTGGTGCCGCGACTACGACGGCGGACGCTCGTTCTTCACCGGCATGGGCGGCACGCCCGAGAGCTGGGCGGACGCGACGTTCCGCGAGCACCTGCTCGGTGCGCTCCAGTGGACGACGGGCGTGGTGCGCGGCGACTGCCAGGCGACCATCGCGTCGAACTACAAGGCGGAGCGCCTCTCCCAGGTGAACACGGCCGGCACGCTCGACCAGAACGGCGAGCAGCACGGCCTGACGATCGCCCCCGACGGCACGGTCTTCTACATCGGCCGCGGCGCCTGCGCGACCGGCCCGATCGTCCCGTGGAGCGACCCGAACGTGGGCCTCGGCTGCGGCACGATCCACCAGTGGGACCCGGAGACGGGTGAGGCGAAGCTGCTCACGACGCTCGACGTCATGGGCAACCGCGGCAGCGGCGACGAGCTCGTGAAGAACGAGGAGGGGCTGCTCGGCATCGTGCCCGACCCCGACTTCGCGACCAACAACTGGCTCTACGTGTACTGGATGCCGCACGAGAACATCGACCGCGAGCGTCGCGTCGGCTACCGGACCGTCTCGCGGTTCACCTACGACCCCGAGACCCCGACGATCGACCAGAGCACGCGGGTCGACCTGCTCGAGTGGGAGACGCAGATCCACAGCTGCTGCCACGCGGGTGGCGGCATGGCGTTCGACAGCGAGGGCAACCTCTACGTCGGCTCGGGCGACAACAACTCGTCCGGCGGGTCGAACGGGTACTCCGGCAACAACTGGACGCAGGAGTACGCGGGGATCAGCTTCCAGGACGCGCGCCGCACGTCGGGCAACACGAACGACCTCAACGGCAAGATCCTGCGGATCCACCCCGAGGACGACGGCACGTACACGATCCCGGACGACAACCTGTTCCCGGTGGGCGAGTACCCCGCGGACAAGACACGCCCGGAGATCTACGTCATGGGCGTGCGCAACATCTCGCGCCTCCAGATCGACCCGGACACCGACTGGCTGACCGCGGCCTGGGTGGGCCCGGACGCCGGCAGCCCGAGCCCCGAGCTCGGCCCGGCGAAGTACGAGACCGCGACGATCATCACGTCGGCGGGCAACCAGGGCTGGCCCTACTGCATGGGCAACAAGCAGCCGTACCGTGACCGGAGCAACGAGGACGCGAGCGTCCTCACCGGCTGGTACGACTGCGACAACCCGAAGAACACGTCGCCGCGCAACACGGGCCTCGTGGACCTCCCGCCGGTGCGGGACAACATGATCTGGTACTCGCCCTCGGGCGGCGGACCGGTCTTCCCGGACCGCGGCAACGGCATCCCGACGTACGAGGACGACGAGGCGACCTACACCATCCCGTGGCTGCGGGGCGGCGGCCAGGCCGTCATGTCCGGCCCGACCTACCGCCAGTCGCAGGTCGACCCCGAGTCCGACGTCGCGTGGCCGTCGTACTGGGAGGGCAAGTGGTTCATCGGTGACCAGTCGAACTCGAACAACCGCGTCGCGGTGACGGTCGACCCGGACGCCGTCGAGGAGCAGGGCGCCCCGGCGTTCATGGAGGACCTGCGCCAGATCATCCCGGGCGGCCGCGGTGACGGGCTGCTCCAGAGCTGGATGGACGCGAAGTTCGGTCCGGACGGCGCGCTGTACCTGGTCGACTACGCGGGCGGCTTCTTCAGCCTCGACCCGAACCAGAAGCTCATGCGGATCACGTACCAGGGCGGGGCCCCGACCCCGGCCCCGGCCGCGTCCGCGACGAGCATCCAGGGCGACCCGCTCACGGTGCAGTTCACGGGCGCGCGGTCCGGCGGCGTCTCCTACCTGTGGGAGTTCGGCGACGGCAAGACCTCGCGCCAGGCCAACCCGAAGCACAAGTACCCCCGCATCGGGACCTACGAGGCCAAGCTCACCGTCACGTACGCGGACGGCTCGACGGCCACCGTCACGACCGACGGCTCGCCGTCGTGCACCCTGCCCGACGAGCGCGAGACCGTGTTCTTCGGCGACGTCGACTCCACGGTCGAGAACCTCGACCTCGGCGCTTGCACGATGAACGACCTGTTCCAGGACGAGAAGGAGTGGCGCACCCACGCCCGGTTCCTGGCGCACGTCGAGTCGGTCGCGAAGAGCCTGTACGACGACAGCCGGATCGACGAGCGCGAGCGTGCTCGCCTCGTCGACGCCGCGGCGCGGTCGCAGATCGGCGTGGACCCGGGCGGTTACCGCACGATCTTCGACGGCACGCAGGAGTCGCTGTACGACTGGTTCCAGGCACCGAGCGGCAAGTTCACGCTCGAGCCGGGCGGTTCGCTGAAGTCGAGCGGCGGTCTCGGGATGCTCTGGTACGCGGGCGAGGAGCTCGGGGACTTCTCCGTGAAGCTCCTGTACCGCGACGTCTCCGCGGGTGACCACCACGCCAACACGGGCGTGTTCACCCGGTTCCCGAACCCGAACGACCCGGGCGACGTGCCGTGCGCGGCCAACCAGTCGCCCGCGTGGGTCGCGATCTCGTGCGGTCACGAGATCCAGATCTACGACGGCCCGACGGGCGAGCCGCAGAAGACCGGCTCGGTCTACAACTTCGACCCGCTCGGCCTGAACACCGGCGGCGAGAAGCCGAAGGGCGAGTGGAACGAGTACGAGATCCGGGTGGTCGGCCAGCAGTACACGATCATCCGCAACGGCGTCGTCATCAACGAGTGGGAGAACACCCCGGGACAGCAGTCGTCCCGCGCCGGTGACCCGCCGACCGACCTGCGCCAGTTCGACAGCGGGTTCATCGGGCTCCAGAACCACGGGAACGCGGACCTCATCGAGTTCCGCGACATCCGGGTCGCGGACCTGTAGCACCGCCGGGCGGGGGCGGCCGGTCAGGCCGTCCCCGCCCGTACCCCGCAGTCCGACAGCACCCCAGAACTCCCAGAACCTTCCCCGAGACACCCCCCGAGGAGTGCACCCTCATGGAACGACGTACCAGTCCCGGCGGCGTCCGCCGCCGCGGCGCGCGGCGGTTCCTCGCCGCCACGGTCGCCGGGCTCACCGCGACGACGGTCCTCACCGTCGCCCCGGCGTCCGCGTCCCCCGCAGGGACGGCAGCGCCGTCGTCCGTCTTCTCCGTCGCCGACGCCACCGTCGCCGCGGAGCAGGTCCTCACGTGGACCGCGGACAACAGCGTGACCGACTACAAGGCCTTCCCGGCCACGGCCGAGGCGGGTCCCGCCACGATCGTGTTCGAGAACAGCATGGCGACCGGCAGCACGTTCGGCATGAGCCACACGCTCACGTTCGACACGTCGTCGCCCGGCTACAACCACGACGTGAACCTCAACATCCTCGCGAGCCCGTTCGACGCGAACGGCGGGCGGCACGAGGCGCAGGTCACCTTCACCCCAGGCAAGTACCGCTACTTCTGCGCCATCCCCGGGCACGGCGAGATGTGGGGCGAGCTCGTCGTCACCGACGGCGGCACCGGCGGCGAGGACACCACGGCCCCGTCCGTGACCGCGCTCGTCACCGGCGAGCAGGACGGCGACGGCGCCTACGTGGGCGGCGCGACCGTGACGCTCGACGCGACCGACGACGACTCCGGCGTGGCCGGGGTCGAGTACGACCTCGACGGCGCGGGCTGGCAGGCCTACACGGAGCCGTTCGTCGTCGACGCCGTCGGCGCGCACACGCTCCAGTTCCGCGCGACCGACGCCGCGGGCAACACGTCCGAGGCGCAGACCGCGAGCTTCACCGTCGTCGAGGGCGACGTCGAGGAGGACACGACCGCCCCGGTCGTCGAGCCCATGGTCATGGGGCAGCAGGACGAGGACGGCGCCTACGTCGGCACCGCCGCGTTCATGCTCCACGCCACGGACGAGGGCTCGGGCGTCGCGTCCGTCGAGTACCAGGTCGACGGCGGCGCATGGCTCCCGTACACGACCACGGTGCCGTTCACCGAGGTCGGCGAGCACACCGTGTCCTTCCGGGCGACCGACGTCGCGGGCAACGTGTCCGAGGTCGGCTCCGTGACGTTCACCGTCGTCGCCGGCGGCGGCGAGGACGACACGACCGCCCCGACCGTCACCGCCGAGGTCACCGGCACGCAGGACGGCAACGGCGCGTTCGTCGGGTCCGCCACCGCGACGCTGACCGCGACGGACGACGCGTCCGGCGTGGAGAGCGTCGAGTACGACCTCGACGGTTCCGGCTGGCAGCCGTACACCGAGCCGGTCGTCGTCGACGAGCCCGGCGAGCACACGCTCGTCTACCGGGCCACCGACGTCGCGGGCAACGTCTCCGAGGAGACCGTCACCGAGTTCGTCGTCGTGGCGGAGGCCGAGGAGGACACGACGGCCCCGATCGTCGCGACCGAGCTCAGCGGCCAGCAGGACGAGGACGGCGCCTACGTCGGCTCCGCGTCCGTGCTGCTCACCGCCACGGACGACGGCTCGGGCGTCGCGTCCGTCGAGTACGACCTCGACGGCGCGGGCTGGACCGAGTACACCGAGGCCGTCGTCGTCGACGAGCCCGGCCGCCACACGCTCGCCTACCGCGCGACCGACGTCGCGGGGAACGTCAGCGAGCCGGCGACCGTCACGTTCGACGTCGTCGCGGGCCAGGGCGGCGACACCGTCGCCCCGACCGTCGACCACCGCGTCATGGGCGGCGACAAGAACGAGGCCGGCGAGTATCTCGACAACGTGTTCGTGCGCCTCCTCGCGAAGGACGCCGACTCCGGCGTCGCGTCGGTCGAGTACCAGCTCGACGGCGGCGAGTGGGCCCCGTACGCCAAGCAGATCTCCGTGCGGACCCCCGGGTCGCACACGGTCACCTACCGCGCGACGGACGTCGCGGGCAACGTGTCCGCCCCGAAGACGGTCACGTTCGTCATCGCGGGCGGCGAGGAGCCCGGCGGCGACACCGACGGACCCGTCGTCACGGCGGGCGTCAGCGGCAGCCGCACGCGCGACGGCGACTTCGTCGCGAGCGCTCGCGTCACGCTCACGGCGGTCGACGAGGAGTCCGGCGTGGACCGCATCGAGTTCCAGGCCAACGACGGCGCCTGGCAGCGCTACGCGGCCCCGGTCGCGTTCGCGGCCGACGGCCAGCACGTGGTCCGGTACCGCGCGGTCGACGGCGTCGGGAACGTCACGAGCGGCGAGGTGACCTTCACGGTCCTCAAGCTCGTGCGGGACCGCTGCGTCGGCTCGGACATCCGCCCGACGGTGATCATCGACGGCCACGACAGCACGGTGCAGAACTACGACGACGGCACCGGCTGCACGGTCAACGACCACGTCGCCGAGAACGACGAGTACGCGACGCACCGCGAGTTCGTCGACCACGTGAGCCTCGTGACCGAGGACCTCGTCCTCGACGGCGTCCTCGACGACGCCGAGCGGGACCTCGTCATCACGGCGGCCCAGCTGTCCGACATCGGTCGCCGCTGACAGCACCCGTCCCACCAGCACGTCCGACCGGCGAAGGCCCGGACCCGCTCCCTCCAGGAGCGGGCCCGGGCCGTCGTCGTCCCCGGGCCCCCTGGGCCCGACGGCCACCCCCGGTCCGCCGGACACCCCCGGTGCGCCGAGCACGACGTTGCTGTCGCCATGGGAGGGATGCCGACGACAAGGTCGTGCTCGACCGCGCGCAGGGTCGTGCTCGGCCTGCCCCGCGGGGAGGGGCGCCCAGGAGGGGCGTGCCGCGCCGTCAGGTTGTGGGCGGGACGGCCAGGCTGCCCGACGCCGCGCGGCCGAGTCAGGCCGGCGGCTCGCCGTACACCGGGCGGACGAAGGCCAGGACGATCCCGAGCCCGCCGCGCTGGGCGAGGCGCGCGCGGTCCTCCGGGTGGTCGAGCAGGTGCCGCAGGACGCGCGCGACCGCCTCGGGGTCCGTCACGACGACGGGGTCGGGGTCCGGTCCGTGCGCGGGCCGGCCCTGGAGCAGGTCCTCGCCCTCCGCGTGGCGTGCCCGCGCGCCGTCGTGCAGCTCGACCCGGAGCGACGGGCGCCCCTCGCCCCGGACGACGTGCACGCGCGCGACGTCGTCCCACCGCACGACGACCCGGACCACCTCCGCGCGGCCCACCGGCAGCTCGACCTCGTGCGGCCGCAGCACGACCGCGTGCTTCGACGGCCCGCGCACGTACGCCAGCAGCCCGCCGCCGAAGGCGAGGGCGACGATGCCGATCAGGGCCGCCGCGAACCCTTCGTCGTTCCGCAGGAGCCACACCGCGAACGCCACCGCGCCGCCGCACAGCGCGAGCAGGATCAGCAGCACCGCGAGGTAGTCGGCGACGGGCGTCAGGCGCTCGCGACCGCGCACGCCGCCGCGCACCGCGGTCCACACCATGCTCGGCCGGTACGGCTGCCGGGGTCGGCGGCTGCTGCTCACGGAGGACAGTCTGCCGGGTGCTCGGGTCGCGCCGAGCACGCCGTTGCTGTCGTTCTCGCGGCGATACCGCCAGCAACCTCGTGCTCGGCGGCTTGGGAGCTCGGGCTGCCGAGCGGTCGGTTCAGGACCCGCCAAGGAGCATCCGCTTGGCGGCGGTGAACTCGTCGTCGGTGAGGGAGCCCGCGGCGTGCAGGCTCGCGAGCTCGGCGAGCGCCGCGGTGACGCCGTGCTGCACGGTCACCTCGGGGGTCCCCGCGCCGCGGGTCAGGCGGGTCGTCGTGTACGTGGTGGTCGTCGAGGACGACGAGTGCGCGGGCGAGCCCCACGCGGGGGCGTCCGCGTCGGTCGTCGGGTCGTCGGCGACCGCCGCGTCGGTGACGTTCGGGCCCGCGGCCCGGGCGGCGTCGTGCAGGGCGCGCGTGCGGTCGCGGCGGGCCTGCACCACGACCCGCTCCCCGGGCAGGCGCCAGACGACCACGGGGTCGCCGGGCTGCGGGACCTCCGAGGGGAGCAGGTTCGTGACCGGGGCGAGGCGCGTGACCGTCGTCGTCAGCGCCCCGTGCCGCACGCGCACGGCGCAGTGCGCGACGCCGCCCGACTCCGTCCGGTCCGTGACCGACGCCGTCACGACCCCGGCCTCGCGCGTCGCCGCCAGGCGGTCGCGGTGGTACTGCGCGTAGAGCGGGGCGTCGTCGCGCGACCGGCGCAGCGACCGCGCGTAGCCCGCCCACATCGGGCCGAGGAAGACCCACGGGAAGATCGTCCACACGACGTTCCAGAACCACGGGAAGAAGCCGTCGTGGTCCCACGCGTTGACCGTCACGAGCCAGACGAACCCGCCCGACAGCAGCGCGAGCAGCACCCCGTTGCGGATCTTCGTCCCGACGCCCGACGGCGGCTCCATGAGCCCCTCGGGCGTGCGCGGCAGGTCGTCGACGGACTCGTCGTTGCCCACTAGCCGCAGGATGGCCTTCGGGTCGGCGGTCTTGCGCGCGAGCGCGGCGGACGGCGGCAGGGGCGATTCGTCGTGCGGGGCGGACGGCGCCCCCGTCGTGTGGTCAGACATCACCCCGATCCTACGATCGCCCCGCCTCGACGGAACCACCTGCCGCCCGTCCTGCCCACCCCTCTCCAGGCGAACACGGGGATGGCGACCTCTTGCGGCTGTTTCTGGTCGGCAACCCCGTGGTCGACGGGCGGTGAGGGCGTGGTCGTCAGCGGTTGGTGGTCACCGTCGTGCCGGAGGTGCGGGTCGCGGCCAGCAGCGAGTGGAGGCCGAACGCCTGGACCGGGCCTAGCGCTCCCGTCCCGTTCGTCTCGCCGGCCGCTGCTCGGGTCGCGCCCCACGCGAGGTAGTAGGCCGTGAGGTCGTACGCGTCGGGACCGTCGAGTCGGGCCCGACGCAGCACCTTGCCCTCGGCGTCGCGCGCCACCGCGAGCACGTGCGTGCGCGACGCCGCGCGGGCTGCCTCGTCCGGCCCGCCGCTCGACCCGCTGCGCGAGCGGGCGAGCCGCCGCAGGCCGTCGCCCAGCCCGGGGACGCGCAGCGCGGCCGTCGCGACCGCCGTCGCCACCGGCGCGAGCCGCACCGCGGGACCGGACACGCCCAGCGCCACCTCGACATCGCGCAGCCGCGGCGCGAGGCCGGGGAGCGTGAACGGCTCGGTCCCACCCGCGGTGACACCGCGCACGCGCCGTCCGGGGCCGACGTCGAACGTGACGACGTGCGCCGCGACGCGCTCGGTCCGGAGACCGCCGTCGCGCCACGCGTACGACGGCTCGAGCGCCGTCTCCAGCGCGCTCACGCGCGTGCCTCCGCTCACGCCGCCGCTGGTGGGGAAGTAGCCGATCTCCAGGCGCACCGCGTCGGCGCCCTCCTCCTGGAGCGCGAGCGCCCCCGCGAGGTTGCCGGGCACCCAGTCGTGGCCGAACGCCGTGAGCAGCGCCGCACCCGTGCGCCGGGCGCGCGGTCCGAGGTCGTCGAACACGCGCCGGATGAACGCCGGCTCGCCCGTCGAGTCGAGGTACACCGCACCCGCGTCGATCGCGGCCTCGACCGCCGGGCCGCCGTGCCGCCCGAACGGCCCGACCGTCGAGATCAGCACGTCGCCCGGTCCGACCAGCGCACGCACGGTGCGCGCGTCGTCGACGTCCGCGACCGCGGTCTCGAGCGGCGTTCGCGCCGAGGTGCCCGACGGCGGACTCACGGCCTCGGGAGAGCCCGTGGGATCGGCGCGGTGGCGGGGCGCTGTGGATGGTGCCGTTGCGGACGGTGCCGCCGCGGTCCGTGCCGTCGCGGCGAGGTCCGCGGCGAGCGCGTCCAGGCGGTCCTGGGACCGACCCGCGAGCACGGGCCGTGCGCCGCGGGCCACGAGCTCGTGCGCGACGAGCGTGCCCGTGTAGCCCGTCGCGCCGAGGAGCACGATGCGGCCCGTCGCCGGGGGAGGGATCGGGGCGTCGGTCATGGGGTCGCCTTTCGCCGGAACCAGGGATCCCGCGAGACTACGGAGCGGTGCCGGGGCTCGCGCGTCGGCGGGGTGCCGGCCGCTCCGCCCGCGCTCGTCCGCGGCAGGCGTGATGTCCTGGCGGTATGGACCGACAGCCCGACGACCCGCGGCGCGAGGGCAGATCACCCGACGACGGCGGGCGGCCCGACGGGCCCCGGCCTGGGCTCGTCGGGGTGCTGTGGTGCGTCGTCGTCATCGTGGCGGTGCTGGTGGTCGGCGTCGCGATGGGAATGCTCGACGGTCGCTGACCGTACCGGCCCGCATCGCCTCACGGCGCGCCCTCGGCGGGTTTGCCGCGCGCTGGGTGAAAGGCGGCGCGCGGGTGGCACGTGTTCAGATATCAGCTGCGCCCCGTTCCGCGGTGACGTCGATATCGACGTCACCGCCCATGACTTCGATATCGACGTCGTCTAGAATGACTTCACTATCGACGTCATCGGAGGCGGTATGGCGGTCCGCATCGAGATCACGAGTCCCGAGCTGCTCGGCTTCGCCCTGCAGCAGGGCCGACTGCTGCGCGGGACGAGCCAGCGGCAGCTGGCCGACCAGCTCGGCATCGGGCAGAAGTGGGTCTGGGAGATGGAGAACGGCAAGCCCGGTCTTCTCATGGAGCGCCTCTTCGCCATGCTCGACGCGACGGGCGTCCAGTTGTGGGCGGAGATCGACGAACCGGTCGGCGACGACGTCTCCGCAGCGGGCGGGGACGACGTGGAGAGCCTCGATGGTTGACACCGCGTCGAGCTGTACGGGCGCCCCGTCGGCCATCCGGTACGCGAACGCGAAGGACGTCTCGGTGCTTCACTCCCCCGACGGCTCGGCGCGGGAGCGCCGATGTACGAGGTCGTGCTGCTGCGGCACCAGCCGACCGACGGCCGACTCGCTATTGCTGTGAACGGCGTCTACGTCCACAGCGCCGTCACGGCCGGGACATCATCGACGAGGTCACCTCGGTCGTCGCGAGCGAGACACCGTACTCGCGCGCCCAGATCCACGGCTTCACGCGGAATTCCCATGGCAGGACCCCCAGCGGGGTAGGCGGCGAAATGACCACACTTTCTGCCGTGGCGAGCGAGAACGTGCCCGCAGGACGCACAGCCCACCATTCCAACACATAGAGGTGCTCGTGACACGCCCATGTCTTGTTGAGCAAAAAGTTGGACGCCGACATTCGTAGCGAACCAGTCCCGCACGCCCATGTCGAGCACGGGTGGGGCGTCGTTGCTCGGTCGGTCACCTCCGCTAACGCTCTGCTTCACCTAACTTCGCGGCGACCGCCGCGGCAACGAGCCTTGCTACTTCCGCGAGATCCTCGTGCTCCTACACGCGTACCACCGCCCACCCGGCAACGGTGAGGCGTGCATCGGTGTCAGCGTCCCGCTCCCGGTTGCGGATGAACTTGCTCGACCAAATAGTCGGAGTTCGCGCGCGTCGCCGCACGCCCGTGCTCGCAGCAGCCATGCCAGAAGCAGCCGTCGATAAAGACCGCACCTTCGCTGGGCCCAAAACGGTGTCCGCTCTTCGACGTAGCCCCGGCAATGGAACCCTGTCGACGCGGTACCGCAGGCCGCCCGAGTGCAGGAGTTGGCGTACAACGAGCTCCGGTGCCGTGTCTCGGATGCGCTGCAATTGCATCCTTCGGCGTACGCCGGGGTCGACGCGGACGAGTCCTCGGCCGTCGTCGGGCGTCTGGTACATGCGCTCGCTCGACCTCCGCCGACCCATCGATCGTCGATCGTCTATCGCTAGACGCTCTGCCGCTCTCCGGGGCGAGACTCGCGAACCCAGAAGTCAGCTCGACGGTACTTCTACGTTTCGGATACGGTTAACGACCTCGTGCCTCAGATCGGCTGGCACCCCGAGGTACGCCGCCCAGGCACGATCAAGTTCCGTGTTGCCGCGGCGACCTCGCTCCATCCATCGAAGTAGACGGCGCCGTTCCCCAGGGCTGAGTCCTCTCGCGATCTCCACAGCTGCTTGCAAGCTGACTGGCGTGGCATTCCGACCTGACCTGCACCGCTTGCACTCGGTCACTAGTGCTTCAACCTCGACACCCTCGAGTGTGCGAGTAATGCGTCGCGATACGGAAAGGACGGCCGTCATGACTGGGTCGTCCGGATACGGCTCTGCACCGGCAATTCCGCACAGGGTGCACATGTGGCCATCCCGCGCCAACACGGCGTGCCGCTCCTTGCTCGAAATCGCGCGTTGCGGCGCAGCCTTCCGGCGTTCCAGCGGGTCCCACACCGCGGCTCCCGCCTTCACAAACCGCTGGTCCTCAGCGAGTAGGGATGCGTCTTCGGTGTTCGAGTGCAGTACCCACCCGTAATCCCTCAGATCTCGGATCCGTCGGTCGGCCTGCGACACGCCTGGGAACGCCTCTCGAAGCTGATTTTTGGTGAAGGTCCCTCCCTCGCCGACCACCTGCAGTAGCCAGAGCGCGCCACGAACCATCGTTCCGGCAGAGCACTGATCCCATCTTGGTTGTTCCACCCTCGCCTGACCTTTCGTTCCACTCGGGTTTCAGTGTTTTGGCCATGGCGGCAGCACACCCGACGCTACCAATCCTAGTTCTGCGACACGGCCCTCGATGACCTCTGTTGGGATCTCGAGCTTGCACGACGCCCAGCTACCTAGCAGACCGGAGTCGCGTGGCACGTTCGCGGCGATCCACTGGCTGGGCACCGATCCCACACCAACGATCTCGAGATCAGCTGTTAGCAGCACAGTGACGAGCACCCACAGGTTGTCGCTCATCATCACCCTGTACTCGTTCCGCGACAGATATGCGGTGAACCTGCCGGTCCGCGTGGTGCTCTTCACTTCCAGGTGGGCAGTCGCTGCATCCGAAGCGAACGATATGTCGTAGCCGAACCCGTCCGACCAAGTCGAGACGTGGTCGACGCGGCCGTCGGTGTTGTCCCTGAGGAGCGCGACGAGTGCGGCTTCACCCGCCGCTCCTACGCGCTCGCGAGCCGCGGTGTCGACCTTGTTCCAACTGGCGACAAGTTGTTCGTAGACCACATTCGCATCGGCACCCAAGGCTCCTCCAGCCGAGACGATATCCGGTGGCAGCTCATCGGGTGACCGGACGAGTTGGTCGGCGTCCTGGAACCAGTGCGGAGCTGCCTTCTCGAAGATCGCGGCCAGTACCTGTTTGGACGCCGGGAGTCTCGACCCTGTGGGCCCCACGAGGTCTAGCCCCCGAAGCCAGGAGAGTGCGCTCGCGTACTGGGTCGGCGTCAGATCGCTATATTTCGTATGCGTCGTCAGTAGGGCGTGCGCGCGCGAGATACCACCGCTGGAAGGGAGGATTTCGAGCCAGCGCTTTGCAGCGAGCAAGACGGGTTCAGGTGGAAGTCGCACGCAGGTGGCCCATCAATGCCTGGAGGTCGTCCTGGTCAAGGCCACCCCCGACTGCAGGTTCTTCATCCAGATCGGCGAGTTGCTGCACGGCGGAGTCATCAAGGATCCCTCCCATGAACTTTAGCTTGTCCCTAAGTCGTGCCGCGACCACTTCATCGATAGTGCCCTCGGAGGCCAGGACCGTGATGTGCGTATTGACGTCCCGCCCGAGCCCGAGACGATGAATCCGATCAAGGCTCTGCAGGAAGCGACCAGCAGCGAAGTCTCGGTCCACGTAGACCGCGTTGTGGCATTCGTGGTGGAGACTGATTCCCTCCCCGAGCGTCGCGGGGTTGGACAGCAGGACCATGCAATCTGGGTCGCTCCGAAACCTCCGGATCTGTTCTTCGCGGTCCGGGGTGCCGCCGTGGACCATTGCCGGCTGGAACTGTGACAGGACTCGCTGAAGCGTGTTGAGGCTCCGAATGAACGTCGACCATACGAGGGTTTTGCGCCCCTGTGCCGAGTTCTCGCGGACGATTGCGAGAACCTCTTGGTACTTCGGCGACATTTCATATGCCGGGAGATCCTCCATCAGCTGGTAAAGAGAGGATCGTTCGGGAACGGGAAGGGGGGAAACCTGGTAGGCGAGCGGCTCGTACCGCGTAGTTCCGACTGTGAGCAGCGCAGGGCTGGTCGCGGCCATGAGTAGGTAGACCAGAACTCGCCCAAGAGCTTGGAATTCGCCTTCTTGTCCCGAAGCACGGACGGAGAACTGACCGAGGAGGGCCTCATAGATCTCGGCATGCAGTAACGGCAGCGGGATCGTTCGGATAGTGGTTTGTACGGGCGGGAGGTCGAGCTCCCTCTTGGTGGTCCGTGTGAAGAGCGGCTTGAGCACGCGGCTCGCCTCGGCGAGGTCGCCGCCATTGACCGCGCGGAGCACGCTCTGGCGCCCGGTCCCGGGCCAGACGAAGCCGAAGAGATTCTCAAGATCCTTAACACCGTTCGGGGCCGGTGTCCCAGTGAGGACGAGCCGTCGGCGGGTGCGAGGGCCGAGGGCGAGACAGGCGGCCCCGTATGTCCCGTCCGCCCCGAGCTTCATCCGATGAGCCTCGTCGAGGATGATCATCGACGGTCGCTCCATGAGCCAGCGGCCAAGGGTGCTGACCATGTTCGGGAGTCGCTCGTAGTTGACGAGAACAGCTTCTGCAGTGCTCGCCGGGCCACGGTCAACGATCTCCATGGACAGCGGAGACTGCAGGCATTCTGCGTTCTCATGCTGCCATGCGCCAAAGCTCGACTTGGGTCCGACGATGAGCAGCCGCTCGATTCCCTCCCGGCGGCGTAGCGCCTGGTACACGGCCAACCCGACTCGGGTTTTCCCAGCTCCGGGTACAGAGAAGTTTGCTCCATGCCTCAGGGAGAGCAGTTTGGCAATGTCTCTCTCCTGAAAAGACGTGAGGTCGCCAATCCACCCCTCCCCGAGGAGTTCGCGGACAGACTCGGGGCTCGCGGTTGTCGGTGCATCCAGCGCATCCAAGCGGGAAGACACGGTCAGAGCATCCTGGAGCGAATCGACCACGAGCGCCTGCAGCGGCGCGTCCCAGGCAACATCGCCGTCGGCCTTGTGCGGCCAGTCGTTGAGAGCTGCGAGATTCGTCAGGAGGTCGTCGAGTTCAATCTCGATGCTCCCGGGCGATCTTTGGCTACTGGACTGAAAGCTCACCGCAAGACGGCGGAGGTGTTCCTCCAGTCCCGGCCGCGCGATGAGTCGCGCCCGCGTTACGTCGGAGGCAAGGCCGATGGTGAGGCTCGGCATGTCGGCTGCCATCACCTGCTCCGGGCGGCCTCGAGGAGCCACGCCACTCCTTCGCCGGGCGTGGCGAAAGTGCGCCCAGCCTGCCGGGCGAGGCTCTCCAAGCTGTCACGCAGAACGATGAGTGCGTCATCGAATGCCTCCTCGTCCAGTGCTCGCTTTGCCTTCGCCTCTGCGAACTCGCTCGCGCACTGCGTTACGTAGTCCGCTGCATCGGTAAGCCGCTCGGGCACGGCCGTCTGACGCTTGACCAGCTCCGCGTTCTGCCCCGCGAGTTTCACCGCAACGTCGAAGGTCTCCCGTGCCTTCTTCATCGTTGAAGATGCCGCTGTGATTTCCGATGGGGTCGCGCTCGGCCCGCCTATTGCCACGGCTTTTGCACGGAGCAACTGGCTTGTGAGTGCTTCAACAACCGCGGATTTAGTGCTCTTGCCGGGCAGTTTCACCCCTGGGATACCTAGCAGCGGGACGGGTTCCGAGGAGCGCACTTCTGGCTTGAGCTCTTCGGGCAACCGGCTTTCAAGATACCGCGCGTGGAAGTCTGCCTCTACAAGGCGCAAGGAGGTTTTCGGGTAGTCGAGAAGCACCATCGCCAGCCTCGACTGAAGCAGGCGATTGGCGGCTTCAGCGTCTGTGGTCGCCAGCTTGGTAAAGTCACGGTGAAGTTCGCGCAACTTCTCCTGGTGCTGCTCGAAGTCGACGAGCCGCAGCGATGTACCGTCCTCGGTCGTGCTGCGTTCGATCGCCTTGAGGATGAGGGCGTAGACCCACCGGTCGCGCTGCAATGTCGCGAGCTTGATGTTGAAGTCTTTAGCGACGTCAGTCTCGGAACGACCGCGCCCCAACTCCTCGTCAATCGCGATCAGACGGTTAATGTACGAATAATCGCGTCGCCGGTCTTTGCGAAGTTGAAGGGACAGCTCGACGGCGTTGATGTCCTGTCGTGAGGTGTCGTCTGGGAGGACGCCGACCCTGATGTTCCGCTCGCCGAGGTCGATCAGTGCGGCGGCGCGTGTGTTGCCGTCGACCAGGATCCCGTGTGGACTCACGATCCCCGGTTCGCGTTGACCCACGTCGTCGAGCTCGTCCATCAGCGCGGTGTAGTCGGGGTCAGTCTGGTCGGGATTGGCGGGCCGTTGCCTGAGCAGGTCATGAAGGTACGCCTGGGACGCCTCGCCCCAGGGGTCCACCTCAATAGCCCGGTTGCGCTCGGGATCGAGCGTCCGCTGCGCGCGGATCCGGTGGGTGTCCGGATTGAAGTAGAGCAACTCAACCGGCATGGAGATCACGTAGAGATGGCGCGGTTCTCCCCGCCAGTCGATCGTGACCTTCGCGCCGTCTTCGTTCATCGCTTGCTTAAGGCGCTTGTCGATTACGGCCTTGATCTCGTCCCCCTTGGGAGGGATTCCAAAATCGGGCATTTAAATCTCCTCGGAATCGAGACCATGCACGGCTCAGCGGCGCGGATATTCCGGCGCTTGTGCACGGCCACCAGGCAAAGCCGTTGGGCGGGTCGACGATGAAGCGAGCGCGGGGTGGGTCAACTCAGCTGATCTTAGAGCGCAGCCGGTCGATGGCGAAGGCCTCGTGCCGCGAGTGATCCTCTTGCCCTCTGAACGCGCGCCACTCGCCAAGCCTGTATGTGGGCGAACTGCCCCGGAAACGAACCTCAACCTCGAAGTCGCGTCGGATGAAGTCAATCCGACGCTTGATCTCGCTCTCGGCGATCGTGCCTCCGAGGGCCCTCCGTAGCGTCGCGAGCGAGACAAAGTCGGTCTGCTCGCGCATCACGCGGTACACCTCATCGTGACTGCCGGAGCCGTGGTCGCCGACGGAGCGGCTCTCTTTTCGGAGCGCAGATGCTAACGCGAGCCCGACGGCGCGCGCCACTGGCGGCGGAAACGCGTTGCCAATCTGCCTGTACGTTGCCGTCTTGCGGCCTCTGGGCTCGCCAAAATCCCATTCATAGCCAGGGCCCGACCAGCCCTGGATCCGCGCGACCATTTCGTTCGTGAGTTTGGGGATGAGGTCAGCAGGCGCGTCGGGGCCGGGTGCGGTGTCCGCAATTCCGAGACCGTCGACACCCATCGTTAGCCACTCCCGTTTCGCGCGGGTAGGGCCGAGATCGGGCCCGCCGTGCTTCTTGGAGCCACCGACGATGGTGGGAGCGACGCGGTCAGCGCGCTTTGCCCACGCTTCCGCGCCCGTCCAGCCGTTGGCGGCCATCAGGTCATAGAGTGCAGATCCCACGGTCTGTATCGCTGGGGTCGGCTCTGGCCAGGTGAAGTACGGGGCGAATTCCTCGCGTAGGGCCACGAGGATGAAGCGGGGCCGCAATTGCGGCACGCCGTAGTTTCGAGCCTCCAACAAGCGCCAGTCAGCTCGGTACCCTAGTTCGGCAAACCGGTCGAGCACCGCCTGCCGGTACCCGGCGAAGCGCGGCATCGACAGCCCGCGTACGTTCTCTAGCAGTACGGCGTCCGGCGTCATGCGTCCAGCGGCCTCTACAGCCCAAGCGAACAGGTCGCGTTCGTCGGACGAGCCCAGCTGTTTGCCAGCAATCGAGAATGGCGGGCAGGGCACGCCCCCGGCGAGGAGTGACACCCCTTGATGATCCGCGGGGTTCCATACGTTCTGGTCCGCGACGTCCCCGACCGCGACGACCGGCTCCTGGTGGCCCTCCGCAGTCGCGAGCCGGGACAGGTTCCGCCGCAGCGTCGCCGCAGCGTCGCGGTCAATCTCAACCGCGAGCGTGTGTCGGAAGCCGGCGAGGTGAAGTCCAAGACTCTGGCCTCCCGCGCCGGCGCAGATCTCTACCACTGTCAGCTCATTCACCTGTGATGTCCCGTCCATGATTGGACCATTCTTGCAGGGTCAATCGACCGCTCGGGGACGCGCGCCGGAGTCCACTGGTCCGCTCTGTCATCGGCTCTTCCTGGTCACGGGCGAGTAGGAGGACGAGAGATTCGACGGCCCTGCGGTCGAGCCGCCGTCGACGGATTGCGACACCAGAACCGCGAGCTGCACCCGGTTCGTGACGCCGAGCTTCGCGCTCGCCGCGGAGAGGTGGGTCTTGACCGTCGCTTCGCTGACGTGCAGCCGCTGCGCGATCTCGGGGTTGGACAGGCCCTGCGCGACGAGTCGCGCGACGTCGAGCTCGCGCTCGGTGAGGGTCGCGACCTGCTGGGCGGCCTCCCTGCGTCCCGCCGCGCCGGGCGCGGTGGTGACTTGCGCCATGACGACGCGCGCCGCGCGGGGCGACAGCGCGCCGTCGCCGGCTGCGACGGCGCGGACGGCGGAGACGATCTCGTCGGGTGACGCGTCCTTGGCGAGGAACCCGGACGCCCCGGCGTGGACGGCGTCGAGGATGCTGGACTCGGTGTCGAACGAGGTCATTGCGATGACGCCGGGCGGGTCGGGGAGCGCCCGCACGGCGCGTGTCGCCGTCACGCCGTCGACGCGGGGCATGCGCAGGTCCAGGAGCACGACGTCGGGGTGGTGCGCCTGGACGGCCGGCACGACCTGGTCGCCGTCGGCGGCCTCGGCGACGACCTCGATGTCGTCGGGCCGCAGGATGGTCCGCAGCAGCCGTCGCACCATCGGGTCGTCGTCGACCACGAGCACCTTGATCACGCCCCGACCCTAGCGGCGCGCGCCCACGGCGCGTCCGCTGCGACCGTCGCACCGGCCCGTCGCCGCGACCGCCGTCAGGCCGGCGCACCGTCCTGGTGGCGCACCCACGTCTCGCGGACCTCGGTGAGGTGGTCGAGCATCGCGGCGCGGGCGCCGTCGGCGCGGTGCGCGTCGAGGTTGTCGACGATCGCGCGGTGCGCGCGCGTGACGACGTCGATGCGGCGCGGGTCGTAGGAGAACGTGGCGACGCGCGTCTCCATGAGGCCTTCGCCGAGCACGTCGTAGAGCATGACGAAGAAGTCGTTGCCGGTCGCGACGGCGAGGCCGCGGTGGAACGCGTAGTCGTTCTTGGACGCGGCGACGATGTCGTCGGCGTGCCCGGGGAGCTGGTCGACGAGGTCGGCGAGGCCGGTGAGCGCGGCGTCGTCGATGCGTTCGGCGGCGATGCCGGCGACGGCGACCTCGAGCGTCGCGCGGACCTCGTGGAGCTGGAGGTAGGGCACGTTCGGGCCGTGGTGGAGGAACATCTGGAGCATCTGGCCGACGTCGTCGATGCTGGTGCGCCCGACGTTCAGTCCGGAGCCGGGCGTGGCGGTGACGATGCCCTTGGCGGTGAGGGCGCGGACGGCCTCGCGCACGACGGTGCGGGAGACGCCGTAGGACTCGCAGAGCTCGCGCTCGGAGGGCAGCCGGTCGCCGGGCTGGAGCTCGCGCGCGAGGATGTCGTCGCGGATCGCGTCGGCGACCTGGTCGGACAGTCGGCGCTGTCGCACGATGCCGCTCGTCGGCAGCGTCGCATCGGGCTCGGGCACCGTTCCTCCTCGGGGTGACGACCGCGCCATTCTGCCTCACGGGGGCCGCGACCTGCCCGGACGCGGTCGGCGCTCACGGCCGTGAGACGGGGTTGGATCAACTGGTATGACAGGATACAGTCACTCAACCTGCCGCGCCGAGCGTCCGACGTCGGGCACCGGTGCCGACAGGTCTCCCCTCACCCGCACGCAGAGCAACGCGGCTTCCCAGTCGCGGGGAAAGAGCTGTTCCACGATGCGCGCCATCAGATTCGAGACGTCCGGGACCGCCCACGTGGTGGACATCCCGCGCCCGGTCCCCGGCCCCGGCGAGGTCCTGCTCGCCGTCACCTCCACGGGGGTGTGCGGCTCCGACCTGGCCGCCCTCCGCGGCACCCACCCGTTCCGCGTCCCGCCGCTGATCTCCGGCCACGAGGCCGGTGGCCGCGTCGCCGAGGTCGGCCCGGACGTCGCCGACGTGGCCGTCGGCGACCGCGTCGTCGTCGACCCGCAGCGCCCGTGCGGCACGTGCGACCTGTGCACGACGGGCGGCTACCACCTGTGCGCGAGCAAGCAGATGCTCGGCGTCGCCGAGTGGGACGGCTCGTTCGCCGAGCACGTCGTCGTGCCCGCGTACACGCTGGTCCCCGCGCCCGACGGCGTCGCGGACGAGCACCTCGCTCTCGCCGAGCCGGTCGCGGTGGCGGCCCACGCCGTCGCGCAGCTGGGGGAGCGGCGCCGCGAGCGCGCGCTCGTGCTGGGCGGCGGCACGATCGGCGCGCTCGTCGCGCGCGTCCTCGCCGACGGCGGCAGCACCGTGGTCGACGTCGTCGAGCCGCGCGAGCACGTCCACGAGGTGCTGCGCGCGGTCGGTGCGACGGGCGTCCACCTGCCCGACGCCGCGCTCGAGCCCGGCTCGTACGACGCCGTCTTCGTCGCCGCGGGCGTGCCCGCGCTCGTCGAGCGCGCGTTCGAGGCCGTCGCGCCCGGTGGCGCGATCGTCCAGGTCGCGGTGTTCAACCAGCCCGTGCCGGTCCCGGTGGGGCAGCTCCAGGTGCGCGAGATCGCCCTGCTCGGCACGGCCATGTACACGAAGGACGACTTCCGCACCGCGCTCGACGTCCTCGCGCGCCACCCGGAGCTCGCGGACGTGCTCGTGTCCCGCACGACCTCCCTGGAGGAGGGCGCCGCGATCACGACGACCATGGCCGCCGAGGGGCCGGGCGACATCGTCAAGCTGGTGATGGTCCCGTGAGCGCGGCCCGCGCCGTCCGCGGCGTCCTGTCCGGCGCCGAGCGCGCGCTGTTCGTGGTCTCGGGCGTCGCGATCACGCTCGTGAGCGCCGTCCTCGTGCTCCAGGTCTTCATGCGGTACGTGCTCAACAGCCCGACCGTGTGGTCCGAGGAGTTCGCGACGCTCGCGTTCGTCTGGTGCGTCATGACGGCGATCCCCGTCGCGGTGCGCCGCAGCGAGCACATCGCGGTGACGCTGCTCCTCGACCGCCTGCGCGGGAAGGTTCGCCGCGCGTTCGTCGCGCTCGGCTACGCGCTCTCCGCGGGCCTGTTCGGCCTCGTCGCGGTCTACGCCGCGATGATGCTCCCGACGGGCGCGCGCCAGCTCATGACCGGCCTGACCATCGCGACGGGCACGGACATCACGCTGCTCGCCATGTACGTCGTCGTGCCGATCGGCATGGGCCTCTCCTGCGTCTACGCGGTCGAGAAGCTCGTCGAGGCGCTGCGCGGCGACTTCGACACCCCCGACGACGCCGTGGAGGCGAACATCGCCGAGGCGGAGCAGCTCGTCGCGCCCACCTCCCAGGACAAGGACGTCTGACCCATGCCCCTCATCCTCGGAGGGCTCCTCCTCCTCATCCTCGTCATCGGCGCCCCGGTGGGCGTCGCCGTCGGCCTCGCCTCGTTCGCGAGCCTCGCCGCCGAGGGCGTGCCGCCCGAGGTCGGCGCCCAGCGGTTCGTCGCCGGGATGCGCTCCTTCCCGCTCCTCGCGATCCCGCTCTTCGTGCTCGCCGGGTCGCTCATGAACGCGGGCGGCGTGACCCAGCGCCTCATCGACTTCGCCTACGCGATCGTCGGCCGCATCCGCGGCGGGCTCTCGGCCGTCAACGTCCTCACGAACATCACGTTCGGCGGCATGTCCGGCTCGGCGGTCGCGGACGCGTCGTCGGTCGGCCGCCTCCTCATCCCGCAGATGCTGCGCCGCGGCTACGCGCCCGGCGACGCGGCGTCGGTCACCGCGACGGCGTCGATCGTCGCGCTCGTGCTCCCGCCGAGCATCACGATGATCATCTACGGCGTCGCGGCCGAGGTCTCGATCAGCGCGCTGTTCTTCCACGGCCTCTACATCGGCCTCGGGTTCGGCCTCGTGTACCTGGTCACGGGCTGGCTCGTGGCCCGCAAGAAGGGCTACCCGGCCGAGCGCGGCGTGGGCGCGCGCGAGCTCGTGCGCACCGCCGCCAAGGCGCTCCCGGCCCTGCTCATCCCGGTCGTCGTGCTGGGCGGCATCCGGCTCGGCGTCTTCACCGCGACGGAGGGCGGCGCGGTCGCGGTCCTCATCGCGGTGATCCTCGGGGTCGTCGTCTACCGCGAGCTGTCCTGGCAGCGCGTCGTCAAGGCGATGCGCGAGACGACGATGCTCGTCGCCGCGATCATGCTCATCATCGCGATGGCGCAGGCCTACTCGTGGGCGCTCGTGACCGGCGGCACGCCGCAGATCGTCGCCGACGCCGTGCTCGGGCTCACGGACAACGTGCTGCTCATCCTCTTCGTCACGAACGTGATCCTGCTGCTCATCGGCACGGTCGTCGAGGGCAACGCGGCGATCATCATCTTCACGCCGATCCTCCTGCCGATCGTCACCGCCGCGGGCGTCGACCCGGTCCACTTCGGGCTCATCGTCGTCATCAACCTCGCGATCGGGCTCATCACGCCGCCCGTCGGGATCAACCTGCTCATCACGAGCCGGATCGCCGGGATCTCGGCCGAACGGGCGTTGCGCGACATGCTCCCGTGGCTCGGGGTCTCGATCGCCCTGCTGTTCCTCGTCACGTACGTCCCCGTCCTCACCGGCATGTACTAGCCGGCGCGACGGTCGACACCCGCCACCGGCACCAGCACCCCGGGGGGGGGGGGGGGGGGGGCCCCCCCCCCCCCCCCCCCCCCCACAAAACC